>JBHHVX010000037.1:0-29189 GCA_046754505.1 Phycisphaerae bacterium | reverse complement strand
GGCTATCCGCAGCAGAACAAGCTCGGCGACTACTATCACATGGTCTCGCTGGACGGCTGGGCCAATCTGGCCTATGCCGCAACGTTTAACGGCGAGCAGGACGTCTACTACCTGCGCATCGCCCCGGACTGCAACGGCAACGGGATCCACGACGCGACGGACCTGATGAACGGAACGAGTCTGGACTGCAACGCCAATGGCGTGCCGGACGGCTGCGAGTTCGTCGCCGGGTTCGGCTGCTCCCCGGACCTTCTGCTGGCGGACCTGAACTGCGACGGCGCAACGAACGGGTCCGACATTCCGGGCTTTGTCGAGCGACTCGTCTCGGGGGCATACACCTGCCAGGCGGATATCGATCAGGACGGGTCGCTGACCGCGGCGGACATGGCGGCGTTTGTAAATGTCCTGCTCGGGCTGCCGTAGCAGTCGATGATCTGCCCCGTGGGTTTCGGCGCGACCTGTGCGGCATTGTCTGCATTGCGTTCCACGTCTTTTCGACGCTTGATTGCGGCTACAGATTGCATGCGCCAAGACATGGCACCGACGCTCGGCTTTTGCGCCAGCGGCAGACTCGCGGCGCGAGCATGCCGGTTGGACCGGTGATTGGCGATTCCCCCTTGGCCCGCCGGACCTGTGCCGATATAAGGTGTGAACGCCATGAAACGGCTCAACACAACAGTTAGCGTCAAGCACCTCGGCCGCCTCCTCATGATGTGCCTTGTCGTAGGTCTGGCTGCCGGACTCGGGGCAGTCGGGTTTTACGCGATGCTCGAGGTAGGGCGCACTTTCTGCATGGAGTATCTCGCCAACTATCACCCGACGTTGCCGGGCAACGAGCACGCCATCGTTGATTTCGGGACCCTTGCAACGAGTCCGTCCGTCCTTCGGTGGGTGCTGCTGATCGTCCCGGTAGCGGGCGGGTTGCTCAGCGGAGCGATCGTCTTCTGGCTGGCCCCGGAGGCTGAAGGTCACGGCACCGACGCGGCAATCGAGGCCTACCACTTCAAGGACGGGGCGGTTCGCAAGCGGGTGCCGTTCGTCAAGGCGATCTCGTCCGCCATCACGATCGGTTCTGGAGGGTCCGGTGGCCGGGAAGGCCCGATCGCTCAGATCGGCGCCGGTTTCGGCTCGATGCTCGGTCGTTGGTTGAAGATGCCTCCGTCGGACCGACGCGTGCTGATGGCGGCGGGGATGTCAGCAGGGATCGGCGCGATCTTCCATGCGCCGCTGGCCGGGGCCTTGTTCGCCGCCGAGGTGATGTATCGCGATCTGGACTTCGAGCACGAGGTTCTCGTTCCCGCCTTTATCGCGTCCATTGTTGCCTACAGCGTCTTCAGCGGCTTTTTCGGGTTTCACGCCCTGTTCAAGACGCCGGACTATACGTTCCATCAGGTGATGACGCTCCTGCCGTATTTCATCCTCGCGGTCGTGTCGGCGCTGGGCGCAATGCTCTTCGTCAAGATGTTTTACGGCGCACGGCAGTTCATGTTCGGCCGATTGCATCTTCCAAACCATTTCAAACCCGCCATCGGCGGCGTCGTCGTGGGGGCGATCGGCTTTCTCATCCCCGAGGCGCTCGGCAGCGGATACGGCGTCGTGCAGAGGTGCTTCGACGATTCAGTGCAGTCCTTGCCCCTGGCGGGAGAGTTGACCGGTCTTCTGCCCTCCGGTGTGGCACCGGTCACCATCGCCGCATTCGTGCTCGCGCTCATCGCCCTCGGCAAGATGGTCACGACCTCGTTCGCCATCGGCAGTGGTGGGAGCGGCGGAGTCTTCGGACCCTCAGTTTCCATCGGCGGGGCCTTGGGAGGGGCGACCGGGTTGGTCTGCGCGCAGCTCTTTCCGGCACTGGACATCTCGCCCGGGGCCTTCGCGCTGGTCGGGATGGCGGGCTTCTTCGCCGGGGCGGCGAACACGCCGGTATCAACAATCATCATGGTCAGCGAGATGACCGGCAATTACAGGCTGCTGGTGCCGTCGATGCTTGTCTGCATCGTGTCCTTTCTGCTTTGCCGCCGATTCACATTGTACGAGAAACAACTTCCGTCACGACTCGACGCCCCCACCAAACTTGGCAACATGGCCGGCGCCATCCTGCGGCGGCTGACCGTGCGCGAGGCCTGCCGCCGCGCAGCCGACGGGGACCTCGTCATCGTGTCGGACCAGATGGGCTTCCGCGATCTGCTCCACCGGTTTACCGAGTCGAGCCAACTCTGCTTCCCAGTGGTCGACGGCCAGCACCGACTGACCGGAGTCATCGATTCCCGCGACATCCGCCGCATCGTCACCGAGACCGGAGTGGCGGATCTGATCATTGCCGGCGACATCGCCCAACCGGCCCAGACCGTCAACACGGAGGATTCGCTTCTGGCGGCCGTCAACAACCTGGCCCAGAACGACGACAGGCCCGCTCTCGTTGTGCTCAATGGAGACGGCACCGGTCAGATCGTCGACATCCTCGGACGCGGGGACATCATCGCCGCCTACAATCGACGGGTCGTCGCCACGGCCGAGTCGGCTCGAGCGATGGATTGATCGCCGCACGGCGCCAATTCGTCTCGTTACCCGCGTTTGCCGCCGTCGCGTCCCGCAAGACACGAACGTCGCAACCCCATCGTGGGGCCACGACTACGACGCGATTCACTTGATGGGGAGCCTCGGCGTCTCGCCGATGTGCTTCCACCAAGAACGTGTCGGCGGCAGGTCCACTTCATTCATCCAACCACGTGTGTCGGAACACCGGTCTCACGGCGGTTGACCGGCGGAGGAGAATCGGCGACGATGCTCTGTGCCGAAAGAGGTTCGCAAAACGAGACCGTCAGTCGCCAACACGTATGAGCGCGAACACCATCCATCTCTTGATCGCCTGCCCCGACAAACGCGGGATTATCGCGGCGGTCGCGGCATTCATCGCGCAGTTCGACGGTAATATTCTCGACGCCGATCAGCACGTCGACCCCGAGCATGGCGAGTTTTTCATGCGTGTGGAGATCGAGCCGGGCCGCTTTCGGCTGGATCGCCACACCTTCGCCGCAGCCTGGAGGTCGCTCGCGGATAACTTCGACATGCGATGGCAGATCCACTGGGGCGGCGTCCGGCGGATGGCGATCTTCGTGAGCCGCGCCAGTCATTGCCTGGTGGATCTCCTGTGGCGGCATCGGCATCGCGAGATGGAGGTCGACATCCCCCTGGTCATCAGCAATCATCCCGATCTTCGCGACGTCGTCGAGGCACACGGCATCGCCTACCACTGCCTGGCGATCCCGGCCAACGACAAGCTCAAACAGGAGGCCGAAGCTCTCGCGTTGCTGGAAGACGCCGGCGTGGACTTCATCGTCTTGGCGCGCTACATGCAGATTCTGACACCGGGATTCTTGTCGCACTTTCCGGATCGGATCATCAACATCCATCACAGCTTCCTGCCGGCATTCAGCGGGGCACAACCCTATCGGCAGGCCTTCGCCCGCGGCGTCAAGATCATCGGCGCGACCAGCCATTATGTTACGGAAGACCTGGACGACGGACCGATCATCGCCCAGCGGACGCTTGCCGTGGACCATCGCGACAGCGTCGCCGACATGGTTCGCAAAGGGCGCGACTTGGAGCGTGTGGTCCTGGCAACCGCCGTGCGACTCCAGCTTGAGAGCCGGATTCTCACAAGCAGAAACAAGACAATAGTGTTTGAATGACGCTGCGGGGAGCGATATCCATCGAAACTCTGACTGGAGGGTGAACATGCGGCCTGGCATTCTTGTCGTAGTGGCGGTTCTCAATGGCCTGTGGACGGGGGCGACCGCCGACGAGCCTCTTCCATGGACGCAATTGTCGCGGTCGACCTGTGGCGTCGACGCCTATCTGAAGCAATATCCGGACCGGGACGGACGCGGCGTGGTGATCGCGGTTCTGGATACCGGCGTCGACATGGGTGTGCCCGGCCTGGACAAACTGCCCGACGGCTCGGTCAAGGTCGTCGACGTTCAGGATTTTTCCGGTGAGGGCGACATCTCGCTCGCGCCGGCCGTCTACAATGAGGCCGGCGATCGCCTGGTGCACTATGACGAAGATGGCGCCCCCGTGGAATACGTCCTGCCCCGGGAAGAGGGTCGACCAGCCGGAGCCACCCTGTGGTTCGGCCTGCTCAAGGAAAAAGCCTTTCAGAACAGCGTGGCGGCCGATGTAAACGACAACGGCACTCGCGATGATGTGTTTGGCATCTGCGTGGTGACCACGAACGAGGGCGGCGACGACGACGCGATCGTCTTCATCGACACCAACGCCGACCGCGACTGGTCCGACGAAACGCCGCTGCGGAACTACCACGTCGCCCACGAGACGTTTACGTTCGTTCGGGAGAAGAAGGAACAGCAGCGTCCCAAGCTCACCGGCGCCGTGAACGTCTTCCCACGCAAACGCACAGTGGTCGTCCATTTCGACGACGGAGGCCACGGCACCCATGTGGCGGGCATCGCTGCGGGCTATCACATCAATGGCCAGGCAGAGTTCAACGGCATCGCGCCCGGCGCCAGAGTCATCAGCTTGAAGATCGGAGACAACCGGCTCTCGGGCGGAGCGACCACGACAGGCTCGAAGAAACGGGCGTTCGAATACGCGGCCCGCTATGCCCGCGAACACCACGTCCCGGTGGTCTGCAATCTCAGCTACGGAATCAGCTCGGAACGCGAAGGCTATTCCGACATCGACACCTTCCTCGACCGGCTGTGCCGGAAGAATCCCTACCTGATCGTGTGTACGTCCGCCGGCAACAACGGACCGGGGCTGTCGAGCGTCGGCACGCCGGCGGCGGCGGCGGCGGTCATCTCCATTGCGGCGCTGATCGCCGTCGACACGGCGCGCGACGTCATGGGCGCCCGGATCGAGCACCCACAGGTGACGACCTTCAGTTCGCGCGGGGGCGAGTTGAACAAGCCGGACATCGCGACGCCCGGCTATGCCACCTCCACGGTGCCCTTGTGGAACCGCTCCGGCGACTTCTTCGCGGGGACCAGCATGGCGTCGCCCTACGCCGCAGGATTGGCGGCCCTGCTGGTCTGTGACGCCCGATCCGAATCTCCGGACACCTCGGTGCGTTCCACGCAGGTGAAGGCGGCCTTGAGGCAGAGCGCAACCGTACCGCCGGGGTTTGGCGTGCTCGACTGTGGGGCCGGCATCCCGGACGTGACCCGCGCCGCGGCCGCGCTTCGAGAGGGCCTCACCAGGGCGACGGCCGGGCCGCTGTTCCGCTACACGGTCTCCACCGAAAGCCCGATCGCCGTCGACGGCACCGGACCGACCGCCTATTGGCGGAGCCGTTATTTCCCGGTCGATCGGCCGCAGGTCTTCACAATCAAGCCGGTCTTCGCGCCCACGGTGGACACGGCCGCTCGGCGCTCGTTCACGCGTCGCTACACGTTGCGTTCGACGGTGCCGTGGTGTCGTCTGGATCAGACACAAATCTATTTCCGAAGCGAACAGTCGGCCCGGGTCCGCGTTTCATACGATGCCAAGCTGCTCAGGCATCCCGGCCTCTTCGTCGGTGAGGTCGAGATGCTCGATGGGAAGCAGGTCGTGTTGCGGCTGATTAACACCGTCGTCGTGCCCGACACCTTCGACGCGGACAACACCTATCGGCGGACCTACGCGGACCAGACGACGCATGGATGGCATCCCACACGCTATTTCCTCAACGTGCCGACCGGGGCGACCGCCCTGCATCTCGAAATCAAGGCCGTCGAGGGCAAGGCGAGCACCGCGTCGGTTCGGTCGGTCTTTCGCCTTTCGGGAAACCAGATCCGCTGCCGCTCGCTGCGGCTCGACACCAAGGAGGGCCGGATGTCGGCCGACTACGACGTGACCGACGAACTGGAACCCGGCGTCTGGGAGGTCTGCGTGACCAGCCGCCGGCCCGACGAAGAGTCGGCCTACACGCTTGGCGTCCGATTCGACGGACTAGCCGCATCGCCCACGCCGATTGAGCATTGGTCGCATGGTCCCGGCCAGGCCCCCAGCGGCAAGGTCACCTTCACCAACGTGTTCGGCCGACCGTTGCCGGCTCGGATGACCGGCAGGCTCGAGGGATATCGCAAGACGTTCACCAAGAAGCTAACGCCCGACAAGGACACGGTGACGATTCCTGTCCGGTTTGAAGAGGCCGTGCGCGCGGTCCGCATCCGATGCGACACGAGCGAAGAGGACTTCGCGATGTTCACCGACGTCGCGATCAATCTCTTCGACCCTTCGGGGAAGTCCATCATGCAGCAAGGCATGGACGACCGGCACTTCCGGGGCGAAGCCACCTCGCCGGGCGGCGCCAAGTCGTGCAAACTGGACATCAAGGCCGCCTTTACCTGGCCGGACAGCGATCAGTCCGCCTCCTTCGATGTCGTGGTCGATTACCTGTACCGCGATCCGGTGGCAATCTCGCTCAAGCGCGGCGGCTCCACGCAGCCCACGTTGTATCCGGACATCGCCGCGCCGGTCGATTTCAAGCTGCAGTCTACGCCGCCGGACGCACCGGATGGCACGCACTACGTGGGTTATCTCCGCGTCGCCGACCGGACGGATGGCCACGTCGCGGCCGATATCCTCATCGATGTACCGGGGCAGTAGCGCCCTGTCACGCGTCATTGGTCGCGTCCTGGACCGAGAATCTCCCTGGACCGAGAATCCCTCTGGACCGAGAATCCCTTCTCGGTCCCGGCTGACATGGGAACGAGAAGGGATTCTCGTTCCAGCGAGAGGATCTGTCGCGCTTCATTCGGTGGGGAGCATCGGCGACCCGCCGGTGTAGCTCCTCTGGAAGCGCGCGAGCGGGTTTCGCCAGCGCCTTCCGCCAATCCAAGCGTTAGAGGGCAGTCGTCGCGCGGCCGGAAACGAAAGCGGCCGCCGGATGGCGGCCGCTTCCGCGGTGCGGTATCGAAATGAGATGTGAGGTAGGGCGTTTCTGGCTTGCCAGCCTTCCTTGTCAATCCCCCTTTCGGGATCGTCCTGACAGAGGGCAACCCGCGTGCCACTCCGCCGGCAATGATCTCGAATCGTCCCTGATACACGCTGCGAGCCGTATCCAGCCAGTTACCGGCTGCTGCCCTCGTGATCGACTGGGCAATACGGCGCGGCGGCGCCAGACCTTGCCCGGTGCGATCTCACAGCGGCCTGCCGGCCATCACAGCCGGGCGCTTCCACTTGGCGGCCTCAGAAAATCGAGAATCGCTGTTGCCGATTGGCTCCGGACCGGCTACGCTTCCGGAAGTAACGAACTTCTCTGATCCTTCTTCCTCCTGAGGACCTGCCCGCGGCCGCGGGCGACTCCTCTCGATTCGAACTGGTCACCGAGGCTCGATGGATGGCTTGGCGGCGTGTGCCTTGGATGCCTCTGCATGCATCACGCGTCGTCGGGCGGCGAATTGCGGCGGATGCCGCAGCTAACTTAGAGAGCTCGAGAATCCAGTTTCACGCCTTGTCAGCACTGTCGCTTCGGTACCAAACTGCTCCCGTGGGAAAGAAGACTGCGTCTGACCGCACCCCTTCTGCGGGGAGGCCAGACCGGCGCCAACCGCCGGACCGCTCTGCGGACTCGAAGCAGCAGAGGCAAGGACAGAAACCAGGACACTGGGCCAATCGGAGATTCATGATGGGTCGAAAATTGTATGTCGGAAACCTTGGCTATGAAGTGACGGATAGTGACCTTCAGCAGTTATTTGCCGGGCACGGGACGGTCGACAGCGCGAGCGTGATCAGCGATCGAAGCACCGGCCAGAGCAAGGGCTTCGGATTCGTCGAGATGAGCTCGAATACCGAGGCTGAAGCCGCGATCGCGGCGCTGGATGGAAAGGACCTCGGTGGCCGCGCGATCAAGGTCAATGAAGCCAAGCCGCGCCCCGCAGGCGGCGGCGGACGCGGCGGACGCTGGTAAGCCTTGCCCGCCGCGCGCGGATTGCGCGGTGCGCGAACCTCGCAGAGCCGATTCGCCACAAAGGAGTTCGACATCCTCGTCGCGAATAGGGCAGCCGGTCCACACCCCGCGCAGGCGCTCGAGCAACAGAGCATGCCTGAGGAATTCGCCGCTCGTTTCGTAGTCGATGGGAAGGGTTTTGCCGTGTGGCAGAACAGCAAGCGCATGGGTGACGCAACGTTTCAACGCGACGGTCGGACGGTGTTGCTGCCGCACGCCCAAGCTTCGAAGCGCCTCGCCGAAGCCCCGCTCGATCTCACAGACATGAGGCCGAGAAAGAAACGTCCGCGGGAAGGCGAGTGGCGCCGGCAATGATGCCCGACGAAAAAAAGCAGCTACTGGCGCTGCTCGAGCATGCGGACAAGTGGTGCCGTCATGCCGAAGCGCTCGATGCCCACGGCCATGGCGTCGTCTACGATGATGACGCCGCGGTCGCATGGGACATCACCGGCGCGCTGTGCCGGCTGTTCGGCTGGCAGCGCGCCTGCGTGCTCTTCGGACAACTGGAGCGGCACATTCTCGGCAAACGAAGGACTGTTGGCTGGCCGATGCACGACACGCCTGTCGACGCGATGACGGCACTCCAGGAGTTCAACGACCGGGCCGACACCACGTTCGACATGCTGCGTGAGCGAATCGAAGCGATGCCGGTATGGCACACGGGGAACCGAGCGGAGGGTTCGGCGGGCGTCGTATGAAGGGGCCGACCGCGTTCACCCAACCCACCGCAATCGTCGTCAATGCCCTCGACACTCGCTCGACAGCGATGTAAGGCCGGCCTGACGCAAGCAATTGGCCCGGAAGGGAGTCACGATGGCACGAAAGCGACCGTCCGTTCAGAAACGCCAACGAGAATACCAGAAGCGGCAGCGTGAAATCGAAAAGGCGGAGAAGGCGGCCCAGAAACGGGAACGCCGCGAGAGCCGTGAAGAGGCGGGTGATTCGCCGCCTGTTGAGAATGGAGAGCATTCACGCGGCACGAACGAGGGAACCGCCGGCCCCGGCGAGTAGCAACTTGCGGACGGATCAGTGTCGGTGGCTTCTTGCGTGGACGTTTCCCCGCAGAACATGGCTGAGACAGCCAGGATCAAAACCACGAACTCTTCGCTGGCCCGTGGGTCGATGCCGTGGTAGAGGTCGGTCCCCTTCACACCGGCGCTCTCTCTGGCCATCGCTTGCAGGACCAGCCGACCCGTTCCGATCAGCGGCGATCTGACCTGCCTGAGCAACACGCTCCAGGAGAGTCGAGAATACGATGGCACCGGATGAGAACAGCATGTCGACACGATCACCCGGGCGTCCGGTTGGCGGCGTCGCATTGTCTCCGCCGAGATTCAAAGGTCACGATGACTTTCGGCTCGCCCTGCGCCGACACGTGGACGGATATTTCGCTGAAAGCGGCCGACGGAGGCGCGACTGCCCGGCAATGTATCTGAAAACCGCCGTCGTTCTGGGTTGCCTGGGGACGTTGTACACGCTGCTCGTCTTCGCGCCGGTCACGTGGTGGCTGGCGGTCCCACTGACGATCCTGCTGGGACTCTCGCTGGCGGCGGTCGGATTCAATGTTCAACACGACGGTGGACACGGCGCCTACTCCGACCACCGTTGGATCAACAAATTGGCCGCCACGACGCTCGACCTGCTGGGCGCCAGTTCCTACGTCTGGGCCCGCAAGCACAACTCGATCCACCACAGCTACACAAACATCACCGGCCATGACGATGACATCAATGTCGGCCTTCTGGGTCGCCTGTCTCCGCACCAGCGGCGATTGTGGTTTCACCGGCTTCAGCACGTTTACCTGTGGTTCCTATACGGCTTCCTGGCCATCAAGTGGCACCTGTACGACGACTTTCACGATGTGCTCACGGGTCGCGTCGGTGAACATCGCCTCCCGCGTCCGAGGGGAAGGGAACTGCTCACGTTCGTTGGCGGCAAGATCGTATTCTTCACGCTGACGTTCGCACTCCCCATGCTGTTGCACCCGTGGTGGATTGTGCTGTCCGTCTACGCGGCGGCGGCGTTCGTGCAAGGCGTCGTGCTGAGCGTTGTGTTCCAGTTGGCGCACTGCGTCGAGGAAGCGGAGTTCCCCATGCCGAACGTCGACACCGGCCGGATGGCGATCGCATGGGCCGAGCACCAGGTGAAGACTACGGTAGATTTCGCACCGTGCAACCGCCTGCTCACGTGGTTTGTCGGTGGCTTGAACTATCAGATCGAGCATCACTTGTTTCCGCAGATATGCCACATACACTACCCGGCCCTCGCATCGCTCGTGCAGCAGACCTGCCGGGAGTTCGGCCTGCCGTACATGGCTCAGAAGAGCCTGCTCGTGGGGGTCGCTTCGCATTTTCGCTGGCTCCGGAAGATGAGCCTGGCCGTCAGCCCGGCGGACGAGCCGTCGCCCGGCGCCGCCCGTTGGTCCGCAGGAGCGGCATGACCCTTGGCGACACACGCTCTCGTCAACGCCGACGAGCCATCGCAGCCTCCGCGTTCGACCGGTGGGTGGGCTCGGCCGTCATTTGCCCCCCACTGTGTAGCACGCCATCTCCTTGTGGTTCCGTGCGAGCAGCCTGCCGTCCACGACAACGAAGTTGTTCCATGTGCGATTCGCGAAGATGCGAATCCGCCCAAGCTCCTCGAACGAATCCGGTGTGGCCCGAACCAGAGCCAGCTCCCCGCGCTCGCTCAAGACGAGCAAGTGATCGTCCACCAGGAGTAGCGAACCGAATCCGTATCGCCTGCCGTTCCACCGGCGCTCACCCGTCTCCGCGTCGAGGCAGACCAGCACATCCTTGTTCAATCCGTACAGGTAACCCCCGTGATATACCGACGAGCTGAACTTGTTCCGCAGCTTGGTGCTGTGCCACATGGACGTGGCCCGAAACACGCAGTCCTCACGCGTGATATCGAGAACGCCGCTGCCCATCCCATATCCGGACGACACAAAGACGCGATCGGTCCCGATCGTCAGCGGTTGGGCTACGTTGACCGCATACGGCGTCTCCCACGGATAGGTCCACAGCACCGCCCCTGTCGCGGGGTCAAGCCCGTGAATCGCACGTCCGGCAAAATCGAGGATCTGTCGTACACCACCCAGCGTCGTCACGGCGAGTGACGCGTATGACTGAAGCCCCACGTCGGACGTCCACGCCGGCTCCCCGGTGATCTCGTCATAGGCCATCACGGACGGCCCGGTGTGCCCCGAGCCGGTGACGACCACCCTGCCGTCGATCACCAGCGGTGAGCCGCTCAGGCCCCATTCAAGATTGCGATCACCGGCGTCTGTCAGGATGTTCCGTGACCAAAGCACCGCCCCGGTCAGAGCATTCAGGCAGTGCAAACGCCCTTCGGCACCGAGCGCGTAGAGGCGATCTCCATGCAACGTCGGTGTCGCCCGCGGTCCGTCACCACCGAGCACCTCCTCGAACCGACCGGCATACTCATGGATCCACAGCTCCCGGCCGGTGGCGAAGTCGTAGCAGGTGACCGCCTCGTCGCCGCGACGTTGCTCAAGGGTGTAGGCCCGGCCGAATCCCACGGCAAAGCTGGCATAGCCTTCGCCAATCGGCTGGCGATACACCTCACGCGGCGGTCGGGCCTCCCAGTCGAGCGAGATGCCGGCATTCGTGACCACGCCATCGCGTCGCGGGCCGCGAAAGTCGGTCCACCTTGGTGCATCGGCCGCGGCCTTCCCGACCACCCCGGCAGAGAAGTCTTCAACCCGTCGAGCGCGCTGTCGCTCGAGCCGCCGGTATTGCCACAGGCGATCAAAGTCGAAGCGGAAGCCCGACAGATTCATGTCGCCGTCGAACTCCCAGAACGGCTCAAGTGCCAACAGCGCGGCCGCCAGAAACAACGGCAGGAACCCAATCGGGGCTGCGATCTTTTCCCAACGGCGCGGTCTCGGACTCCGCACGAGGAGCGCCACGCCGACGGGATATGCGAGAACGAGCGCGACGATGATCACCGGGCGGGAGTAATACCACCGCACGCATCGTTCTCGCCGCTCCATCATCATCGCTCCATAGTGCCTCAAACGCGCGCCAAGCGCCAACACGGCCTCTCGGCCGCGGCCTGTCGCCAACCCGTCCCGTCCGGCAAGCCTCGGGCACCAAACCGCCGGCCGCAAGCCCGAAAGCTCGCTTGGCTGCCACAGGTCGCGCCATAAGACCGACACAGAGCTGTCACGCAGACCGCATTGAGGCAGGCACTCGCCACCCACCGTCAGAACCGCTATACTTCCGCAGGCTGGCACATCACCGCAGGGAAACGGGCCTTCGGTGTCGGTTTCGCCGGTAGTTCGGGTCTATCGGAGGGGATGTATGGAGGATAGCGCGTACGGCAGCGGCGACCGCCGGTTTCGGCAAGTTCCACTGCGCTCGCACGCAGGGCGTGTGCCGACAGGAATCTGATGACTCCCGAAAAGGAGACCGTATGGAAATGGCCTTCGAGCGCGGACAGACAAACGGAGAGAAATTCAAAGCGATCACCAGGAGCAACATCTCCAGAACCAACGAGTGGAGTCGGCTCGACTCCGATCTACACGAGGCACTCAACGTCGTCTCCACCGTGCTGCCGTTTCGCACGAACGCGTACGTCATGCGCGAGTTGATCGACTGGCACCACGTGCCCGACGACCCCATGTTTCAGCTCACCTTCCCTCAACGCGGCATGTTGACCGAGCAGCATTACGAAACGATGGCCGCGCTCGTAAAGGAGGGCGTGCCGAAGCATACGATTGATCAGGCCGCCAACACCATCCGCTACGAGTTGAATCCCCATCCCGCCGGCCAGATGACCCACAACGTCCCGACCGTCCACGGTGAAGCCCTGCCCGGGATCCAGCACAAATACCGCGAAACTGTCCTCTTCTTCCCCAGCCAGGGACAAACCTGCCACGCCTATTGCACCTTCTGCTTCCGCTGGGCACAGTTCGTCGGCCTCGAAAACCTTAAGTTTTCCAATCGCGACCACGACCTGCTGATCGCCTATCTCAAAAACCAACCGGACGTCACGGACGTGCTTTTCACCGGCGGCGACCCGATGGTCATGAGCACAAAGCACCTGCGGCGCCACATCGAGCCGCTGCTCGCGCCCGAGCTTGAGCATATCCAGACCATCCGCATCGGAACCAAGTCGGTCGCCTACTGGCCTCAACGCTATGTCACGGACCACGACGCCGACGACCTGATGCAACTCTTCGAAGAGGTGGTCGCGAGCGGCAAGCACCTGACCCTGATGGGCCACTATTCCCACCCGGTCGAGCTTTCCACCGACGTCGCCCGGCAGGCCGTGCGGCGTGTGCGGGCCACCGGAGCACAGATTCGCATGCAGTCGCCGGTCGTGCGCCACGTCAACGATGATCCGGACGCTTGGGCAACCCTGTGGCGTACCGGCGTCCGGCTGGGGTGTGTGCCCTACTACATGTTCGTAGAACGCGATACCGGCGCGAGGAACTACTTCGAAATCCCTCTCGCCCGCGCGTGGGACATTTTCCGGGAAGCCTACAGACAAGTGTCCGGATTGGCCCGAACCGTCCGCGGCCCCTCCATGTCGTGCTTTTCCGGAAAGGTGGCCGTACTCGGCGCGACGGAGAGCGATGGCCGCAAGGTCTTCGTCCTCGAATACCTCCAGGCGCGGAACCCCGAACTTGTGCGCCGCCCTTTTTTCGCCAGGTTCGATCCCCGTGCCGTCTGGTTCGACCAACTCAAGCCGGCAACGCCGCGCGATAAGCCGTTCTTCCCCGCTGCCGACGCCACGACGTGGAGAAACGCGTCGGAGCACGTTGCAGACCACGCCATCGCCTGAACGAAAAGGCTCCGGACGAGCGCCACACCGAGCATCTCTCGAGGAACACGGCCGAACCGTCCACGGCGTCGCGACTGCGCCGAGCGGATCGGCCCTCGCCAAGGACGAGAGCCTACGAAGTCCCTCGCGCTGTCGTCCCAAGTCCTCTCCGGCCGCGCAGGACCAGGCCGCCTGACACCAACAGGACGAGCGTCATCACGATCAGACCCCACTCGCCGACCGTCGGAATCGGGATTGGCGGCGTGGGCGGGCAAAAGACATAGGTGGCCGAGCCATTGGGGTCGCTGGCGGTCACGACTGACGTAATCTGCGACGCGGGGTCGCCGGGGATCTGCTCCAGAACACCCGGAACGAACGATGCCCCCGGCTGAACGAAGATTGGGAGCGCGGGATGGACACTGTGCACCCACGGCACGCCCTGCATGTCGAGCTGATTCGCCGGCACGCCCGCGTCGGCCGTATCGAGAATCGCCTGGGCATTGTCTGACACTCGTGTAAACGTATAGCGCGGCTGGACCGGCAGCACGGCATCGAACACACCGCCGTTGGCGTGCGTTTTCGTAGCGGTCATCTGCCCGACCGGCGGGGCGACATTCGGATCGAGCGTCACCCGCAGGTCCCACGCCTCGGGCGTCATCCCGCCGTTGAACGTCACCGTCACCGGCGCTTGCGACACGAGACGGAGCTCGATAATCTCTATTTGGACCGGAACGGGGCCGCCCGGCGGGTCGGCCGGCAGGAACGGGTTGATGTTTCGTTGAACCAGCGTCGATGTCGACCCCAGCGTGGTCGGATTGATCGGATCGCCAATAAGCGTCACGGTCGCCGTGAACGGGTCCGACCCCGGACCGAAGAAGTCCGCGGGAATCGGGTTCACGTTGAAGTTCACAAACGTGCCGGACCCCGGACCGCCGACCCACGTCTCCCACGGATCCGGCGGCGGTAGAAACGAGGCGCCGGTCAGTGCGATGGTGTATTGCCCGACCGCCCCCGCACCATTCCAGGTGCGAATGGGATCGGCCCCGCCGGCCCCATCCGGCCCCGAGATCTCCGTCAGCGTCGCCTGGTTGAACAGCGGCAGGCCGGTCAAATTGAGCGGATTGTCGTTATGGCCGCTGATGGCCAGATAATAAAACCCCGGATTGACAATCGTCGCGGGAGGGCAACTGGGGGGGCAATCGGTCGCGGTATTGTCGAAGCGGGAACGCACGTCGACGGCGCTGAAGTCGTCGTTCGCCAGGATCCCGCGCCCGGTGGAGTCGAAGATCCATATCTCCGTGTCGAAGTTGGCGGCCCCTCCATTCGCCACAACCGTCGACGCGGAAAAAACGGCGGGGCTGTCGATCTGGAACAGGTACATGTCCTGAAAGTCCGTGACCAACCCGCCGAGGCCGCCCGTGCTTCCGTTGATGAACTGGAGCGATCCTCCGCCGACGACGCCCTGCGCCAGAGCAGGGATCGGACCGGCGTCGCCCAGCTCGTTGTGTCCCGGCCCGAACGCGTTCGCCGGAACCGCCATCAGAAGCACTGATAAGATGATCGTCGAAAAAGACAAAGACCTGCGCGACATACTCCACCTCCACAACTTGCCCCGTCCGATCCGAGAAAACGGACGCGGCAGGAACCACAACAGGAAATGCACCTGGGCCGACCAGGAGTGCTGAAACGCCAGCAAGCCCGACGCGATTCGACCACGACGGACCCTCAAGGGATCATGTATAACGGATCGGGACGCGGCATGCAAGCGAAACCCGCCGGAAACACCGTCGGGCGAAGATCTCTGCCCGAGCACTGAGCGAGTGATGTCACGTCAAACGTGAGCGACGCAGGACCGGACCTGGCGGGCGGCGGCCGTCTCCGCCTTGCGAGTGGCCATACGCAGCCAGTGTGCCCCCCCCCGGGGGGGCCGGTGGGCAGCGTCCTGCTCAGCAACGCCTGCCGAGGCGGCTCAGACCAACATCCAGCATGGCCGCCAGCAGAATGACGCTCCCGAGAACCACCTTCTGCCAGAAATGCTCCACGTGCAGCAGGTTCAGGCTGTTGTTCAGGACGCCGATGATCAACGCCCCGACCAGCGTCCCGGCGATCGTCCCGCGCCCGCCGAAGAGACTCGTGCCGCCGACGACGACCGCCGCGATGATGTTCAGTTCCCACATATCGCCGATCCGCGGATCCGCCGCCATGAGCTTTCCATCCTGCAGAACGCCCACGATCCCGCATGTCGCCCCCGTGAGAACATAGACCATCAGCTTGGTCCGCCCCACCGCGATGCCGGACAGCCGAGCGGCCTCCTCGTTGCTGCCCACCGCGATCACGCTCCGCCCAAAGACCGTCCGCGACAGGAGCATATGAAAACACGCGAATCCCACGCCCATCACCACGACCGGCACGGGCAGGACGCGGCCGATCGCACCCTCCAGCACGAACCCTCGGCCGAGGACGATCAGGGACTCCGGCAAGCCTTCGTAAATCGGCTGCCCGCCGCAGGCGATGAACGCCAGCCCGCGTGCGATCAGCATGGCCGCGAGTGTCGTGATGAACGGTGGAATCGAGAACCGAGCGACGATACCTCCCGAGGCGGCGCCGAACACCGCGCCCAGTCCGACCCCGGTCGCCAGCCCGCACGCAATCCGAATCGCCGGCGCCCATGTTGCCGGCGTCGACTGCATCGTCACCGCCGCGGCCACGCCCATCAGTGCCACCAACGACCCGACCGACAGGTCAATGCCGCCGGTCACGATGATCAGCGTCATGCCAAACGCGATCAGCGCCTCGAAGGAGATTTGCCGGGCGACATTGACCAGATTGTCCGGTCGGGCAAAGAGACCGCCGGTCAGAACCGTCGCCGCCACGACCAGAATCGCCAGCACGAGCAACATGCGAAACCGCACGATCCATCGCATCACACGCGACAACGGAGTATCAAGCGCATGTTCAGCCGTCGACGCATGTGTCGAAAGCGGCCTGTCGTTCTCCGTGGTCATACGGCCGGCACCTCCCCGAACGCTAGACCCATCACGCGGTCCTGTGACGTGTCTCGTAGACTATTGTCGACAATCCCCTTCAGCCGGCCCTCATGCATAACGCCGATCCGATCGGCCATGCCGATGACCTCCGGCAGCTCCGATGAGATCAGCAGAATCGCCACACCAGACGACGCCAGACGGTTGATCAACTGGTAGATTTCCACCTTCGCGCCGACATCCACGCCGCGCGTCGGCTCGTCGAAGATCACGAGACGGTGCGGCCGCGACATCCACCGCGCGAGCAGCACCTTCTGCTGGTTCCCGCCGCTGAGCGTGTCGACGGGTGCATCGCAACCGCCGGCCTTGATCCGCATCTCCCGCATGAGGTCGTCCACCACTTGCTTCTCGCGATCAAAACGCAGCAGCCCGGCCGTGGCGATGGCGGACGCCCCGCCGAGCAGGACGT
The DNA here is from genome assembly GCA_046754505.1 of Phycisphaerae bacterium. Taxonomy (GTDB): domain Bacteria; phylum Planctomycetota; class Phycisphaerae; order UBA1845; family UTPLA1; genus JAPULF01. The sequence continues at coordinate 11,998 of JBHHVX010000037.1, read as the reverse complement.
TTTCGCGCACGCTCCGACGCGTCAGCAGGCCCTGCCGTTTGCGGTCCTCCGGCAGGCTCGCGACCCCCGCCCGGATGGCGGCCCGCGGATCTCGAAACGGTCCCGATGAGCCGCCGACCGAAAACGTCCCGCCGGTCGGCCGCAACACGCCGAAGACGGCCCGCGCCAGCGAACTGCGGCCCGAGCCGACCAGACCGGTCAACCCGAACACCTCACCCGCCCGTACATCCAGACTGACGTCTGCAAACCGCTCGCCGGCCGACAGCCCCTCCATCCGCAGAACAGCGTCGCCGATGTCGCAGCGGCGCGGAGGGAACTCCTCATCGAGGTCACGCCCGACCATGTCGCGGATCAGGCCGCGGCGATCGACCTCGTCGATGAACCGCGTCGCGATGTGCCGGCCGTCCCGCAACACCGTCACACGGTCGGCCAGATCGAAGATCTCGTCCAGCCGATGGGAAATATAGATCACGCTCACGCCCCGCTCGCGCAGCCCGCGGATCACGGTGAACAACCGGGCAAGCTCGTGCGGCGTCAGCACCGCCGACGGCTCATCAAGGATCAGCAGCCGGGCGTTCAACGAGAGCGCCCGCGCGATCTCCACCATCTGCCGTTGCGCGACGCTCAGATCCGACACCGGTCGGCGCACCGCCAGCCGCACGCCCAGCGTCGCCAGGAGCGTCGCCGAACGCCGCCATATCGCCTCGAAATCGACCCAGCGGCCGAAGCCTCGTCGCGGCCAGCGCCCGAGGAAGATGTTCTCCCCGACGCTCAGGTGCGAAACGAGGTTGAACTCCTGATGCACGACGGCCAGACCGGCCGCCTGAGCGGTTCGAGCGCCGGCCATGTGCACCACGCGGCCGTCCATCTCGATCCGGCCTTCATCCGCCGGAACCACCCCCGCCAATATGTTTACAAGCGTGCTCTTTCCCGCGCCGTTCTCGCCGACCATCGCATGAATCGACCCCGGAGCCACGTCCAGATCGAATTCATCCAGCGCCACGACGCCTGGATAGACCTTTCGGATCCCCCGGCAGCGGAGTCGCGGCACCGTCGGCAACATCCGCTACTCCGACTCTCGCGTGAAGACACCGACCGCGACGGGAATGACGGCCGGCGGCGCCCGGCCCCCGAAATGATCCGCAACCGCCCGAATCGTCAGCCGGCCGATCTCCCGTGGGCTTTGGACGACGTCGCCGAAGATCCCGCCGCTTCGGATCTTCTCTCGCGCCTCCGGCGTCGCATCGTAGCCGACGACCTGGATGCGCCCGAGTCGGCCGGCGGCCTCGATCGCGGCCAGCGCCCCCAACGCCGAGTCGTCATTGATCGCAAACACGCCTCGCAAATCCGGATGTGACTGCAACAAGTCCTCCATCACCTTCGCGGCCCGGTCGCGTTTTCCTTCGGCCGACAGCTCCGCGACCAGTCGGATGCCGGGGTGCCGCGAGAGCTCCGTCTTGAACCCCCGAACGCGATCGGCCACGCTCGCCACCTCCGGATGTGACAGAATCGCCACGGCACCATGATCTCCCACGGCCTCCGCGAGCAATCTCGCGGCGAGGCGACCGCCCTGCACGTTGTCGGAGGCGATGTGGGCGATGACGCGTCCGAGCTTCGACGTGCAGGCGATGTCGGCCGTGAACACGGGAATGCCCGCGGCGTTGGCCTCCGCAATGCCGGCGCCGACGCTGCGCGAGTCGGCCGGACACACAACGATCGCGTCCACCTTCTGCACGATGAACTCGTCGATCTGGTTGGACTGCCGCGTCGCGTCAAACTCGGCTGTCGAGATCAACAGGTCGTACCCGCGATCGGCGGCCTCCGCTTGCAGGCCGGCCCTCAGGTCCTGATAGAACTGGTGCTGCACCGTCAGCAGCGAGACGCCGATGCGCCGGCGCGCGGGCCGGTCGCCGTCGTGGGTCGCCGTGTCGCGCTTGCACCCCGCCGCCGCCATGCAGGCCGCCACGACAATCAGCCAGCGCCGCGCGGCCCGCCACCCAGGCCGAACCGCCCGTGTGTCTTTTTGTAACCCCGACCACGACCCCACGCCGCACCTCCCAACTGCTCAACCGATCCGGCGAGCCAAGGACAGACAGGAAACGAGGAAGATACACCGCACGCCGGCTTTCGCAAACTGCACCGCGCGGCGGGTGCTGTGCGGCGGGGCCTTGACGGCCCGCGCTCCGTGCGCAGAATCCATACGGCCTATACCAGTGAGAACGTGATTGAAAAGAAGCGCAATGATCGGAACCGCGACCGTGAGCGGGCGGGCCGCGTTTAACCACGAAACGCGCCCCTCATCCTTGACACGATGTGTCGCGTGCTGGACCGAGAATCCCTTCTCGGTCCCATCTGCCATGGGAATCGTTTCCCATGTCGTTGCGACGCGGCCAGGTTGGTACCACCGCGCTGCAAGACTCCAAAGGATAGGAATCCTCTCAAAAGACGTGCCGAGAAGGGATTCTCGGCACAGCAACGCGCAAGTCGCCAGTGGCGACCGGCCGTGGCAGGCTGGAAGCCTGCGCTACAACGAAACCTGCACCACAACTTGGAGTGCATGGGGCACCGGTAAGTCGTCCGCTCTCTCACGGTCGCGGTTCGGATCAAGGCGCACCAATGAGAGCCGCGGCCGTCAGCAAGTGGGCGAGCCCGGCGCGGGGTCCGTGACGGAATCGGCGGGGATATCTCCTGTCGTTTCTTGCTGAACAGGCCCCGTAGGGGCGCTTGATCGTAGCCCGGCACGAAGTGCCGGGATCGGCTGCCAAGAGCACAGCCGAGTCCCGTAGGGACGACTGAGACCACGATTGTCCCTACGGGACTCGGTTCTCTCGCTTTCTCGCGAGCCCCAGCACTGCGTGCTGGGCTTGGCTCACTTTGTCCCTACGGGACGCCACGACAGTTCCCGCCGATTGTGTCACGCACGCCCCAGCGCCGGCCACCGCTACGGCCACGTCGCCCACAAGGGGCGGCGCTACGGGGACCGCCTGAACAACCACACGCCGAATCTGCCATACACCCTGCCTTGACGGCTCGCCGTCCATGCGCAGAATTCGTGCGGCATCTTTAGTGCGAACCTGTTTGAGAAGGCCATCACCCGGTGAGAGCCGCGATCGTGAGGGCGTGGTTCTGCCGTGATGACCCCCCGCTTCCTGACGGGCGCGGCTCTGACAAGGCTCTTCAAAACAACCTCTGAGAGAAACAGCCCATGAGAAAGACCGTATACGTCGTCGCCTTCCTGATGACGATCGGCTGCCGCTTCGAGCCGAACGCACGCCGGCCCGCGGAGACGATTGCCGATCGCGTGCTGGCCTTTTCCGCCGAGTCGCTGGGCCACGGCAACAGCTATGTCTACTACAAGATTTCCGACGCCCGACACACCATCGCGCCCGGTGACGTCCTCGAATACGACCAATATATCGACCCCGCGTCGCCGGAAATCAACGGCGCGATCGACATCCAGTTTGTCGGCGGCGGCAATCTTCGCGACTCCGGCGCCACCGACGAGCACGGCCGCAACGCCCACGCTTCCACTATCCTGAAATCCGCCGCCGGACAATGGATTCACCGCCGCATCTCGCTCGATCGGTCGGCGGGCCGCATCACCGAGCGGTGGGACGTCGCGGCCGAGGGCGACGCGGCGGGAACCTACGTGCAATATTTCGACAACGTCGTCGTCACGCGCGACGGCGAAGCGGTCCTCGAAATCTTTCGAGATGGCGTTTCGGCCGGCCGGCTCGATTGGTCGGCGGGCTACGACGCCGACAGCATCGCGTGCGTCACCGCGCCGGCCCGGGCCTCCTATCCACGCGGCTTCATCCCCGGTGATCCGGAGACTATTGACAAAGCGTGGGGGTTGATCGCCCTCGGCAAAGCGTTCGACGCCCGTGCCGCCTCGCCTCATGGCGCCGAACTCGACTTCGACGGACACGGGCGCAGCTACCCCGTCGAGGAGTTTCCGGCGGGCGTGGTCTATGTGGGCCGGACGCCGTTCCGTTTCGCCTCCGGCCGAGCCGGCGAGTGCGTCCGAGCATCCGGCCAGCGCCTCGACGTCGGTCCGACCGGTGGCGGACGCTATTACGAATTGCATCTGGCGGTCGCCGCCGTCGCCGCAGAGGCCGTTGACGCATCGTGGGAAATCGAAGGCGCCGACGGCCGAACACGGTCGCTATCGATCCGCATTCCGCCGTGGCAGGGCGAAGACGCCCGTCTGCGTGTGCGCTTCACGCATCTTCACGGATCGGACGAACCCGCAAGGCCCGGCCTGGCGATTGTAAGGCTCCCGATCGCGGCGGCGTTTCCCATCGAGGCCCTGCGTCTCCCCGACGACAACCGCATCTGCCTGTTCGCCGCCACGATTCACCGTCGCGACGACGCACCCGAGGACACGGCGTTCCGCCGTGACTGGCTGGCACGCGAGGCGGCCGGACCGAAGATCGAACGCTATTTGCGCAACGTCCGCTACGGACCTTGGTTCACCGATCTGTCCGGCGAAGAGGTACACGAAAAACGCCTTTTTGAACTCTTCCTCGCACGGAAACAGGACGCTTTCGATCACCTGCTCGATGAACGCCTGGCCGACTTCGAGAGCCGCGGCGCCGAACTGAAGAAAGGCAAGGTCTACTTCGTCGGCGAATCGCACATCGACCTCGAGTGGCTCTGGCCGTGGCGAGAAACGGTCCAGGTATGTCACGACACCTTTGCCCAGGTCCTCCGCTTCATGGAGGCCTATCCCGACTTTCGTTTTTCACAAGGCTCGGCCCAGACCTATCAGTGGATGAAAGATCGCTATCCCGATCTCTTTGGGGCCATCCGTGCACGCGTGAAAAGCGGCCAGTGGGAACTCGTCGGCGGCACGTGGACCGAACCCGATTTCAACATGCCCGCCGGCGAATCGCTCGCGCGGCAGATTCTCCGCGGACGCCGCTTCTTCGACCGCGAATTCGGCAAGGACGTCCGCATCGGATGGGCGCCCGACTCGTTCGGCTACACCCATCAGTTGCCGCAACTGCTTCGCTCCGCCGGCATCTACGCATTTTTCACCACCAAGATGCTCTGGAACGACACGACCGAGTTCCCCTATCACCTCTGCCGCTGGCTGGCCCCGGACGGGTCCGTCGTCGTCGGTTGCACGCCGCCGCAGGGCATCGGATCGCGCGTCCGCCCCGATCGTTTGAAGGACATGCTGGATGCGATGGAAGAGCGCCACGGGCTCCGCTCGGTCATCGTCCCGTTCGGCGTCGGCGATCACGGAGGCGGTCCGTCTCGCGAGGACATCGAAACGATCCTCGACCTCGGCAGGACCGATCTCGCACCCACCGTCAAGATGTCGACCGCCGTAGACTACATCCACGACATCCTCAAGAAGGGCGACGCCGGTCTGCCGATGCTGGACGACGAACTATACCTCCAGTATCACCGGGGGACCTACACGTCGCAGGGCCGGATCAAGTGGTTCAACCGCAACGGTGAGGTGCTCCTGCTCAGCGCCGAACGATTCGCCACGCTGGCCCACGCCGACGGGGCCGAGTGGCCCGGCGCGGACTTTGACGAAATGTGGCGCCGGGTCTTGTTTCACCAGTGCCACGACGGCCTGCCCGGCACCAGCGTCCCCGTCGTGAAAGAGGACATCCGGAAGGACTACGACTGGATCCTGTCCACCGGCCGGGCGCGCCTGAACGACGCCCTCGAAACCCTGGCCCGGTCGATCGATACGTCCGGGCCGGGACGGCCGATCGTTGTCTTCAATCCGCTTGCGTGGGATCGCATCGCGCCGGTCATGCTCCCCGAAACTGACGCCATCGTCCTCGACGCCGACCGCCACCCGGTCCCGTCACAGCGCACCGACGACGGCCGGCTTGTCTTTATGGCGGACGTTCCCTCGCTGGGCTACGCCGTCTACCATCTCGTGCCGCGTTCCGAACGGCCCGAAGCCGCCCCGGCGCTTCGCATCCAGGACTGGACCTTCGCCAACGACCGCCTCGAATTCTCGCTCAACCCCGAAACCGGCCACCTGACCTCGGTCCGAACGCTGCCGAATGGTGACGACGTCCTGGCCGGTGACGGCAACCTGCTCGAGTTCTTTGACGACCGTCCCAAACAGTGGGACGCGTGGAACCTCGGCCTGTCAAACCGCAGCGTGATCACCGCCCTCGACGGCCTCGAAATCGTCGAACGCGGGCCGGTTCGTGTCGTCGTTCGGCTCAAACGATCGTTCTCGAAGTCTCAGGTGTCGCAAGACATCGTGCTCTATGCCGGACGGCCGTGGATCGAGTTCCGCACAAACGTCGACTGGCACGAGGATCACAAGTTCCTCCGCGCGGCGTTCCCGCTCGCCCGATGGAGCGCCAAGGCGACCTACCACGTGCCCTTCGGCACCATGGCCCGGCCCGCCGATCCGCACACCGACGCCGAAAAGGCGATGTTTGAGGTGCCCGCACTGTTCTGGGCGGATCAGGGCGACGACACCGCCGGCGCCGCCCTCCTGAACGACTGCAAATACGGCTATAGCGCCCATCAACAATGGCTGCGGCTGTCCCTGCTGAAGGCGGCCACCTGGCCCGACCCGAAGCAGGATCAAGGTCATCACACGTTCGCCTATGCCTTCTATCCTCACGCCGGCGACTGGCGGCAGGCCGGCGTCATGCACACCGGTTACGAATTCAACTACCCGCTCTATGTCTATCAACCCGCCCCCACCGAAATCGCCGCCGGCGACGGCCGACACAATGAAGACAGTAGTCTGCGACAGCCGCGCCATGCGTTCATCCGGGTTTTGCTCCGCGACGCGAACGGCGAATACGACGGACCAGACACCGGCGTCGTCCTCACCGCGCTCAAGCCGGCCGAAGATGGCGACGGTTGGATCCTCCGCCTCCACGAACTCTTTGGCCGTCCGGCCATCGTCTCCCTCCGTTTCGACCGCGAGTTTGCCGACGCCGAGCGCGTCGATATCCTCGAACGCTCCGCCGGACCGGTCAAACACGGCGGCCGCCGCCTCGATTTCCGCATCGGTCCCCACCGCATCGAGGGTCTGCGTCTCAGGCCGTCGAAACCACCATCCCAACCCGGATCGTGACCGCATGGCGTCGCGCAGGAATAACATGATCGATTGCGTAGCTTGGCTGGCCCGTTGGCTCTGCCGTTTGGCGGGTCTGCCATTCACCTTGTTCTTGCGCAACTCCGGAGCGAGCCGAGACGCGGCGGCACTCGCAGGTCCGCACCTCCGGCTGACACATCATTAATCGGACGCGCACGCGCGAAGTGGACGTGCCGCCGCACCCGTCCCGACCCTCCGCCAAGCGACCGAGTCGCACTTGACTCCCGTTCTTGCCGAATCGTAACTTAGGCAAGCAATGACGCCTGCATCGACGGGCGTCGGGCCGGAGGGAGGGTGCCAGAGAACAATCTGGGGGACGTGGTCGCGCGGGTGCGTTGGCACCCCGTTGCTCCGCGCCCATGAACGGCCGACGCACGGTCCGTCGTGAACTGTGCTTTGCACGCGTGGGGGCTTGCTGCGCCCGCTCGGCGATGAGGATCGCTCGCGGACACGGACAACACGATGACGCCCGGAGCGGCTGAGAGAGGGAAACACGGCAGGATGGACACGACTCGCGCAAAGCTGCTGTACGCTGGACTTGTGGTCGCCGTGCTCTGCATCGCCGCATGCGACGCGGGAAGCGGCCTCGGTGGCCCGTCCGATCCGAACCAACCCGGCGGTGGTGGCGACGTCCCGGTCGCCGGCAACGCCGACTCGCTCAATCCACACGGCGAAGCGCTGACCTCGGACGAGGCATTCCACCTGCTGCGTCGAGCAGCGTTCGGAGCCACGCCTGAACAGGTCGCCCAGTCGGTTGATCGCGGATTGACGCCGACGGTCGACGACCTCCTGACGATAAAACCGGTGCCCCAACCGCTCGCCGACCTCGCCGCGTCGTATGAAGACGACATCTCCAGGCGATGGCTCGTCCATCTCATCGAGGGGCCGAATCCGCTGGCGGAACACCTGGCCATGTTCTGGCATGACCGATTCGCAACCTCTCGGCGAGTGCTCCAAGGTCGCGATCGCACGCTGTCGATCGACCATTGGGAGATGCTTCGCAATCATGCCCTGGGAAACTACCGCGCGTTCCTCGAAGCCCTGACGCTCGACCCGCTGATGCTCATCTGGCTCGACGGAGCGAACAGCCCCAAAGACAGCCCCAACGAAAACTACGCCCGCGAATTCTGGGAGCTGTTCACGCTGGGCCGGGACGTCCTCTACACCGAACAGGATATTCGCGAGAGTGCCCGCGCCTTGACCGGAATCACGTTGCTTCGTGAGTCAGGCCTGGCGGCCCGCCCGATCTTCGACCTGCAGAACCACGATGAAACGCCCAAGACCATCTTCCCGGAGCGCGCGGCACCGGCGAATCATGACTTCAAATCCGTCATTGATCTGACTCTGGCTCAGCCGGAGGCGGCGAGATACGTGGCCCGCAACCTGTTCGCCTTTCTTGTCCATGATCACCCCTCCGAAGCCACGGTCCAGGCGTTGGCCGGCGGCTTCGCCGAGGGCGGATTCGAGATCGCGCCGCTCGTGCGCCGCATCCTGCTGTCCGAGGCGTTCTTCTCGGCTGAAGCGCGGGGAGACCATGTGTCATCGCCCGTCGAGCACGTCGTCGGCGTCGCCCGAACGCTCGACATGCACCTCCACTCCGAAGACTCGCAAGGGTTCATCCTGACCCGCCTCACCCAGGACCTTGCAGCAGCCGGCCAGGATCTGCTCAATCCGCCCGGCGTCGAGGGCTGGGGCGAAGACCTGGCGTGGTTGCAGGACCAGTGGATCCTCAACCGCGTCCGCGCGCTGGGACGTACCATGGAATACGGACCCGACCGAACGACGGACCTGCCCTTCCACCTGCTGCCCGACCGAAGCCGCTGGTCGCAGCGCGAGGTGCGGCGGGAAATCGTCGATGCCGTCGCGTCCGTGTTTCATCTGGCGCTCACGGATGCCGAGCGCGATGTCTACGTCGAAGTGCTGGACCAGAACGGCTGGCGAGCGTTTCAGCTCGAAGACCCCGATCGGCAACCCCGGCACGTGAAGGAGATGATCCGCCTGATGGCCATGGACGAGCGCGTGATCGGAAGCTGATCAACGCGGGCGGATCATCAACAACAGAAAGCTGTGTGGCTGTTTCAGGCCGTGATCAAGGAGAGTTCAATGGCAAGTTGCAACGAATGCAAAACGCTGAACCGGCGGGCGTTTCTTCGACATGGCGGCCTGATGCTCGGCGGGTTGGCCCTGGCCGATCCGCTTCTCAGAAACGTCGCCGCGACGTATGCCCAATCGGCCGGCGGCACGGGCAATCTCCTGGTATTGTGTGAACTGGCCGGCGGACTCGACGCACTCAGCGTCCTCGCGCCGTTTCGCGACCCGACTTACCTGAGCAAGAGGCCGAACCTGGCTCTCGCCGAGACGGACGTCACGCCCCTGCCCGACCACCCGGAGTATGGCCTCAACGCGTTGTTTCCGTTCTTCAGCGACCTCTATCAGCAGGGACAGCTTGGGGTCGTGCAACAGGTCGGCTACCCGAATGCAAACGGATCCCATTTCGAGAGTCGTGAAGTATATCGGTTCGGTGTCCGCAACCTTGCTTCGAGCGTCGGCGTCAGCGCCCCGTGGTACGAACGCCTTCGCAAGACCTACTTCAATGAGCCGTTCGGGGTTCTGGATACGCAGACGATCGGCGATCCTCGAAACTTCGGTTATCCCGACACCACCTTCCGAAAGGCCGCCCAGGACGCGTTCGGCCGGCTGGCTCGAATGAAGACCGGCCGCAATGAGATTCAGACCGGCGTCCTCGATACCTACAAGCGGATCGATGAGAATGGAGCGCAGATACGCACCCGCTCCGAGGCATTTACCTCAACCGGCTCCGCCCGCGGCGAGTTCTTTCGAGCCGCCACGCTCGCCTCCACCGGCCTCGGCACGCGCGTGCTCAAGCTCCGCTACGGCGGCTTTGACACCCACGGATCGCAGGCCGCCGCGAATGCCCGTCTCTTTCCGAAGATCAACGACGAGTTCCAGCAATTCGTCGACGACTTGAAGGCGATGGGCGTCTGGGATCGGACCTGCGTCCTGTTCTTCAGCGAGTTCGGCCGAAGGAACGCCGAGAACGGAAGCCCCGGAACGGACCACGGACACGCGGGGCACATGATCCTCGCGGGACCGCGCGTGAATGGAGGCCTGCACGGACAGAACGTCACCACGGCCGATCTGAATGAGCGGTCGCTTCCGTTCTATCTGGACTTTCGGGCCGTCTTCGGCGCGACGATTCGAGATTGGCTCGGCTTCGACCCGGGGCCGATCTTCCGGCTCGACGGTGAAACGTTCGACGAAAACCTTGGTTCGGCGCTGTTCGTATGATGGACGGCCCTCCCACCAGCCCATCCGTGCCCAGGTGGATGTGCTCATTCATGTGGGCTGCGGCGGCGTGGGCGAGCGTCGCCGTGGGACGCGCCGCCGAACCGATCGAACCCGGCTTCGAGGTCGCCACCTACGCCACGGATCTCAATCAACCCGTAGCGCTCGCGTTTGCCCCCGATGGCCGGCTCTTCGTCGCCGAAAAAGGCGGACGGGTGTGCATCGTCGAGGACCGGCGCGTCCGAGAGCCGCCTTTCACCGAGATCGACGTCCACAGCCTCTTGGAGAGCGGGTTGCTCGGCCTGGCACTCGATCCCGACTTCACCATCAACCACTACGTCTATCTGTTCGCGACGACCTCCTTCGAGGAGCAGCAGATTCTTAGGTTCACGGAGGTCGACGGCATCGGTACCGACCGCACCGTCATCCGAAGATTCCTTCCGACCCACGGAACGTTTCACAATGCAGGGTGTCTTCGTGTCGGACCCGATCGAAAGCTGTACTTCTCCATCGGCGACAACACGATCGGAGACTTGAGCCAGCGGATGACCACGCTCGCGGGCAAGATCAGCCGCATCAACCTCGACGGCTCCACACCGACCGACAACCCCTTTACCACGCCGACCGGCACGCCCCGCGCCATCTATGCCCTGGGCTTCCGAAACCCCTTTCGCTTCTGCTTCGCCCCCGATGGCCGTATGTTCGTCATGGACGTGGGTTCCGACTTCGTGAAGCGCCGCGAAGAGATCAACGTCATTCATGCCGGCGACAACGGCGGGTGGCCGGTCGTCGAGGGCACGTTTGATCCGACCGAACACCCCGAATTCGTCCATCCCATTTACACGTATACTGAGAAAGGGTCGGCCCCGGTGGGCGTCGTCTATTACACCGGCGGGCAGTTTCCGAGCAGATACGCGGGCAACCTCTTTCACGTCGACTATATCCTCAACCGCGTCTATCGCGTCGTCCTCGACGGCGACAGGGTGGTCAGCCACTCGACGTTCGTGCAAGGGGAGGGAAGTCCCGTGGATTTGACCCAAGGCCCTGACGGCGGCCTCTATTACTGCGAATTGTTCACCGGCGAAGTCAAACGTGTTCGATTCATCGGAGACGACAATCCGGACAGCGCTGTCAAACCCGACCCCGCCGACGAAGGCTTTCCGCTGCTGGCCCGATGCGGAGCCGGCTCGACATTCCTCTTGGCACTCGCGATCGTCGCTCCCCTGGCAGCCGGCCGCCGGCGGCGACGGCCACGCGCCGAGGATTCGGGCGCACGCAAAGGGCCGCCCGGGTGAGCGGCCCTGCGTGCCGGACGCGGGCAGACGTCCGGCACATGTTTCGTTTGGTTCGGAACAACCTGCCGGCAAGCGGCGGTGGCGGCGGAATGTGCGGCGTGGCGGTCAGACAGGGCGGCGCGACGGATCAACGCGCCTCGTGCCGGCGTCCGTGCCGCCGGCGAAGCACACGTCCCCACCGCCTCACGGCGTTCCCCACCACGGCAAGCCAAACAACGACGCAATCAGGTTGTAGAGCAGTATCTTCCACATGATCGGATCTCCTTTCGAGTTCTCTCGGTCGGGCAACATCGCTCGGCCG
>JBHHVX010000036.1:0-29260 GCA_046754505.1 Phycisphaerae bacterium | reverse complement strand
CCTGCTGGACCGAGAATCCCTTCTCGGTCCCAACCGGATGGGAATCCTTTCCCATGTTGCGATCCGGTGCGGACCGCTACCGGACGCACAGGAAGGGATTCCTGTGGGAGGCGGGAACGAGAACGGATTCTCGTTCCAGCGGGGCTTCGGAAATGGCGTCCAATCGGCCTCGTGGTCCGCACAGCGGACCCTACGCGGCTTTACAGGGTGGTTGTCGGGGGATAGAATAGGGTACGGATGGATGGTGTCTGGGGGGGCAAACCTGCACACGGCCGACCGGCCGGAGGAAATCTGTCATGGTCCGAATATCGAGACATAAGGCGTTTACGCTCATCGAGTTGCTGACGGTGATCGCAATCATCACCCTCCTGATTGGCATCCTCACCCCGTCGCTCAGTCGCGCTCGGAACGAGGCCAAGAAGGCGGCGGTCAAGGCGCAGCTTGCAGCGATCGGGACCGGCCTGGAGATGTTCCGCAACAACGAGGGCAAGTATCCAGCGTCGAACGCGGCGGAGCTGGGCGGAGACACCGCGCTGGCGATGACGAATTGGATTGTGGGTGATCCGACGAACAAGTTGCAGGGGGGCAACCTGCTGGTGGACGCCATGGTCGGCCGGGACTTCCTGGGCTACGATCCGAAACCGAGCGATACCATCACCAACTACAATCGCTGGGACCAGGACAACGCCCGGCGCGAGCCGTTCATCGATCCGAGCGGGATCAGCTCTTCCACGCAGGACCAACCGGTCGAGGACGCCTTCGGAGCGCTGCCGGTGGAAGCTACACCAGTCTTGAATTACGCCGGTGGCCAGATCTACAGCCCGGTGTTCCTGGACAAGTTTGATCGCCCCATCCTGTACTACCGGGCCAATCCGAACGCGACGCAGCGGACGAATATCCTCGCGAGCAGTTACACGGGCAACCTTCCCGACGTGCCCGGTGTATACAATGGTCGTGATAACGAGGTCTTTACCGATCACGCGCTCGGGACGGCCGCCGGGCAGCGCCATGAAATCAACGAGGCGAGCGTTGCGCTGCCCGATGCCGACAAGGCGAATCCCGCCGCGAATAACTTCGCCGATTTCATCCGATCGTTCCGCTCCAGCAGTCTGAACCCGGCCCTGCCACTTGCTCAACAGCGGATGCGCCCGGTCAACTCGCGGAAGTTCATCCTGCTGACCCCCGGTAAGGACGGCATCTTCGGCAACCTCGATGACGTGGGGAACTTTGCGGTCAAGTCCGAGGAACGCTAAGCGCGTGCTGGACTGAGAATCCCTTCTTGGTCCCAACCGGATGGGAATCCTTTCCCATGTTGCGATCCGTCGCGGACCGCTACCGGGCGCACAGGAAGGGATTCCTGTGGGCGGCGGGAACGAGAAGGGACTGTCGTTCCAGCGGCGGGAACGAGAAAGGACTGTCGTTCCAGCGGCCGCGCAACGTCGCGACGGTCCTTGACCGGGGTTCGCAGGGCCGTACGATCGATGCCATGGGTGGCCGTGCGAATCTTGACACCTCTCGTTTTTTCTCCTCAAGCAAATCGCGTGCATCCCGTCGGCGCGGCATGACGCTGACCGAGATGGCCGTCGTCGTCCTGATGGTCGGCGGGGGCGTCTTTCTGTTGTCCGGCTGGATGCGGGGTATGCGCGAAGGCGCCAAGCGCGACTTGGCCGTCCGGATGCTCGTCAAGCTCGACCAGGCCCTGGCGCGCTACCACCGGGCGACCGGGGCTTATCCCGACCCGCCCTCACCGGACTCGGCGCTTCAAGCGACGGTCTATCTGCTCAATCACGAAAAGACGCGGTCGCTGCTGGAATCGCTGCCGGGGGCGGTCTGGCGGGGTCCCGGCCGGCGGACGCTGGTCGATCCGTGGGGCACACCGCTGCGATACGTCACGGTTCGCGACGACTCCGCGTATGTGAAGGCGAACAACAACCAGCCGGTGTTCATCTCTGCCGGCTCCGATCGTGACTTCGGTGAGGTTGACCCGGCGTGCATCGGGGATAATCTGCGCAGCGACGATCCCGGGCCGGAGGGGTTCCGGCCGCGTTTTCTGGCGCGGGATGCGCCGGCTAGTCAGGAGGAGCGCGTTGGCCAAGAAGACGATTGACCAGATGGACGTCGCGGATCAGCGCGTCTTGATGCGTGTGGATTTCAACGTGCCGCTCGACGGCGGTCGCATCGTGGACGACCGTCGGATCGTCGCGGCCCTGGAATCGATCCGTTCGGTCATGGACCGCGGTGGTCGGCTGGTCCTGATGAGCCACCTGGGCCGGCCAAAGGGGCGGGTGGATCCGGAGTTGAGCCTCCGGCCGGTCGCGGAGCATCTCGGGGAGTTGCTGGAGAAGCCGGTCGGCTTTTCGGAGAACTGCATCGGCGCGGAGGCGGCGGTTCGGGGCATGGGCAACGGTGAGGTGCGTCTGCTGGAGAATCTCCGATTCCACGCCGCCGAGACGCTGATCGACCGGGCGAAGAAGAACCCCGACGGGAAGCCCACGCGGAAACAGCGGTTCGAGATCGACGCATTTGCGGCGGCGCTGGCGAGCCTCGGGGACCTGTACTGCAACAACGCCTTCGGGACCTGCCATCGCCGGCATGTGAGCATGTATGACGTTCCGAAGCGGCTCGGCCCCGGGCGGCGGGTGTGCGGACATCTGGTCGACAAGGAGCTGCGATTTCTTGGGGCGGCACTGGAGGCTCCGAAACGGCCGTTTGTCGCGATTCTCGGGGGCGCCAAGGTCAGCGACAAGATCGGCGTGATCGAAAACCTGCTGACAAAGGTTGATTCCATTCTGATCGGTGGGGCGATGGCGTTCACGTTCTTTGCCGCCCGGGGGATGGAAGTCGGCAGGAGCCTGTGCGAGCGGGACGCGCTGGACTTGGCGCGGCGTCTCCTCGACCGGGCGGGCGACACGCTGCGGCTGCCGGTCGATACGGTGTGCGCCGCGGCGATGGAAGCGAACATCGAGACGAAGGTCGCGAAAGGGGCGATTGAGTCGGGGCTGCTCGGTCTGGACATCGGCCCCGCGACGGTGCGGGCCTACCGGGACCTCATCGCCACAGCGAAGACGGTCGTCTGGAACGGTCCGGTGGGTGTGTTCGAGACGCCGCCGTTCGATCGCGGAACGCGGGCGATCGCCGCGGCGCTGGCCGAGGCGACGGCCTCCGGCGCGACCACGATCATCGGCGGCGGCGACTCGGCGGCGGCCGTCGAGGCGGCCGGGCTGTCGGAACGGATGACCCACATTTCAACCGGCGGCGGCGCGAGCCTGGAGTTCCTTGAGGGCAAGCCATTTGAGACGATCGCGTTGCTGGACGACGCTTGATCACGTCGGTAACGTTACCGGCTGGCGATGTCCCGCCTGTGGGTGGGCGCGGGACGGACGAGGGTGGCGGCAATCCGTGAGCACACGATGACAAGATTGATTTTGGTGAGAGCCGCCCAGACCGATTGGGGGGCCCAGGGGCGACTGGCGGGCGATACGGACTTGCCTCTCAACGAGACCGGTCACTGTGAGGCCGTTGCCGACGGTCAGGAACTGGCCGAGGCGGCTCCGGCAGCGGTGCTATCGGGGCCGGAAGAGGCCACCCGGCAGACCGGCACCCTCATCGCCCACGAGGTCCGGCAAAAACTGCGGCCGTGGAAGAACCTCCGCGAGATGGACTTGGGTCATTGGGAAGGGCTGACCGAGGCGGAGTTTCGCGAGCGCTTCGGCAAGGTCTATCGGCAGTGGCGGAACGATCCGCTTGCCGTGACTCCGCCGGAAGGCGAGTCGGTGGTCCGTGCGTCGCGGCGTCTCTCCACGGCGGTGCTGAAGATTGTCAAGGACCACGCCGACAAGACCGTCGTTCTTGTATTGGGGCGATTCGCCGGCGCGATCGTGCGGTGCGAGCTGGCCGGCGCGGAGTACACGCCGTTCTGGACGTACGTCGACGGCGATCGGTGTCGCACCGTCGTCGAGATGACCGATGGGCAGCCGGCCGTCGAGGTGGAGTCGGCGGCCGCCTCCCCCGGGGTCCGCACCAAAGCCGATCCACACGATTCGGCGACCGGGAACGGCCGCCCGTGAAACCGGTTCGGCCATGCAGGCGTCCCGCTGAAACCGGAACCCCTTCTCCCTGCTGGAACGAGAGACCCTTCTCCGGGCCATTCGCCTCGCCGGTTCCAGGCGAGTAGGGTGGGCATCGCCCACCACCTTTCTGTGATCAATGGTCGTAGATTCCCGCGAGGTTATGTCGAACGACCCGTGTCGGCCGGCCGCAGGAGCGCTGCCGGCGGAGAAGGCGGGCGGTGCCCGCCCTACCAGGTCGATGCGATATGAACGCGCGCGAATCTGTGGCATTGGTCCGAGCCCCAAGCGCCAGCGCGGGGTCGGGCAGCGAGGCCGCGCCAGCCAAAGCCGGCCCATACAGCGGCAACACCGCCGATCGCCCCGTCGCTTGCGCTTCGGGCTCGGATCGTTCGGTTCACGCATGGCTTGCCCGTTGGACGCGGCGCGGTACCATGCTGCGCGGAGAATCATATATGGCCACGACACTTGAGATCGCGCCGACCGAGTTGGTACGCGAGGATGTCGGTGGGGACCGGTGGGCGCTGAACTTCGGCCCGCAGCACCCGGCGACGCATACGACGCTTCGGCTCGTTCTGGAACTGGACGGCGAGATGGTGATCGCGTGTACGCCGCACATCGGCTATCTGCACAGCGGGTTCGAAAAGCTGGGCGAGCATCTCAACTACAACCAATACGTCGTCGTTACGGACCGGATGAACTACATCAGCCCGATGGCGAACAACATCGCGTGGCATCATGCCTGCGAGACGCTGTTCGGCATCGAGCTGACGCCGCGGTGCAAGGTGATCCGGACGATCATCGCGGAGTTGGCACGGGTTCAGGACCACCTGTTGTGCGTGGGGACGGCGGCGCTGGATCTCGGGGCGTTCACGGCGTTTCTGTACGGCTTCAACGAGCGGGAAGTCATCTACGACCTCTTCGAGGAGGTGTGCGGGGCGCGGTTTACGACGAGCTATACGCGGGTCGGAGGCCTGATGCGCGACATTCCGGATGTCTGGCCGGAGCACATCAAGGCGTTTCTGCCACAGCTGAAAAAGGCGATGGCCGACGTCGAATCGTTGTTGACCCGCAACCGCATCTTCATCGAGCGGACGCGCGGCATCGGCGTGCTTGAACACGATGAGGCGATCGACTGGAGTTGGACCGGGCCGCTGGCCCGTGCATCGGGCGTGAAACGCGACCTGCGCAAGGACGAGCCGTATCTGTGCTACGCGGACAACTGGGACGGGCGGGGTTCCAGCAGCGTGACGTTCAAGGTGCCGATTGCCACGGGGGGCGATGTCTATTCGCGCTATCTGGTCCGCCTCGAGGAGTTGCGGCAGTCGGTTCACATCATCGAGCAGTTGGTGGACAACATCCCGGCCGGGCCGGTCGATATCCTGGCCGAGGACAAGACGACGCTGCCCGACAAACGCGAGGTGTACTTCTCGATCGAGGGGTTGATTCACCACTTCGAGACGATCATGACCAATCGGGGGTTCGAGCCTCCGATCGGCGAGGCCTACGCCGCGAACGAGACGGCCAACGGCGAACTGGGTTTCTATCTCGCGTCGGACGGCGGCAACTGTCCCTACCGGGCGCGGTGCCGGCCGCCGAGTTTCATCTGTTATCAGGCGTTTCCGAAACTGGTCCTGGGGCACAGCATCAGCGACGTGGTGGCGGTGTTGGGAAGCCTGAACATCATCGCCGCGGAGCTGGATCGATAGGGAGACCCCGGTCGCGGGCCGAGTCTCTTCAAGCCGCCGGCGGCGCGGGTCTCGCGTTCGCGATCCACACGCAGACGGCCGTCGCGAGCAGCGCCATTTCCAGACACAGCGCAGGGAGCGTCAGTTCCGGGCCGAGGCCCGACAGGTGCAATTGGCCGAGACGCTGGCGGGCGATCGCCCCCCATGTGTGACGGGTGTATTCGGGCACCATGACGCCGAGGGTGCCGTAGATTTCGGTTGCGACGTACACGATCGCAAGCCCGGCCGGCAGGATGCGCCGCGGCCACTTGCTCGGCAGGTAGGCGGCGCTCTGAACAAAGAGGCAGATCAGCCACGGGAACGAGACGGCGGCATACCAGACGTTGGTATACTTGGCACCGGTGGCGACCATTCCGTGAACGGTGTGGTAGGCGAGGCCGGCGGCGAATCCACAGCCCAGAACCGCGAGACGCGCGGCCGTGCCGGGTTCGGTGAACAGTCGACGCCGGCGATAGGTCGCGTGTACTGCAAGGCACCAACCCAGGGCCGTCAGCGCGACACAGGCGCGATGGGCCTGCGAGAGAAAACGGGGGGGCTTGAGGTAGCTCCATCCACCTTCCCAGAGACTCGACCACGCGTATTGGTGGCTGAGCCGTTTGAACCAGTTCACGTCGACGGCGGCTCGAACCAGATCGTCGAAGCCTCTTCCGTGCTCGTGGTTCTCGACGGCTTCCTGCATGGGCGTGAGCACGCCATAGTGGGCGAGGTTAAAGCGGAACCGGTGGAGGGTGACGGCGCCGGCGGCCGCAACGATCAGGAGCGCCGCCAGAGCCGCTCGCCGTATGGCCAGACGCCGGTGCCACGCGAACGACGCCGGGACAAACAGCACGAACGGCAGCAGGGCCAGACTGGACGACTTCGCGAGGATCGCCAGCCCCCGGCACACGCCCAGACCGATCGAGGCGAGCGTGGTTCGCCGGGGAATGTACCGGACGATGCCCGCAACGACGATGGTCCCGAGCAGGACGGCGAGGGCGTCGCTGCCGACGCGGGCGCAGTTCATCAGGAACAGCGGCTGGAGGGCGATGAGCAGCACGATCATGTATCGCGTCGGTCCGAGGACAAGACGGCCGATCGCAAGGCCGGCGACAAGAACGGCCGCCGCGCCGAAGAGAATGTTGATCAGCCGCAGCGCGGTGATGAGGCGGAGCGGCGAATTCGCGTTCCAAAGCATCCTAAAGACCGGCGTCATCAATTGGTAGTAGAACGGCGCGTGCTGGGCCTGATAGAGCGGGAGCGAAGGCGCGTCGCGCGCGACTGCCGGAGCCGCGTCGGCCTTCCAGAAGTCCTCGTATGACAAGGCTCCGAGGCCACCGACCTGATCCACGGCGAACCGCGCCTGCGGATATGCGACGATGGCCGGATAGAGCGATCTCGGAACCCGGCTCTGCTTGAGCACCGGGTCGCGGCCCTTTTCCACCAGGAATGCGATGTATGCGAGGTGCTGGTACTCGTCCCAACCCTCGAAAGGCGGCAGGACGGACAGGACGAACATCCCGCGGACCAGAAAGATCAGGGCCGAGAGGACGCAGAAGCGTCGCCAAGTCGACACTCCCGTTACGATCCGGCTCATCATGCGGCGCATTGCAACCCGCGAAGCGTCTTCGGTCGACGACCTGGCGCCGTGACGACTGAAGGAGACTGTTCTCTTCGTGCGGTCATGGCGAGCAGAGGCGTCCGCGGCCGCCTGTCGTGTCGCAGTCGATGGACGGACACGGCATCATGCCGGATCGACACGATAGAGGTCTTGCGGCGTTACGATGAACACGAAGCCGTTCGACCCGGTGAACATGTCCGCGATCGGTCCGGACTGGACGGCTGTCTGAAACAGAGGCGTTCGAAGGATGAAGGGGGTGGAATCCAGCGACCACCGGACGACTTGCCCCTGCAGCGTGCCATTCAGATCAATGAGGTCATTCTGACCGATCAGCACGTCGCCTTCGAGGTCGGTACCGTAGGGGCTGTTGCGGAGGACAACGACACCCATGGGGTTGATGGGGGTCTGGCCGAAGTCGATTCTGGGATTCCGGTAGAAGAGACCGACGGTGACGGTCGTGAGGATCACCTCGGGGTCGGTATTGTTCAAGCCCTGGATGACGGGCCAGCCGAAGTTGGCCCCGGCGGCGCCGGCGTTGAGTTCGTCGCTGATGATGTTGCCGTTGTCGAGGATCCACATGTCGCTGCTCTGAGGGTCGGAGTCGAAGGTGAAATCGGCCGGATGGCGGAGACCGAGGCAATACGTCGTGTTGTCCGCTCCCAGAGGGTTGTCCGATGGGATCGTGCCGTCGGGGTTGACGCGGTGGATCTTGCCGGCCAGGACGTCCGTCGCGGGGTTTTGCGCGAGGAAGCGGGAGTTCAAGTCCCCGTGGGCGAAATACAGCTTGCCGTCGGGCCCGACCTCGCACTTGCCGATCGTGTTGATGTCGCTGGGGAAGAGGGCGTCGCGAACGGGACCGCTGATCAGCACCGTCTCCATTCCGGTCACGGCGCCGTTGGCAAACGGGAAAGATGACACACGACTCTTGTCCCCTTCGGCCTCGGTGGTGGAGTCATTGCCGGTCGTGCTCGAGGTATAGGTGACGAACATCGTCATGCCGTCGGGCGAGAAGCAGACTCCCTTCAGTCCTCGCTGGCCCGAGGAATTGACGGCCAGATCGACGACGGGGTTCGGGTCTGACGCGAGCGTCGCGGGATCAAACGCGCGGACGCGGCCGGTGACGCGCTCGGTGTAGTAGATCCGTCCATCCGGTCCGAGCGTTCCGGCAGAGGCCTCCGCCTCGAAGCCGAAGATCGCCGTAGCGACAATGTTCCGGCCGAGAAGCTGATCGGTGATGATTCCAGCATCGGCGGTCGGTTGGGCCGCGGCCTGCAACTCCGTGTCGACCGGGTTCGGGAGATTCTGGATCAATTGCACCACGGCGAAGATGAATCCGAGCGGGCCTCCGCCGGCACCGCCCAAGCCGCCGCCGAGCAGACCTCCGAGGCCGCCGCAACCGGCGATCAGGCTGAGTTGCGAAAGAAGGATGAGTGTGAGGAGACGGGGGACGGCCCGTCGACGGGGCTTTCGGATCGTTGTTCGCATGATTGACCTCATATGTCGCGTGGTCCGTGAGCCGGCGCTCCCGGGTCAGGCTGAACCGCGGCGAGGAGAAGCGGGTATCTTTGAGGATATCCCGCCGCTCCGCAAGTGGGTGGTGTCGGTCCTGTTGTTGTCGGATTATCGGTCCGGTCGGTGGATCGGACCGCCCCGGAAGACGCGGCCCATCCCGTGCTGGATCGAGAATCCCTTCTCGGTCCCAACCGAATGGGGATCCTGCCACGTCACGTCCCATGGGGACGGCCATGGGGGAATCAGGAAGGGAATCCGGCGGGAGACGGGAACGAGTAAGGGATTCTCGTTCCAGCGTCCGGCCGAAAGCCGATCGAGAGTGCGGTGTCCCGCCCGCCGATTCAAGTGCGGGCGGGAATAGTCCGGCCCGGCGGATGCAATATCGATATGAGCACACGAATTCCTTTGATTCCGGCCGGTTGGGCCGGGGTCGTGTCCGTGAGGGTCCGTCCGGGCTATGGTGGTCGCGTATGTCCCTCGTAACACTGCCGAAGACGGTCCGGACGTTCGCGCGGCTTCGGGTCATCGCCCAGGTCCTGTCGCGGCACGGATTCGGACATGTCGTGGATCGCCTTCAGTTGCAGCGGTACCTGCCGTCGACGGCCTGGATCAAGCGCGGTCGGATCCGAAAGGAGGAACCGGAGGTCGATCCGCTGGAGGCGATCGGCAGCCGCCTGGTGCGCGTGTGCGAGGAACTCGGACCGACGTTTGTCAAGCTGGGCCAGTTGGCGTCCACGCGACCGGATGTTTTTCCGAAGCCGATTCTCGATGCACTGGGACGACTTCAGGATGAAGTGCAGCCCTTCCCCACCGAACAGGCACGTCGCATCTTCCTGAACGACGTGGGCCAGTCGGTCGAGGAGGCGTTTCGGGAGTTCTGCGATGAGCCGTTTGCGAGCGGCTCCATCGCACAGGTCCACCGGGCGGTCACGGCGGACGGGCAGCAGGTGGTCGTCAAGATCAAACGCTCGGGGATTGAAGAAACCGTTCAACTGGATATCCATGTACTTCAGTGGCTGGCCCAGAGGGCCGAGTCGCTGTTTTCGGAGCTTCGCACGTTCCATCCGCGGTTGATCGTCGATGAGTTTGCCCAGACGACGCGGAGGGAACTGGACTTCATCAATGAGGCGTCGTCGACCGCGCAGTTCCATGAGGCGTTTCGGGATGATCCGAACATCCGGACCCCCCATGTTCGATGGGACCTGACGGGTCCGAGCGTCCTGACCCTCGAGTATGTTGACGGCGCTCGGTTGCGCGACGTACTGGCCGGCGCGCGCGACGACTGTGACCTTCCCGCCTTGGCCCGCAACCTTTCCGAGTGTTTCATGAAGCAGTTCTTTGAACTGGGCCTGTTTCATGCGGATCCGCACCCGGGCAACCTGTTCGTCCGGCCTCCGCAAAGTTGGACGGTCGTTGATTTTGGCATGGTCGCCCGGATCGACGATGAGTTGATGGGCCGCCTCGTGATCGGCGTCGTGGCCGCGATCCATGATGAAGTGGACGTCGTGATTGATGTTCTGGCGGATCTGGGCGCGGTGGGGCGGGAGACAGACCGCCGGACGCTGAAGCATGACCTGCGGGAGTTTCTGGCGAAGTATGACGGACTGCCGCTTCGGCGTCTGGAACTGGGAACCGTGTTCCGAGAACTGATCGAGACGGTTCGGCGGAATGATGTCACACTTCCGCGCGACTTCGTATTGATGTTCAAGGCGATGGCGACGCTATCGGGCGTGGTGCTTCAGCTCGATCCGGAATTCAATCTGGTGGAACTGATCCGTCCGCGGCTGAAACGCTTGCTGGCCGAGCGCGTGGCGCCCCGGCGGCTGCTGCGTGAGGCGAGCCTGTCGTCGTGGCATGTTCTGAACATCCTTCGAGACGCCCCACGCCTGTTGCGAGATCTCCTTCGAGGTATGGGACGTGGCCAGTTTCAGGTCAACATCCGCCACGAAAACATCGATTATCTTGCCAGTGAACTGGACCGCGCGAGCAATCGCCTGGCGTTCTCGATTCTCATGGCCGCCATCGTCGTCTCGAGTTCGATGGTCCTGAGGCTGCCGGGTCAGTTCGAGATATTCGGCATACAGATCCGATATCTCGGCTTTGTAGGCTATGCGGTGTCGTTCGCCATGGGCGCCGGGCTGCTGATCGCGATCCTTCGCAGCGGAAAGCTGTCATAGATCGGCGCCGCAGGCACCGGCGACGAACCGGCGATGATTGGGGGGCTTTCCTTGAACGACAATCCATCCATACCGAATGACGAATCCCGTGCCGCACCCGGACGAGAGACGCCGCGCGGCTCGCCGGCTGCGCCGTCTCCCTGCCGGCTGCCGCCGCGGCCCGGCGAGCCGGCGGGCGACCTGATCACGGCAGAGACCTTTCGCGGGCGTGAGACCACCCCGTCCGCGGAGACCGTCGGCTGGCGCCGCCATCGTCTGGTCCGTCTGGACTTTGTGCTCGCCGCCGAGATCATCCTGATCGCCTTGCTCGTGCGGTGGCCGTTCATTCAGTCCGGCGAGACACTTCTGAATCCCGACGAGGCGATTGTCGGATTGATGTCGATGGACATCGCCGCGGGCGATCGCTATCCGATCTACTTTTACGGCCAGCGCTACATGGGTTCGCTGGAGGCCTACATCATCGCGGCCGTCTCTCCGTTCTTCGACGACCCGGTTCGCGCGCTACGCTTTGGCCCCGCGTGTGTGTTCGCCGTGTTCGTGGCGATGCAGTTCCTGATGTTGACGCGATGGTTCGGGCGGATCGGCGGGCTTGCCGGCGCGGGGATGCTGCTGGCATGCAGTCCGATGTTTCTTCATTGGTCTATTTCTGCACGCGGAGGCTACGTCGAGGTGCTGCTGTGGGGCACGGCTCTCTTGTGGGCCTACTCCGAGTGGTTCGTCCCACCGAGACCTCGGGTCGATAACCGACGACGACGGCGAAGGCGATTCGCGCTCGGCATATTGATCGGATCGGGCTTCTGGATCAACCCGGCGATCATTCTGTTCATCGCGCCGATCGCGCTGCACGCCCTGCTGAATCGGCCGTTGGCGATGCTGGAGTCCTCGCCTCGCCCCGGTGGTCTCCTGGTGTCGATTCGCCGTCGGCTGGGCCGCACGACCTTGCCGGTGCTGGCGATCCTCGCCGTCCTGCTTGTGAATGCCATCTGGAGCGTCTGGGTCGATCAGGGCCGCGTTCGATACTCGATGCTCTTCGGGCTTGGCCCGTCGCCGGTCGCGTTCATGGTGCTGGCCGCCGCGGGAGCTGCCGCCGCGCTCTGGCTGATTCGATATACGAAGGCCGTCGAACGCCTGCGCGATGGCATCGTCTCCAATGCGGCCGTGATCGTCGGAATGCTCGTCGGCGCCGCGCCCGCCGTCGTCTACATGCTCCAAACCACGCTGGGCGGCCGTCCACTCGATCCTTCGCTTCCCATGGGCCTGCGCCCGCTCTGGCTGACGGGTGAGACAATGGTCTACCTCATGCACGGCCTGCCGCTGCTCTTCGGGGCCGACCCGCGACCGTTTGTGCATCTCATGGGCATGGGGCGTCCCGATGTCAGCCAACCGCTCGGGCTGGCGACCAGCGGGTTGTTGACGGCGAGCAACTGGCTGGTTCTGGGCGCGCTGGTCACGACAGTGGTGGTCCTGATGGCGACGCAACATCGAACGCTGGCGCGGTTGCTCCGACTGCAATCGGTGATCCTGCCGCCCTCGATGCTGCTGTTGCTGTCCTGCGTCGTCGCCGTCTCGCTGTATGTGTTGGGCGGCTGCACGATGAACTTCACGACGATCCGTTACCTCGTGCCGCTCTGGGCGTTCGTGCCGGGGCTGCTGGCCTCGACGTTCATCGCCCGGCGTTTTCGGCCCGCCGGAGCCGTCGCCGTCGTCTTTCTCTGCGCGGGTTACGTCTTCGGGCAAACGGCCATGCACGCCCAGTTGGGTGCACCGCATCCACTGCGGGCGCTGGCCTCGGCGCTTGAGGAACGCGGCATCGATCGCGGTCTCGCTGAACCATTGGATGCACACCTGCTCAGCTTCATGACCGCCCGCCGATGTCGGTTGGCGGAATTCGAATCGTTTTGGGTGCGATTCCCACACCATCGGGCTCTCCTCGATGCCGATCGTCCGGTGGACTACATCGTCGATACCTCGGCGACGGAATGGACGACCCCCTGGACACACGCCGGATGGCCCGGGTGGCCCCCGCCGCAGACGATGCGGTTCCTCTGGCCCAAGCTCCGCCGGGCCATCATGATCGATCCGTCACTACTGCTGCATCGCGAGCGACTGACACCGGGGTACGAACTCATCCGCCTCCGACAGCCCCTGTCCGAGCGCAAGTTTTGAGCGGACGACGCGATTTGCGGTCGGGTCTGCCCGGGGCCAACCCGTGCCCGTCGGTCCGTTTCGGTGAGTCGGCGGCTTGTTTTGAATACCTCGATCTGATAGCATACACAAGGGAAATGTGCGGGGTTGGGGGCTCCCCCACAGGGTCGAGTGGGAGCACGATACAGCATGAGACGGGCTGGCAGGGCCCGACAACGGTGGGGACGTTGTGCGGCTGTCGTGCGTCGTCGTCGTTCGCGCGGTGGCGATGGGCGTCGTCATGCCGGTGGCACCGCCGTCTGTCGCGGGGCGCCTGACCGAACGAGCGGTCCGCGAACCAGGAGGGAGTTCGATGTCGCCTTTTCGCATGTGGTGCACCGCCTTGGCGGCGGCGATTGTGCTCTCGACTGGCGTCGAGGCGCATGCCCAGACCATTGCCTGGACCGTGACGCCGGAGCCCTCGTCGACCGTCCAGTCCGGACTGTTCGGCACGGAATTCGCGCCCAATGCCGACATCGCCGTCAGTTCACTCGGCTGGTACGACGACACGGCTGCCTCACCGGACGGCTTGCTCGTTTCTCACGACGTCGGGATATTTGAGGTTGCTACACAGACACTCGTCGTTTCAACAACGGTTCCGGCCGGAACGACCACCACGAAGATCAACGAGTTTCGTTTTGTCCCGGTCACACCGGTCACGCTGACCGCGGGCACGGCCTATGTGATCGTGGGCATTGCGGATGGCGACCCGGCGCGTTTCGTGACTCCGGGCGGCAATATGACCGTCCACCCGGCCCTGACGCTCGGACCCTGGTGGGACACCCTGGGTCAGCAGACGCTGGCTTTTCCGATGAACGTGCAGCCGGCGCTGACGGTCCGCCTCATGGGGCCGAACCTCCTCTTCGATATAGTCGGGTTGCCGGATATCTGTGCGAGGGCGGAAGTGATCTCGTGCAATTCGACGGTCAATGTCGACAACACGCTCGCCACAACCGATCCGATGGATCCCGTGTTCAACTGTCGCATAGGCGGCGCGGTGCAGGGCGTCGGCACGGTCTGGTATCAGTTCGTCGCGACCGATTCGTCCGCGCTCGTCAGCACGTGCAACACGGCGGCTCCGGCGACCGACACGCTCGTCGCGGTCTACAGCCTGGGCAATCCGGCG
This sequence comes from Phycisphaerae bacterium, assembly GCA_046754505.1. Lineage (GTDB taxonomy): Bacteria > Planctomycetota > Phycisphaerae > UBA1845 > UTPLA1 > JAPULF01. The sequence continues at coordinate 14,849 of JBHHVX010000036.1, read as the reverse complement.
AATCCGTGTGGCACGCTCACCGAGATAGGGTGCGACGACGACGCCTGCGGAGCGAGCGGCTCGGCCGAGGTGTGTGTAACCGGCCTGACGCCGGGCCAGACCTACTACATTCAGCTTGCGACGAATCCCGGTTCAACCGTTGGCGGCCTCACACTCGATCTGCATTGCCCGTGCATGGGCAACGATGATTGTGCCACGGCGACGCTTGTGGCGGTTCCGTCGGTCACGTCCGGTTCCACCGCCACCGCCACCGCCGACGTCGCGCCGACGTGCAGTTTCGTCAATGACACGGCGCCGGGCGTCTGGTATCAGGTCATCGGGACGGGCAACACGATGACGGCGTCGCTGTGCAGTGGCGTCACCGCGTACAATTCCAAGCTGAGCGTCTATTGCGGCGGCTGTGCCAGCCTCTCGTGTGTCACGGCCAACGATAACTTCTGTGGCCTCCAGTCCGAGGTCTCGTGGTGCTCGGCGGCGGGCGAGTCCTATCTGATCCTCGTGCACGGGTTCGGCTTCGACGCCGGGGCGTTCGAGCTGGCGCTGACGGACGGAGCGCCGTGCAGCCCGCCCGATGGCTCGTGCGGCCCGCCACCACCGGTGATGGGCGCCTGTTGCACGGGCATGGCCTGCACCGTCGATACGCAGGCGAATTGCGTGGCCGGCGGCGGGAGCTATCAAGGCGACGGCACGGATTGCACGGGCAACCCTTGCGCCGTGCAGCCGGCGAACGACATGTGCGCCGGCGCCGAACTGATCCCGTGCGGCGGGAGCGCCACGCTGGACAACACGCTCGCCACACAGGATCCGACGGATCCGTCGTTCACATGTCGTCAGTTCGGTGCCGGGCCGGGCTTTCGGACCGTCTGGTACCGGTTCGTCGCGACCGATACCTCCGCGTTGGTCAGCACTTGCAACACGCAACCTCCGCTTCAGAACACGCTGCTGGCCGTCTATGCCGTCGGCAATCCGGCGGACCCCTGCGGCAGTCTCGTCCTGCCCGAACTCGGCTGCAGCGACAACGACTGCGGCGCAACCGGCTACTCTGAGATCTGCCTGACGGGTCTGAATCCGGCGGAGGAATATTTCATACAGGTGGCGACTTTCACCTCCAACGATCAAGGTACTTACGCGCTCGACCTGCAGTGTCCGTGCCCCGGTCTTCCACCGGCGAATGATGCCTGCGCCGGCGCCACCCCTGTTGCGATTCCCTCGACCACGCCGGGATCGACCGCGAATGCCACGGTCGACGCCGTGGCCGCCTGTGACTTCATCAATGTCACCGCGCCCGGCGTCTGGTATCAGGTGACCGGTACGGGCAACATCATAACGGCGTCCTTGTGTAACGGGGCAACGGCGTACAACGCCAAGGTCAGCGTTTACAGCGGGACGTGTGCCAGTCTTGTGTGCGTCGCCGCAAACGATAACTTCTGCGGTCTCCAGCCGGAGGCTTCCTGGTGTTCATCGGTCGGCCTGAACTATCTGCTCCTGGTTCATGGCTTCGGCTTCGACATCGGCGCGTTTGAACTCGTCATGAGTGAGGCACCTCCGCCGGCGCCGGTCATCACGGCGTCGCCCGGAGCGGCCGCCTGCGAGGGGACGACCGTCACGCTCGACGCCGGATCGGGTTTCGCAACCTACCTGTGGACGCCGGGCGGCGAGACCACCCAGACGATCCATGTTACGGCCGCCGGCACGTTCGGCGTGACGGTGACCGACGTCACCGGCTGTCAGGGATCGGACAGCATCGCCGTTACGTTCAGCCCGAATCCCACCGTGACCATCACGGCGACGCCCGGGGCCACGGTTTGCGACGGAACGACCGTGACGCTTGATGCCGGGCCGGGCTTCGCGAGCTATTTCTGGACGCCGGCCGGTGAACTCACCCAGACGATCCAGGTCGTTTCGAGTGGAACATTCAGTGTTAACGTCGTCGATACGAACGGTTGCCCCGGCGCCGACAGCATCACCGTCACCGTCAATGCCAACCCCGTCCCCGTAATCGTCGCCACACCGGGGACCGAAATCTGCCCCGGCGATGTCATCACGCTCGATGCCGGCGCGGGCTTCAGCGGTTATCTGTGGTCACCCGGCGGGGAGGTCACACAGACCATCGACGTGACGACCGCCGGGACGTACGGCGTGACCGTGACCGACTTCAACGGCTGCACGGGCACGGCCGGCGTCGACATCGTGCCGGGCCTCATGTGTCCGCCGCCGGGCGGCTGCGTGTGTCCGGGCGACATGAATGGGGACGGGGTGACAAACGGCGCCGACCTGCAGACGTTCGTTGACTGCTTCCTCTCGGCGCCAATGGGTGGCGCCCCTCCAGCCGGTTGTGAGTGCGTCGACGCCGACCAGAATGGCATTGTCGACTTGGCGGATCGCGATGCGATGGCGACCATACTCTTGGCCGGCTCGGGATGTCCGCCACCGGGCGGCTGTGTGTGTCCGGGCGACATGAACGGCGACGGGGCGCTGAACGGCGCCGACCTGCAGACATTTATTGACTGCTTCCTCTCGGCACCGATGGGCGGCGCCCCTCCAGCCGGTTGTGAGTGCGTCGATGCGGACCAGAATGGCGTTGTCGACTTGGTGGATCGAGATGTGTTTGCGGCGCTACTCCTGGCCGGCGCGGGATGTCTGCCGCCGGGCGCGTGCGCGTGCCCGGGCGACATGAATGGGGACGGCGCGCTGAACGGCGCGGACCTGCAGGTGTTTGTCGATTGCTACATTCAGTCGGCGCCGACAGGCGTTCCGGCGTCCGGCTGCCAGTGCGTGGACGCGGATGGGAACGGCAGTGTGGATTCCACCGACATCGGCGCGATGGTCAACGCACTGTTGAGCGGCACGCCCTGTCCGTAAATGACAACAGTCTTGTAGGGTCTGCTGTGCGGACCGACGCGCCTGCTTCAGCCTTGTAGGGCCCGCTGTGCGGACCGCTGTGCTCATGAAGGGCGGTCACGAGATGTGGTCCGCGCGGCGGACCCACCGCGATTCGCACGATGTCGAACCGCCCGATGCGACACGAGGCGGATCGATCGGCGATAGGCCTCCAGTGAGGTGTCGGCGCCGACACGGGGCACGCACACCAGGTCGAACCCTTGCGGCAGGGCCGCGTAGTCCAGCCGGAACGCCTCCCGGAGCAGGCGTTTGATGCGATTGCGGCAGACGGCGTTTCCGTGCTTGCGGCCGACCGTCAGGCCGAGGCGCGTGTAAGGCAGATCATTCGGCGCGACGTACACGACGAGGGTTCGGTCCGAGGCCGAACGGCGCGTACCGAAGACACGTCCGAAGGCCTTCCGGCCCGAGAGGCGCCGCGCCCTGGGAAATCGCAGTGTCGTCATCGTCGGTCCAACCTCTCCACGGTCCGACAGTATAGTGCCACCCTCGCCGGACGCGCCGTGCGCGGCCGAGAACGGGTGCCACGCAACGCCGTTCACTAGGTCGGGAATGTGTCGTTTGTAAGCCTCTGTTATTGGAGAAGCGTAGGGTCCGCTTTGTGGACCGCATTCGGGAGGGCGCTCCGCCTACGTTGTGATCTGCACAGCGGCACTCTGCGCGACTGCGTCGACACTTGTTTCCAAGGTCGCACCACCGACCGGAGTCGAAGGCGCTTGCCCACCGTGGTCTCCAGCTCGCGGATGAAGCGATCCGATGCGAGCGGGCGTTGCGTTGGCCGATCGAGCCTGCAATCCAGCGGGCTTTCGCACCGGCGGGACGCCGATGCTCCCCAAACCTTGCAGACATCGAGCGCGGCGGCGGGGCGGTCAGGTGATGTTCAGCTTCAGGGCGGGGGTGGCGGCGGCGTTGCGGATACTGACGCGGCCGGCGAGGGTCTTGACGTATGACTGAATCGCGTCGCGTGTGGCGGAGTCGGTGCGCTCGAAGTTGGCGGCCGGAGTGCCCGCGTCGCCGCTGATGCGGATGTCGACGTTGATGGGAATCTCGCCGAGGAAGGGCACGTCGAGCCGCTCGGCGGCCTGGCGGGCGCCGCCACGGCCGAACAGGTCATACTCATGGCCGGTGTCGGGCGCCCGGAAGTAGCTCATGTTTTCGACGATGCCGAGGATGTCGACGTTGAGCTGCTGGTACATCCGCAGGGCCTTGGTGGCGTCGAGCAGGGCGACCGCCTGCGGGGTGCAGACGACGACCGCACCGGTCATCGGGAGCGACTGGGCCAGGGTCAGCGGCACGTCGCCGGTGCCCGGCGGAAGGTCGATGATCAGGTAGTCCAGCTCGCCCCAGGCGACCTGTTCGAGAAACTGCTTGACGACGCCGTGGACCATGGGGCCGCGCCAGATGATCGCCTTGTCCGCCTCCACCATGAAACCCATCGACATGACCTTGATGCCCGCGGCCTCGATGGGGATGATTTGATCATCTTGAACGAAGGGCTTGGCCGATTCGACGCCGAGCATCTTGGGGATGGACGGACCATAGACATCGGCATCCATCAGGCCGACGGCCGCCCCTTCGCGCGCCAGACCGACCGCGGTGAGCAGGGCGATGGTGGACTTTCCGACACCGCCCTTGCCGGCGCCGATGGCGATGGCATTCTTGACGCCGGGCAGGCCCGCCGGTCCGGCGGCGTTCGGCCGCACGCGGGCGGTCCAGTCGATGTCCACCTGTGAGACGCCGTCCAGCTTGCGAAGCTCGCGTTCGACGTCCGCGCCGATCTGCTCTTTCAGGGGGCAGGCGGGCGTGGTCAACTCGATGCCGAGGCGGACGCGGCCGTCCCGGACGTCGATATTCTTGATCATGTCGAGCGTCACGAGGTCCTTGTTCAGCTCGGGGTCCTGCACGCGGCGAAGGGCGTCGAGGATCTGTTCGCGGCTCACACGGCTCATGGAGGTCTCCGGTAGGGGGGCTGTGAAACCCGGCCCGGCGGCCGGCTGGGGGGAATATAGTTCCGATCGGGCGCTCTTTCAAAGTTCGCCCGGTGTCTGAGACGGGTTTCCAGAACGGCGGGCGACCGCTCGTGCGACGTCCGGGACCAGCCTCGACAGCACGGTCCATGGGGTGGCGTACTGGCTGAGGGACGCGACGGCTTGACGCGCGTCGCGCACCGGACAAGAATCGGCCATCGTACTGTCCGGATGTTCCGTTGCTCCAACAGGGATTAACGATGCCCAAACGCAACCTGGCCTGGATTCTCGTGGTCGTCATGATCGCGTTGTTGATGTGGCAGTTGCCGCAGACCATCGCGCGCCGGGACTCCGTCTCGCAGGCGTTCGGGCCGCTGGTCGATGTACGGGCTCAGATTCACAAGCGCTACGTGGAGGACGTCGAGGACGAGGCGTTGGTGTCGTCGGCGGTGCGCGGGGGGATCGAGGCGATGCTCGAGGGGTTGGGCGACCGCTACGCCCGGTACTACGACCAGGAGCAGTTCGAGCGGTTGCAGGATCGGACGGCCGGCCGGTTCGGGGGGCTTGGGATCGAGGTGTGGGCGACGGCGCAGGGGCTACAGGTTCACGGCGTTGTTCGGGATTCGCCAGCGGCCGGAGCGGGCATCGCGCCGGGCGACGTGATTACGCAGGTGGATGGGCTTCCGACGGCGGGTCTGCCGCTGGTGGAGGCGGTGCATGACCTGTTAAACGGTCCGCCGGGGACGGAAGCGGCGCTGACACTGGTCCGGCCCGACGGGCACGGCGGCGAGGCGACGCGCGAGGTCCGGTTGCGACGTGCGGTGATCCGGATTGATCCGATCCGGGGGTGGTGTCGGACGCCGACGGGCGGCTGGCGGTTTCTGTTCGACGAGACGGCGGGGATCGGCTATGTGCGTCTGACGAAGTTCATGCCGAATGTTGACAGGCGGCTGGACAGCGTCGTGAATCGACTACTGCGAGAGAATCTTCACGGCCTGATCCTGGACATGCGGAACAATCCTGGCGGCCTGCGAGACAGCGCCAGCGACGTGGCGGACCGGTTTCTCGACCACGGTCTGATTGTGAGCACCGGGGGGCGGCGGGCGGACGGAAAGCAGTGGTACGCGACGCGCGACGGGACCTATCCGTCGTTTCACCTGGTCGTCCTGATCAACGGGTCGACGGCCAGCGCGGCCGAGATCGTCGCCGGGGCGCTGCACGATCACCGGCGCGCGGTGGTGGTGGGCGAGCGTTCATACGGCAAGGGGAGCGTTCAGGAGGTGATCCCCCTGGCGCCGGGAAACGGCGCCATCAAGATCACGACGGCGTTCTATTTTCTGCCCAACGGCGAGTGCGTGCAGCGGACGCCCGCGGCGATCAAGAGCGGATCGTGGGGCGTCGCGCCGGACGTGCTGGTGCCGATGACGGAACAGCAGCAGCAGGCGGCGTTGGTGGTCTGGCGGGAGCTTGGTGGAGAGCGTCCGGCGGGCGGGTCCACACAGCCGGCACAAGGGAGGAGTGCGGCCTCCGCCGATCCGGACTTTTACGACCGGGCGGCGCGCCGACTGCTGGCAGTCGACGCGCAGTTGAAGGCGGCGGCCGACACCTTGCGCGGCAAGATCGTCCCTCCGGTGGCCGGCGGCGGCCGCCATCTACGCGGCGGGGTGTAGGCCGCGGTCTGCATTCAATGGGTGGGCGGGGGCCACGTCGGATCAGACTTGATGACGACGATTCTGGGTATTGAGACTTCCTGCGATGAGACCTCGGTGGCGATCGTGGAGGACGGCCACCGCGTCCGGTGCAACCTGATTGCGACGCAAGTTGATCTGCACGCGAAGTACGGGGGTGTCGTCCCGGAGATTGCCTCGCGGGCGCACATCGAGACGCTCGACGCCCTTATTTACGAGACGTTGGATCGTCTCGTCCGCCCGGCGCCGGACGACGCGCCGGTGACGCCGGGCGAGGATTCCGCGGTGGATGCCAGCGGCCTGAGTTCTGCGGAAGACCCGGGGTGCGGCCGGGATCTCGGGGAGATCGACGCGATTGCAGTGACGTGCAGGCCGGGTCTGATCGGTTCGCTCCTGATCGGTGTTACGGCAGCCAAGACGCTGGCGTGGTGCCGCAGCCTCCCGCTGGTCGCCGTGAATCACGTTCATGCTCACGCGACGAGTGCCGCGATCGACCTGGATGACGACCCGTGGCCGGCGGTGGCCTTGGTGGTTTCCGGCGGACACACGTCCCTGTACCACGTGCGGGACTATGATCAGATAGATTCACTGGGCCGCACGACCGACGACGCCGCGGGCGAAGCCTTCGACAAGACCGCCAATATCCTCAATCTGGGTTATCCGGGCGGGCCGGTGATCGATCGGCGGGCGCGAGCGGGGAACGCCCGAGCGATCCGATTTCCGCGGACGATGTTGAAATCCGGCTCCCTGGACTTTTCGTTCAGCGGCCTGAAGACCGCCGTACTGTACCATGTACACGGCGTCGGGAAGACGACCGGCGGACTCGCGCGGCTCCGCGACGGCGACATTGACGACATTTGCGCGTCGTTCTCGGCGGCGGTGGTCGATGTGCTCGTCCGAAAGACCCTGCTCGCGGTGGCTCGAACGGGCGTTTCTACCGTCGTGGTCGGTGGCGGAGTGGCGGCGAATTCGCGATTGCGGTCCGAGATGGCCAAGGCGTGTGCCGCTCGCGGCCTCACGCTGCACCTGACGCCGGAGGCGTATTGCACCGATAATGCGGCCATGATCGCCGCGCTGGGCTTTCACCGGTTCCGTCGCAGTGATTGCGCCGGGCTGGATCTGGTGGCCGCGGCCGGGTCGGGTCCGTAAAGGCGCGACCTGGGGGACGTGGCTTTTTGCGGACGAAGGCGGGCGCGTCGCGGAATCGTGTTGAATGGGGGGCGTCACGGCCGTAAAATCAGTGCTGGCCGTTTCGAGGCCGATGCTGCACTCCCAGTGCGACGATGCCGGCGCTTCGTCGTGACCCGACTCGTGAATCGAAACGCTGCCCGCGTGCGGCGGAATGTGAGCCATGGCAAAAAAAAGACGACTTCTGGGTGAAATTCTCCAGGCCTGGAAAATGGTCTCGAAGGAGGATGCGGACCGCGCCGCGTCTTTCGCCCGCGAAAACGGCAAGCGGATCGGCGAGAGCCTGGTGGAGTTGGATCTGGTCGGCGAGGAGGCCGTGACCAAGGCCCTCGCGAAGCAGCACGGAATGGAGTTCGTGGATCTCAGCAAGAACACTGTCCAGCCGGGGGCGCTGAACCTGATTCCCGAAGAATTGATCAAGCGAAACATGATCCTGCCGATCAGTAACGAGAACGGAAAACTGAGGATCGTCGTACACGACCCACTCGATCTGGACACGATTGACCTGGTGCGTTTTCGCGTTGGTGTCCGGGACGTCGAGCCGGTCCTGGCGCCGCGGAGCCGGATCCGGGCGTATATCGACAAATATCTGGAAGGCCCCGAGCGATCACTGGATGAATTGTCGCAGAGTCTGGACGCGTCGGTGGATGCCTCGCTCGACCAGGATGCTGGAGACGACAAGGGCAAGTCTGCCGACGCCTCGAGCGAGGCTCCGATCATCAAGCTGCTGAACATGATGATCGGCGAGGCGGTGCGTACCCGGGCCAGTGACATCCATGTCGAGCCGATGTCGGATCGCGTCCGCGTGCGATACCGCATCGACGGGGTCTGCCTGGAACGCGAGTCCATTCCGAAGCGACTTCAGCCGGCGGTGACGACCCGCTTGAAGATCATGGCCGGCATCGATATCGCCGAGCGCCGTCTGCCGCAGGACGGACGCATCAAGATGCCGGTGGGGGCCCAGACGATCGATTTCCGCGTCAGCGCCCTGCCCGGCGTGCATGGCGAATCCATCGTCCTGCGAATCCTGCGGCCGGACAGCGTCAACGTGGGCATTCAGGCGCTCGGATTTGAAGCGGACGATTACGAGCGTTTTCTGAAGATCATCAAGCGTCCTAATGGGATCTTTCTCGTGACCGGACCGACCGGTTCCGGAAAGACGACGACTCTCTACGCGGCGCTTCAGGAACTCAACCGTCCGGACAAGAAGATCATCACGGCGGAGGACCCCGTCGAATACATGTTCCCGGGGATCAATCAGTGTCAGGTGCGGGACGAGATCGGTCTGACGTTCGACAAGATTCTCCGTTCGATGCTGCGGCAGGCTCCAAACATCATCCTGGTGGGTGAGATTCGTGACCTGGCGGTGGGTGAGATCGCGATTCAGGCGGCTCTGACGGGCCACCTGGTGTTCTCGACGCTGCACACCAACGATGCCCCGAGCGCCATCACGAGATTGATCGACATGGGCATCAAGCCGTTCCTGATCGCCAGCAGCATCCAGGCCATCATGGCCCAGCGACTGGTTCGGATTCTCTGCACGGAGTGCAAAGAGCGGAATAACGATCCAGACCCGCACTTGCTGCGGCTGGTGGGCCTGACCCGTGAGCAGGTGGCAGGCGCTGAGGTCTGCAAGCCCGCGGGGTGCTCGCACTGCGGCAACACGGGCTACCGTGGTCGGAAAGGGATTTTTGAACTGCTGCTCATGAGCGCTGAGATACGCGAGCTGGCCTTCAATCGGGCTCCGACGGTGGAACTCCGTAAGGCGGCGAAGGCGACCGGGATGCGGACCCTGTTGGGTGACGCCCATCGCAAGATCCTCAAGGGCATCACCTCCATCGAGGAGATCGTTCGCATTACCCAGTCGGACGTTCAAGTCGAGCAGGAGGCGTAGGAAACGTCAAAAAGTCAAGACATCAAAAAGTCAAAATGGGGCCGAAGGCCGAGAACTGAAGGCCGAGAACTGAAGACTGAGAACTGAAGATTGAAGACTGAGGGCTGACGAAGGACACATATGGCTACGATTCACATTGATCGACTTCTGGAGACCTGCATCAAGCGCGGGGCGTCGGACATTCACCTGTCCGTAGGCCGTCCGCCGGTCCTGCGGCTCGATGGCCGCCTGCGACAGCTCGAGACCAAGACCCTCGAGCCCGAGGACTGCGTCGCCCTGATGAAGTCGATCACGCCCGACCGCAATCAGCAGGAACTTCAGGAAGAGGGCGGCACGGACTACGGCTTCGCGTTTGGCGACGCGGGCCGGTTCCGCGTGTCCGTGTTTCGACAAAAGGGCAATATCTCTATCGTGCTGCGGCTGATTCCCACCAGGTTCCTCACGTTCGAAGAGATCGGTCTGCCCAAGATCATCCGGGCATTGTGCCGGCGTCCTCGAGGGCTGTTCCTGGTGACGGGACCGACCGGCTCCGGCAAGACGACAACGCTCGCCTCGATGCTCAACTACATCAACATCGAGCTCGACCGGCACATCGTGACCGTCGAAGACCCGATCGAGTACTACCACACGCACAAGAAGAGCATCATCAACCAACGCGAGGTCGGCAACGACGTGCCGAGCTTCTCCGAGGCGCTGCGGCGCGTGCTGCGGAGCGACCCCGACGTGATCCTCGTCGGCGAGATGCGCGATCTGGAGACGATGGAGGGAGCGATCCTCGCGGCCGAGACCGGTCACCTCGTGTTCTCAACCCTCCACACGACGGGTTGTCAGGGTACGGTGAACCGGATCATCGACGCGTTCCCCCACGAGCAGCAGGATCAGATTCGCGTGCAGCTCTCCACGAGTCTGATCGCCGTGTTGTCCCAGGCCCTGTTGCCAAAGGTTGGTTCGGGCCGGGTGGCCGCCTACGAGTTCCTCGTCGTTAATCCGGCGATCTCCAACCTGATTCGCGAGAACAAGACCTTCCGGATCGACTCGGCGATTCAGACCGGCAAGAAGTACGGCATGCAGCTTTTGGACGACCATCTCTGGAATCTGTTCGACGAAGGGTTGATTGCGGCCGACGAGATGCTCGATAAGGCCCGCCATCCGGGCGATATCCAGGAAAAACTCGAGAAAGCCGGCAAGCTGCATGAGGCGGGCGACGCCGCGCTTGCGGGACAATTGGGCGGAGCTTCGGCGGACGCCAATGAGGGTTCGGCGCCCCGGGCACAGCCCGCCGGTGCGAAGCGATAGGGTAGCGGCCGCCAGGCCGGCACGGCCGGCATCGGGGCAGCCGTGTTTCGGGAGTTCGTCAGGCGAAACAGCGACAGGTCAGGGAAGTAAGCGATGTCAGCAACCGCACCGTCCGCAGCGCCGTCCAAGCATTACAAGGGTCGTCCCCTCGGGCGCATCCTCATCAAGATGGGGCGCGTGAACCGAAAGCAGGTTCACGAGGCCCTGGCCGTCCAGAAGGCCAAGCGCGGCCCGGTCGGGCAGATTCTCATCGACCTCGGCCACATCGACGACGGCGACCTTCAATTTGCCTTGGCGGCGCAGATCGGCATGGAGCCGGTGGACCTGACCACGATCGATGTGCCGGATGACGTCGTCAAGCTCGTTCCGAACCAGATGGCGAACACCTATCACATCATTCCCATCGAGTTCGATTCGTCGACGAACACCCTGCACATAGTGATGTCCAGCCCGGACAATTTTCAGGCGACGGATGACCTGCGGAAACTGCTCGACTTCAACGTCAAACCGATGATCGCGACCGAGGAACAGATTGCCGCCGCCCTCAACCGCTACTATCCCGAGGATTCCGTCGAGTCGATCAATGACCTGATCGCGGAGATCGGTGCGGACGAGGACCTGGCGCGGTTCGAGGGTCGCGGCGAATCGATGGACCTGGAGGAGTTGAAGGACCTGATTGAGTCCAACCCGGTCAAGAAGCTGTTGAACCTGGTGCTTCTGACCGCCATTCGCGACCACGCCAGTGACGTTCACTTCGAGCCTTTCGAGGACGAATACAAGATGCGGTATCGCATCGACGGCGTGCTCTATGAGATGATGCCGCCGCCGAGGTTCTTGGCGGTGGCCATCGCCACGCGCATCAAGGTCATGTCTGAACTCGATATCGCCGAACGTCGCCTGCCGCAGGACGGCCGCATCAGCCTGACGGTCGCCGGCAACCCGATCGATCTCCGTGTCGCCGTGCTTCCGACCATGTTCGGCGAATCCGTCGTCCTGCGTGTGCTGGACCGCGGCAATGTGAGCCTCGATCTCGACAAGGTCGGATTTAGAGAAGACGAACTGGCGGTCTTTCGAAAACTGATCAAGCGGCCGCACGGAATCGTCATCAACACCGGTCCGACGGGTTCCGGCAAGACGACTACGCTGTACGCGGCTCTGAACGAACTCAACGACCCGGCGATCAAGATTCTCACCGCCGAAGACCCGGTCGAGTACGATATCGATGGTATCATCCAGTGTCAGATCAACCAGGACATCGGGATGACCTTTGCCAAGTGCCTGAGAAGCTTTCTGCGTCAGGACCCCGATGTGGTGCTGGTGGGTGAGATTCGTGACCTGGAGACGGCGGAAATCGCCATCCAGGCCTCGCTGACCGGCCACCTGGTATTCAGCACCCTCCACACGAACGACGCTCCTTCGGCGGTGGCCCGCCTGCTCGATCTCGGCGTGGAGCCGTTTCTCCTGACGGCGACGTTTGAGGCGATCGTCGCGCAGCGGCTGGTGCGCCGAGTCTGCAAGAACTGCAAGGAGCAATTCACGCCGACGGAAGACATGCTGATGGAGTTGCAACTGCGCCCCGAGGACGTCGAGGGACAGATATTCTACTTCGGGGCGGGCTGCGACTACTGCAACCAGACTGGCTACCGGGGACGCCTGGGAATCTACGAGATCATGCTCTTTACCGACGAGATTCGCGACCTGATCATGAAGAACGCCTCGACGAACATCCTGCGCGAAGCCGCCGTCCGCAACGGCATGCGGACGCTGCGTGAAGGCGGGCTGCTGGCCATCTATGACGGCATCACCACGATCGAAGAGGTCGTCAAGGAGACCGTTTTCGGCGACTAGCTCGCACTTCCGACGGGAACATCTTGAAGTGTGGTCACGATCCGTAGCGTCGCCCCTTGTGGACGACGAACTCTGTGGCGCCGATCCGCGCGTTTCACGCGACGGCGTCGGCGTGCAGCCGTGCCTGGATCGTTGTGATCAGCTCCTTCCGGTCGATAGGCTTGGTCGCGTAGTCGTCGCAGCCGGCATGGAGACACTTGTCGCGGTCCCCGGCCATGGCATGGGCCGTCATCGCGATGATCGGTGCGGCATAACCCTTCCGGCGTAGCTGCCGGGTGGCCTCGTAGCCGTCCATGACAGGCATCTGCATGTCCATCAGGATGCAATCGAACGGCTTGCCCTCGTCGCGCGCCGCCAGCGCCGCATCGAGCGCGAGCTTGCCGTTCTCCTCGACCGTCACATCAGCTCCCGCCTTCTTCAGGACGAAGGAGATAAGCCGCTGGTTGTCCGGTCCGTCCTCGGCCAGCAGGATCCGGAGGCCACTCAAGTCGGATGCGGCAACCCGAGCGATGGCGCTGGTGGAGTCGACCACGGTGGTTGCCGACACGGGGTCTTCGAGCATCTTCACCCCGTCGAGAGACCCGGTCGCGACACTCGCGCGGAAGGTCGTACCCACGCCCAACTCGGTGGCGGCGATGGTGATGTCGCCGCCGAGCAACTCGGCAAAACGCTTGCTGATCGTCAGGCCGAGGCCCGTTCCGCCGAACTTCCTCGTGGTTGAGTTGTCGGCCTGCATGAACGGCTGGAACAGCCTGGCGGCTTGCTCATCCGTCATGCCCCGTCCCGTGTCCACCACGTCGAACTGCAGGCTCGGTGCGTGGTCGCGTTCCACGAAGCGGGTGACCAGTCGGACGGCTCCTGCCTCGGTAAACTTGATCGCGTTGCCGACCAGGTTGATGAGAATCTGACGCAGGCGCGTCGGGTCACTCTGGATGGTCTCCGGGATCGCCCCGAGGTACTCGATGTGGAACTGCAGTCCTTTCGCGTCGGCCCGCACGCGCATCAGGGAAGCCGCCTCGGCGATGATCCGGCATGGCTGACACGCCGTCCGTTCAACCGTCATTTTTCCCGCCTCGACCTTGGAAAGATCGAGGATGTCGTTGATGAGGCCGATCAGGTATTCACCGTTGCGGCGGATGGTGTGGACGCAGTTCAGTCTCTCCGACTCGGACTGATCTGGATCGAGCATGTTCTCAGCGAAGCCGAGGATGGCCGTCATGGGTGTGCGAATCTCGTGGCTCATGTTGGCCAGGAAGTCGCTCTTGGCCTGGTTGGCGGCGTCCGCCACTGCCTTCGTGTGTCGAAGTTCCTCTTCCGCACGCTTGCGGTCGGTGATATCGCGTACCACGGCCTGGAGTATCGATCGGCCTCCAAGCGTCATCACATTGAGCAGGACTTCGGCGGGGAACTCCGTCCCGTCCGCGCGCTTGTGAATCCACTCAAAGCGGTTGGTTCCCTTCTCTAGCGCAGTGGCGATCTGCCGGTCAGCGAGGGCCGATGAATCGGTCCCGCACGGCTGAGTGGCGGGCGACAGATCGGACGGGTGCTTGCCGCAGAACTGTTCACGGCTAGCGCAGCCGAATACCTTGAGCGTGGCTAGATTGCAATCCAGAAAGCCCTCCTCATCCAGGAGCATAACGGCATCGCTGGTTGAGTCATACAGCGTTCTGAACTTGCTCTCAGATATCTTCAGCGCCTCTTCGGCCTGCTTGCGCTCGGTGATGTCCATCGAGACACCGATGACATACTGGATTCGACCCTCATTATCACGGACTGGCGCGAAAGTCGTATGGTACCACAACTCACCACCTTCCGCATCAAGCACGGGACATTCGAGCCTGGAAGTCTCTCCTGCTTTCGCTCGCTCCAAGTGTTTGATCAAGGGAGTTCGCATCGACTCGGGGTAGATCTCAGGAGGATAGGGACATCCATAATAGGCCTGGACATCCGGTATCTTGAGCTGCTTGACACCCGCAGCACTCATGTACTGCAACCGAGAATCAAGGTCAATAATCTTGTTGCAAACCGGGGAAGCGTCGAGCAGGGCGCGAATCCGCATCTCAGAATCAC
>JBHHVX010000035.1:0-29575 GCA_046754505.1 Phycisphaerae bacterium | reverse complement strand
AATCTCCTGCACCCGTTCCAGCCTTTTATCGTGGGCCAGCGGCAAATCGGGCCGAAGTACGCCGCGCTCCACCGTGTGCCACTGGTGTTCTACGGCGAGAACCAGGCGGAATACGGTCACAATATCCAGGACAATTTCAAGCCGATCATGGCCCCGGACTTCTACGAAGGCGACGGCAGTACGCGCGGTGTCGTCCTCGGCGGCTGTACGGCGGAGCAACTCCTGACGGAACACGGTCTATCCCTCAACGATCTCGAACCCTACCTGCCCGTGCTCCGCGACGAAACGCGTCGATGCGGCGCCGAGGTTCACTACCTGAGCTACTACCTCAGGTGGGATCCGCAGGAATGCTATTACTACGCCGCCGAGCACGCCGGATTCTGTGCTAACGACGAACGAACCGAAGGTTCCTATTCGAAGTACTGCTCCATCGACGACCGAGTCGATCCGTTCCACTACTACACCACGCTGATCAAGTTCGGCATCGGTCGGGCCACTTATGACGCCGCCCAGGAGATACGCAACGGCAAGATCACGCGTGAAGAGGGCGTGGCTCTCGTGGAGCGATTTGACCATGAGTTCCCCGCCAAGTACTTCAACGAATTCCTGGAGTACATCGACATGCCGGAGCCGCAATTCCACCATCGAATCGATCGTGCGCGATCACCCCACCTGTGGTGCCGCGAGGGGGACGCCTGGAGATTACGCCATGCCGTCTGGATGGAGGCCCATCGGCAATGAGTGACATGGAGATCAGCGGCCGAGCGATCGGCGGCCGGCATCCGCCGCTCGTCATCGCCGAGATCGGCATCAATCACGAAGGCGAGTTCGGCAAGGCCGTGCGCATGATCGATGACGCCGCAGCCGCCGGGTGCGAGTGCGTCAAGTTTCAATGCCATGTCGTTGAGGACGAGATGATCCGCAACGATGTGGTTCCCGGCAATACGACTGAGCGCATCTGGAACATCGTCTCGAGGGCCGCCCTGACCGAGGACGAGGACCGGCGGTTGAAGGCTCATGTCGAATCGAGGGGCATGACGTATCTGAGTACGCCCTTTTCGCGAGCCGCCGCCGACCGGTTGCACCGCTTGGACGTGTGTGCCTACAAGATCGGCTCCGGTGAGTGCAACAACTATCCTCTCGTCCGGCACATCGCCGCCTTCGGGCGACCGATCATCCTGAGCACCGGGATGAACGACATCGAGTCGATCCGGCCGGCCGTCGAGTTACTCCGCGCCGCCGGCGTGCCATTTGCACTGCTCCACTGCACCTCGATATACCCAACGCCGTACGAACAGGTACGGCTCGGGGCGCTGCGAGAGCTGGCCGACCGCTTCCCCGGCGCGGCGATCGGCTTGAGCGATCACTCCATGGGCAACTACACGTGTTTCGCGGCCGTCGCGCTCGGGGCGTGTCTCCTCGAGAAGCACTTTACGTCCGATCTCAGCTGGCCCGGTCCCGATGTCCCGATCTCGATCGATCCCGCCGGACTGCGCGACCTGATCACGGGAGCCCGCGCTGTTCATGCCGCCCGCGGAGGCGTCAAGGAGATTCTGCCGGCGGAGCGTCCCACGATTGACTTCGCCTATGCCTGCGTCGTGTCGTTGCGGGACGTGGCCGCCGGACACCGGCTGACCGCCGAGGACATCTGGGTCAAACGACCGGGAACCGGAGAAATCAAGGCCGTCGACTTCGACCGTGTTCTGGGCAGAGTCGCGCGCCGACCGATTGCGAAGGATACACAGCTCAAATGGTCCGATCTGTGCGAAAACGAATCCTCTTCCTCACCGGCACGCGCGCTGACTACGGCAAATTGAGGCCGTTGATCGAACGTGTCGACGAGGCTCACGAGTTCGAATGCCGGATCTTCGCGACCGGCATGCATACGTTGTCGCGCTACGGGGCGACCTACGAAGAGATCCAGAAGCGCGGCGCAGGCGACCTCTATCTGTACATCAACCAGACCGCCGACAGCAGCGCCGCCACGGATATGGTGCTGGCCCACACGGTCCAAGGGCTTGGGCACTATCTCCGCGAGTTTCCGCCCGACTTGATCGTCGTGCATGGTGACCGCATCGAGACCCTTGCCGGCGCGATCGTCGGCGCTCTCAATGACATCCTAGTGGCGCATATGGAGGGCGGCGAATTGTCGGGCACGATCGACGAATTGATCCGACACGCTGTCACCAAACTGTCTCACCTTCACTTCGTCGCCAACGAAGAGGCCCGTACGCGCGTCGTACAAATGGGTGAGACGGAGGACTCCGTGTTTGTGACCGGCTCGGCCGACATCGACGTCATGCTCTCCGGCGACCTCCCGAGCCTCGAGGAGGCCCGGCGACGTTATGACATCGACTTCGCCGATTATAGCATCTTCATCTACCACCCCGTTTCGTCGGAGCTGGATCACCTCGACCGCCATATCAAGGCCGTCGTTGCAGCCGTCTGCGAATGTGGTCGCAATTTCATCCTAATATACCCCAACAATGACCCCGGAGCCGACCGGATACTGGATGCCATTCACCCACTGTCCACGCGCCCCTGTTTCCGCCTGTTTCCATCGCTTCGCTTCGAATACTTCCTCACATTGCTCCGGCATGCCGACGCGATCGTCGGGAACTCCAGCGCCGGCGTGCGCGAGGCCCCCGTGTACGGCGTGCCGACAGTCAACATCGGTTCGCGACAACACAACCGCTTCTTCCATGCGTCGATTGTGAACGTGCCCGAAGACCGCGAGACGATTCTCTGGTCCCTGCAGGATCTTCCGCGTCGAGTTGCGCCTTCGCTTCACTTCGGCCGGGGAGGTTGCGCAGACGCGTTCATGAAAATCCTCCGCGCTCCCGGCTTCTGGCGACGGCCGCGCCAGAAACAGTTCCGCGACCTTCAGGCGTCAGCCCTCACGCAGCCGCTCGCGGCCGCCGGCGTCGGAGGGTGAAGCGGCGGCCCCCGGTTTCCACCGCGGTCCCGTTGATCTCGAGAAGGGTGGCCATGCCGTTCAAGGACCTCGATCATATCCGCAGACTTCGACGGGCCGAGTCGTTCGCGCTTGATGCCGTTTCACCGGCCGCAGACCCCAGGCGCGTCGTCATCTACAGCATGGATCCGTGGCAGCTCGGTGTCGTGGAGCAATTCCTGCACCTGGCACTCCAGGCCAAGGGACACCTCCCGGTCAGCATCTATTATGACGGCTTGCTGCCGATCACGGCATGGGAGAACCACTATGCAGCGGCGCCGCCCGTGGCACATCTCAAAGAGCGGGCCCGGTCCATCTTCGACGCCTTCGGCATCCAGCCCGTCGGCATCACGCGCTACCTGGATCGGCGCAATGCCGAGGCTCGGGCAAGGGACCGGCTCGATCCGGTCCGTGACGGCGAATTGTCTGAAATCGTTTACCGCGGCGTCCCGATCGGCCGGATCGCCCTGCGAGATCTGTTTCAATACACGGTCGGTCACTTTGAGCCGCGCTCGGCCGAAGACCGCCGGCTCTACCGAAGACACGTGCTCCATGCCGCCATGAGCGTCGACCTGGCCCACGCGATCCTCGACGCCGAGCGCCCGGACATCGTCGTACTGGTGAACGGCAAATCCGTCATGTATTCATACATGTACGAGGTCGCGCAATCGCGCGGCACCCAGGTCACGACCTGGGAGGAAGGGATGTTCTTCGACACGGGCATCGTGTTTGCCAACAATGCCCGGGCGATCGACTTTCCCATAAGCCACGAGGAGTGGCAGCGCTATCGCCTCGATCCGCTCAGGCCCGAGCAGGCCCGGAGGGTGGAGTCATACTTTGCGAAGTGGCGGGCGCAGGAAGCGACATGTTACCGCTATTATGATCGAGAGCTCCGTGACTTCGAGACCATCCGCCGCGCGCTGGAGATCGAGTCTAACCGAAACATCATATCCATCTTCACGAATATCGTGTGGGACACCAATGCCCTCGACAAGGATCGCGCCTTCGACGGCATGATGGATTGGGTGTTCGAGACAATCGAGGTTGTGCGCCGGAAGCCGAATCATGTATTGATCATTCGAGCGCACCCCGGTGAGGCGCGGTGGGAATACCCGACCCGCACGCCGGTGCGACAACTCGTGGCGGAGCGATACGGCGGACGCCTTCCCGCCCATGTCCGCCTCGTGGACGGGCACTCGGAGTTCAGTTCATACGAGATTGCGGCTCGCTCGGCGCGCTGCGCCGTGTACACGTCCACGCTGGGCATCGAACTGTCGCTCATGGGGCTGGAGCCGTTGGTCTGCGGCATCCCATTTTACAGTGGAAAGGGCTTCACCAACGACGTCGAGAGCAAGGAAGCATATGCCGATCTGCTCGCCGGCGACACGGATCCGCCGGGAGTGGATCGCGACGCACTCATTCAATTCATGCATCTTGTCTTGTTCAGGCTGATCAAGCGACCCGAGTTTCTCGTCGGCATCCATGGTCACCCGCAGAGACCCAAAGTCCGACTTGAGTCATTTGCGGGCTTTCCGGAGTCCTTGCCGATCTTCAACGAGGTCGTCGACTGCATACTCTCCTGTCGCAGCTTCGTCTCTGCGGCGCCGGAGGCTCCTCTGTGCGTAGCATAAAGGTCCTGCAACTGGCTTCCTACCGCGGCAACATCGGCGATAACGCCAACGTCGTCGGGACACGGGTCCTGCTGAATCGCACTCTTGGATGCCACATTACCTACACGAACCTTGAGTATCTCGAGTACGAGCCGGATTCCCGCTGGGGCGGCAGGAGGTTTGACGAGGGCTTTGTACAACTCGCCAACGCGCACGACCTCGTGTTGATCGGCGGCGGCGGCTTCTTCGAGCTGGCTGTCGACAAGAGCTGCACCGGGACGCCCATCGACCTCCCGCCGGAACGCCTGCGCGAGATCCATACTCCGATCGTCTTCTACGCCCTGGGATTCGACCTGTCCTACGGCATTCGGCAGCCGCTGGTCGATCGATTCCGGACCTTCCTGGACTGCCTCCTGTCGCGCCCGCGGACACTGGTTTCTCTCCGCAATGACGGGTCGATGGAGAATCTGCGACAGGTTCTTGGCGACGCCTACCAGGGCGCAATCCACAAGGTGCCGGACGGCGGGTTCTTCACGGTCGCCCATGCTCGTGACCACGCCGAGCTCCCGCGCACCGGCCGGCTGATGGCCCTCAACCTCGCGGGCGATCGGCTTGAATACCGGTTTGACGAACGACGCGGCGAGGAAGGTAACCTTCACGTTTTTCTGGAGGCGTTGGCGGAGGTACTGAACGAGTGGTTTTCCTCGCGAGCGGACACCCACGCCGTTCTCGTTCCACACATCCCCGAGGACTTGAACGTGATCTGGCGGCTCATGGAGCACGTGGGGCCTCCATTTTCGCGACGGCGGCTCACTGTGGCGCCCTACATTCACGGCGAAGAGGCCCAGAATTACCTTTTTGATATCTACCGCCGGGCGCAGCTTGTGCTGGGCATGCGGTTTCACGCCAATGTATGCCCGATCGGACTTGGCGTTCCGACCGTCGGTCTGATCACCCATCCGCAGGTGGCGGCTCTGTACCGCGAGTTGGACCTGTCCGAGCGCGCCGTGGTCGCCAACGATGGAGAGTTCGGAAGGCGGATCGGACCGCTGATCGCGGA
This sequence comes from Phycisphaerae bacterium, assembly GCA_046754505.1. Classification (GTDB taxonomy): domain Bacteria; phylum Planctomycetota; class Phycisphaerae; order UBA1845; family UTPLA1; genus JAPULF01. Next base: position 23,952 of record JBHHVX010000035.1, on the reverse strand, counting down.
GACGCTGTCCAATGCGGAGGATATTCGGCGGAGGTATGCAAGGCTGCGCGAACGTCTGGTCGCGGATACAGAGCGGTTCCACGTGAAGATTCGAAACCTACTGGAGACGACGTGAACGGCGTGCAAGACCTTGTGATGGCGCCGCCTTGCCGCGCGGAGTCTTCTGACCTCCTCCGGCTCAGACGCCTCGCCAATCAGACGCCCCGACACGCGCCCGGCTGTGTTCAACTGGGAACGCACCTCGTTCACTACACGGACGCTCTGTCGCTTTACATGGAATACAAAGACATCTTTGCGAACACGATCTATCACTTCGAGGCGCTCAAGGACCGTCCCCGGATCATTGATGGCGGCGCATGCGTGGGGATGGCGGCGCTGTATTTCAAATCGGTCTATCCCGAGGCTGAGATCGTCTGTTTCGAGCCGGACGAGGCCGCGTGCGCGGCCCTGCGGCAGAACGTCGCCGAGAATGAACTGACAGACATCGAGATCGTGCAGGCGGGATTGGCAGGTGAGAGCGGGCGTCATGCGTTCCTGCCAGACGCCGCGGACGGCGGACGAATTGTCGCCTCGGAGGAAGGTGCGACGACTATCCAGACCGTGAGGCTCTCGGACTATCTTGAGAACCCGGTCGACTTCGTCAAACTGAATATCGAGGGGCAGGAACTGAATGTGCTGCGAGAGGTTGAGGCGAGCGGCAGGCTCGGCAACGTGGCCGAACTCGTCCTGGAGTATCACGGATGGGCGGGCGGGCGGCAATCGCTCGGGGCGATCCTGGATCTGCTCGACCGAAACGGCTTTCGGTATCTCGTGCATGACTTCGACGCGGAGACGTGCTCGGCCAGCAAGCCCCCCTTTCGACTGGACAAGCCGCGGACGTGGTTCTGCCTCGTCTACGCAAGACGGACGGCGGGCGCCCAAGGTCGCGCAACGGGGACACGGGCCGGGCCGCGGCCGGTCGACTGGGGCGGGTTGCGACGGACGGCGCCGATCAGTCGTCGATTCGGTGTGGATCGCGGCCAGTGTATCGATCGGTACTATATCGAGTCGTTTCTTGACTGGCACCGAGAGGACGTCCGCGGCCGCGTCCTCGAGATCGGTGATGCGGCGTATACGCGTCGCTTCGGTGATGACCGCGTGACGCGTTCAGACGTACTGCACGTGTCGGGTGACGCCGCCGGAGTGACGCTGGTGGGCGACCTCTCGACCGGCGCAGGCATTCCAGCAGACGCGTTTGACTGCATCATCCTCACGCAAACGCTGCAACACGTTTTTGACGTGGCCGCAGCCATCCGCCACGTGAGACGGGCGTTATGCCGCGGCGGGATCGTGCTCGCCACGGTGCCTGGAATCAGCCAGATCAGCCGCTACGACATGGATCGCTGGGGTGACTACTGGCGTTTCACCCCACTGTCGATTCAAAGGCTGTTTGAGGGCGCGTTTCCACCGTCGGGGGTCGACGTCACGGCTCGCGGGAACGTGCTCGCCGCCGTCGCGTTCCTCGAAGGGGTCGTGGTCGAGGAACTCGAATCGTCGGAGCTGGATATAGACGATCCCGACTACCCAATGCTGATCACGGTTCGTGCCCGGAAAGGCGACGCGCCGGGCTGAGGCGCTTCCCGCAGAGCTGATCGTCGAGAAGGGTTTTTTCCGGACGGCGAGACGTGTGGGCGGGATCGCGAGGCGGTCACGGACGTCTTACGGTAACAGCATCGCGTCGATAAACGGCATGATGTCGAGGCCGTCGGCGAGGCCGTCGCCATTCATGTCGCTCAAGAAGAAGCGGTCGGGGGTCGGGTCGGTTCCCAACAGCACGGCCACAAACACGGCGAGGTCGTTGGCGTCGACGTCCCCATCGCCGTCCATGTCGCCGAGCCGTTCGGGTGGATAGATCCGCCAAGTGCGGTTGGTGGCGAGGTTTGTCAGCGTGCGCGTGGCCCCGCCGGGCCAGGTGACCACCACCTCGTCGGCCGTCGATGCGAGGTCCGCACCGACGTGCAGCGTGAGTTCGTTTTGTCCGAGGTAGCCGTTGCCGCCCGCCAGGACTTCGCGGAATTGCCACATATCCTGTATGCGGGTATCGACGCTGCCGCCGACGGCGAACCGATTGGCGCCCTGGCCGACCACGTCGTATCGAATCCACCGGCGCGTCTCGCCCTCATGGTTGATGAACAACTGCACATTGCCGTCGAGGTTGTTGACGAGCAGATCGAGGTCGCCGTCGGCATCCACATCTGCGACGGCGGAACTGAAGGATCTACCGGATCCCGCCGTCACCTTGGCCGCGGCGGCGACCTCAACGGCGGGATAGGCGCCACTGTTGAGATAGAGGGTGTTGGGGTCGGCCGAGTTGTTGACGTAGAGGTCGAGATGCCCGTTGTTGTCGAAGTCGAAGAAGATCGCTCCCCACGAGACGAAGGGATTGTTTACACCGGCGACTACGCCGGCTTCGATGAAGGTCCCGTCGCCTTGGTTGAGCAGGAGTGGATTGTCCAGCAGGGGCGTGGGAATATTGGTGCAGTACAGGTCGGGCCAGCCGTTGCCGTCGAAATCGCCGCAGGCCAGCCCCATCGACCAGAGGGCGATGCCGGCGCCCGAGGCCGCTGAGACGTTGACCAATTGGCCGGCGTCGTTCCGCCAGAGTTGATTCGCGCGAAAGAGAGGCGGTTGGTGGCCTTTGTCATTTGACAGATAGAGGTCCACGTCGCCGTCGCGGTCGTAGTCGGTCCAGACCGCCTCGAAACCGAAGCCCGGATCGTCCACCGTCTGAGCGGCGCTGACGTCGTCGAAGACCCCCTGCCCGAGATTGTGGTAGAGCACGTTACGCTGATCCGGCGGCCCCGCGATGCCACCGGCCTGATTGCAGACATACAGGTCGAGCCGGCCGTCGCCGTCAAAGTCGGCGAAGCACGCTCCCATCGAGGCGCCGGGGTCGCCCACGCCGGCCGTCATCGTCACGTCGATGAACTGGAAAAGCCCGTCGTTTCTGTAGAGAACGTTGGGCAGAGCGACTTGGGTGAGGTACAGGTCGATATCCCCGTCGCCATCGTAGTCGGCGGCGGCAAGACCGGAGCCTTGTGTGAGGATGGCGATCCCGCTGCCCGCCGACCGATCGCTGAAATGGCCGGTGCCGTCGTTTTCAAAGAGACCGACGTGTCCATCGGCCGCGCCGAGGATCACGACATCCTGATCGTAGTCGCCGTCGAGGTCGGCGAATCCGCAACCGAAGCCGACGTAGCCATAGGTCTGTGGCGCGTTCTGCATGACGTAGGACAGGCCGCGTTCGACGGCCTCTTCGGTAGAGGGGATTACGGCCTCTGCTCGACCGGTGGTGGTCGCAATCGAGAGCAAGCCGGTCACGGCCGCCGATGCGCGAACCCGCCTCCATCTCCCCCACCCCGCGGGCTGTGAGACCGAGTCGGTCATGTGCGAACTCCGCCCATGACGGCCGTCGCGCGATTGCGTCTTTGTCCTACGGGCCGATCATCGCATTGACGAACGGCGCGAGGTCAGCACCATTAACCGTGCCGTCGCCGTTCATGTCGTTGACCGCAGTGTGCTCGATGCCGGTGTCGGCCCCAAGCAGGACGTTGACCATAATGCCTACGTCGAGGGCATCGATGACGCCGTCCCCGTTGCCGTCGCCGAGCCGCCCCGGCGGAAACAGTGGATAGGCCTGGTCACTCGCGATGTTCGTGAGGGTGCGTGACACAGCCCCACCCGGCCAGGTGACCTGGACCTCGTCCACCGCCAGCGCGGCGTTCAACCCGAAATGGACGCGCAACTCATTTTGAGACTTGTAGTTGTTGCCGCCGGCGATGATCTGTCGGTGGCTCCAGACGGAGCCGACGCGGATCGCCACGTGTGCCCCGACGGCGTAGAGGTTGCTTCCGCGCCCGATGACGTCGAATTCGATCCAGTGGCGGAGTTCGCCCTCGTGATTGATGTAGAGGCGGACATTGTCATCGTTATTTTGTACCAGCAGGTCGAGGTCGCCGTCGTTTTCGATGTCGCCGACGGCGACGGCAAAGGAATCCAGGGCATCGGCGACTCCGAGGGTGGGCCCCATGTCGGTCGCGGGCCAGGTTCCGGAGTTCACGTAGAGCCGATTGGCGCCCATCATGTTGCAGACGTAGAGATCCTCGTTGCCGTCATTGTCATAGTCGAAGAAAACGGCGCCCCAACCGACCCGCTGAGACTGGACGCCCGCGGCGACTTCGTCGCGTGTGAAGACGCCTCCGCCCTGATTGGTGCAGAGCACATTGAAGGGGTCGATCGGCAGGTTGGTGCAGTAGAGATCTTGCCATCCATTGGCGTTGAAGTCGCCGACGGCGATCCCCATCGAGTAGATGTTTACGTTGGTGCCGGACGTGGCGGAGATGTCGTTGAAGGTGCCGCCGACGTTCTCGTAGAGATGGTTGTGCATGACCAGTTCGGTCGCGACCTTCTTGTCGTTGGAGACGTACAGATCGACATCGCCGTCCCAATCCATGTCAAAAAAGACGGACTGCCAGCCCCTCGAGGGGTCGGCCACGCCCAAGGCTCCGGCGACCTCGGCAAACGTTCCGTCGCCGAGGTTATGAAAGAGTGCGTCCCGATCGGGTTGCCCCAGGCCGTCGACGCCGTATTTGGGCACATGGATGTCGAGCCAGCCGTCGCCGTCGTAGTCTCCGACCGTGGCACCGGTGCCGCGGCCGGGATCATCGACGCCCGCCGCGGCCGAAACATCGACAAATTGAAAGTTGCCGTCGTTTCTGGCCAGCACGTTGGGCTGATCGATCTGTGTGAAGTAAAGGTCCATGTCGCCGTCGGCGTCATAATCCAGCGCCACCACGCCGGACCGCCCCAGCAGAAACGGGATCCCGTTGCTCATGGATCGGTCCGTGAAGACGCCGGCGCCGTCGTTCTCGAAGATTCCCGCGCGTCCGCCCGCTGCGCCGGTGACGACGACGTCGGGGTCCCGATCACCGTCCAGGTCGACAAAAGCCATTCCGTACCCGAAACGCTCCAGGCTGGGTCGCTGCGGCATGAAGTAGTTGAGGCCGCGCGCCAACGCCTCCTCGGTGAAGGGCGCGGCGGCGGAGGCTGAGGGCGTTGCACAAAGCGAGAGCGTCACAAGCAGGCAGAGGGCGACGCGCGCAGACGCGTGAGTGCGTGGCCTGCGAAACGAACGAATCGAGATGGCCATGAGATACCCCTCCTTCGGGCCGACGAAGCGGACGGGATCGGCCCCGGTCGATTCAGGCCGACGGAAACCTGCGGCGAGCAACAAGCCCTTGCACCAATCCCGAGAGGCCTATATTTCTCACCATTCAGGATACTTCAATACACTGGCCAATGCAAATGCTGCGCGCTGACACGCCATCTGGTCGGGCCGGCAAGATGCTGGCCGTGTGTTCGAGCAACGACTGGAGTGTGCATCGTCCCGCACGTCCGCGCAGTGGCGCCACGCCCTACCGCCGCCGAGCACGTCCGCAAAGCTCTTTGGCACAGGCAGTTACCAAGCGGCGCGTGCGTGTGAGCCGGGCCTTTCTCCCGTCTGCACCGGTTCACCGGCTGCCGGAAGTTCGGTCGTGAGGTGCCGGCTGCACAGTCCGACGAGGGGCGAACCCTGAGATATCAGCGTGGTAAAGCTGCCCGCATCCGTTGGCGGGAGAGTTTCGCTCAGCCGTGCGCCAGGCGGGTTCCGATACTCAGAGACGCGTGGTTAGGCCGATTCTTCGTGGGGCGCATGGGCCGAATGAGATCGATCTCGAAAAACGCTATCCGATTCGCCGTTGGAGCGATCGTCCTGTCGGGGGCGGCGAACGCAGTTTTGGCGCAGTGCCCCGTCGAGAAGGTCCTCGCGGCCGATGCCCATGCGGATGACTTCTTCGGAGAGGCGGTGGGTATCGATGGCGATTACGCGGTGATCGGTGCCCGGGGCGTTGCGGACGCCGGCATCGCCTCCGGGGCCGCGTATATCTTCCGATTCGACTCCGCTGTGTCGTTGTGGTCACAGCAGGCCAAACTGACCGCGTTGGATGCGGCACCGGTGGACTTGTTCGGCGAGTCGGTAGCGCTCTCCGGCGACGATGCCGTCATCGGCGCCCGGTTTGATGACGATGGGGGCAGCGCGTCCGGTTCGGTCTATGTGTTCCAACGGAACGACAACGGCACGCCGGCTGATCCGAGCGACGATCTCTGGACGCAGCACCAGAAATTGACCGCGTCCGATGCGGCAGCGGGAGACCAGTTCGGCGTTTCGGTGGCGATCAGCGGCGACGCGATCGCGATCGGAGCGAAGCTTGCCGATGCTACGGCCGGAGCCGACACGGGGGCCGTCTATGTATTTCGACGAAGTGCCGGCGTCTGGATCGAGGAGGCAATGATCGTCGCGCCGGACGCGACGGCAGACGGCTGGTTTGGCCAATCGGTGGCGATCACGGGGGATACGTTGATCGCCGGCTCCCGCGGAGATGGAGATCCGTCGAACGCGTCCGGGGCGGCATACGTGTTCGGGCGAAGTGGCACACTGTGGAGTTGGCAGGCCACGCTGAGCGGTTCGGGCGCCGTGGCGGGCGATGGTTTCGGCGATGCCGTCGGGGTGCGGGAGGATGGTTCCGGATCTTGGACGGCGGTTGTCGGGGCGTTCAACGACGACGACGCGGGACTCGACGCGGGGGCGATCTATGTCTTTTCCGGAAGCGGTGCGACGTGGAGCCAGACGGCGAAACGGACGGCCTCTGACGGAGCGGCGGGGGACGCATTCGGCCGCCGTGTCGCAATCGGTGGACCGCGTATCGTTGTCGGCGCTCGCCGCCACGACTGCGCCGGCAACAATGCCGGCACGGCGTACATGTTCGAGGCCATCGCCGGCGTGTGGGTCCAGACCACGAGCGCGACGGCCTGTGACGCCACGAGCGGCGATGAGTTCGGCTCGGCGGTTGCGCTCGACGGAACGCGGATCATTGTCGGCGCACGGAGTGACGACGATGCGGGTCTCCGTTCGGGATCGGCCCACGTGCTCGATGTGCTGGCGCTGGCGTTTGTCGACTGTAACCAGAACGGCTCGCCCGATACGTGCGACATCCTTGCGGGGGTCAGCGCGGACTGCCAAGCAAACGGTGTTCCGGATGAGTGCGAGGTCGCGACATCAACAGGATTTCCCGGTGGATACTGCCAGTCGAACTGTCTGGTGGACTGCAATGAGAATGGCGTTCCCGATGAATGCGAAACCGTGCTCCTGCCCGAGATTACGAGTCATCCCACTGATCAGAGCGCCTGCGATGGCGGCGCGGTCACGTTCGAGGTCGTCGCCAACGGCTCCAGTCTGAGCTACCAGTGGCTGCGTGACGGAGTCCCTACCGGAACGGACAGCGCTTCGCTGCCCTTGGGAATGGTTTTGGTCAGCGAAAGCGGCGCCCGATTCGCTTGCGTGGTGACAAACGGTTGTGGCTCCGCGACGAGTGCGGCGGCGACGTTGACGGTGCATCCCGGCCAGCCGTCGATCACGACCCAGCCGCAAGACATCGTCGCGCTGGAGGGGACCAGCGCAAACTTCGCGATCGGTGCGACGGGCACGGGCGGACTGCATTATCAGTGGACGAAGGACGGCGTTTCGGTCGGAGCCGATGCTGCGATACTTGTCCTCGCCGGGCTGACGCTGTCGGATGACGGCTCGGCGATCACCTGCCGCGCGACGGATGATTGCGGCGGGATCGACAGCGTACCGGCGACGCTCACCGTGCAGCGGGCGAGGCCGGATATCCAGGTCCCGCCGTCAGACGCCAGTGTCTGCGAAGGCACGAGCGCGTCGTTCGGCATCACGGCGGTCGGAACCGGGACCTTGCACTATCAGTGGATGCTCGATGCCATGCTCGTCGGCACGGATGCCCCATCTCTGACGTTGACAACTGCCTCGCTCAGCGAAGACGGTGCGCAGATCATTTGCGAGGTCACCGACGACAATGGCACGACGGTCAGCTCGACGGCGACGTTGACGGTCCTCGCCGATACGGAGCCGCCCGTTATGATCTGTCCGGCCGACGTGACAGTCGGATGCGGAGCCGACACCTCGCCGGACACAACCGGGCGCGCCACTGCGACCGACGGTTGCGACGCCGCGCCGACCATAGCGTTTGCCGACGTGCTCGGCGGTCCCTGCCCGGGCGTGACCACGCGGACGTGGACGGCCATGGACGCGCAGGGCAACTCGGTCTCGTGTGACCAGCGGATCGCTCAGCAGGACATGGCACCACCGGTCATTACTGCATGCGCGACGGATCGGACGCTCCAGGGCGACGCGAACTGCACCGCGCCCGTGCCGGACCTGATCAGAGAGATCGACGCGACCGACGACTGCGACCCGGTGCTCGACGTGGTGCAGATGCCTCCGGCTGGGTCGGTCGTGTCTTTGGGGGAGACTGTGGTGACGTTCGAGGTGACGGACGACTGCGGCAGGGCTACGACCTGCACCGCACGGATCACGATCACGGCACCGGCCGACACGGACGGCGACGGCGTGCCGGACTGTCGCGACAATTGCCCGCACACGCCGAATCCCGATCAGCAAGACTCAAACGGGGACGGCGTGGGCGATGCCTGCACGGCAGACAGCGGCGGCGGCGATCCGGGTGGAACGGTGCCACCGCCGTCCCCGCCACCGGACCCTCAGCCTGGCTCCGGACCTGGTCCGGATCCCGGTTCAGAACCCGGCGCACAGCCGGGCCTCGAGCCACCACCGCAAGGCGGCGGCACCGGTGATTCGACCGTCGTTCCGACGGCCGGGGTCCCTCCATCGACCGATCCCGAGGGCGGGAATGGAGGAGCAGCCGAGCCACCAACGCCGACCTCAGAAGAGCCCGCTGCGGGATGCGGCGCCGGCGTCTGCGGCGCCGGTGCGGGCGGGGTGGCGCCGTTCCTGCTTCTGGGTTTGGCGGTCACGAGGATTCGAGCGCGACGGCGGCGAAGGGGAATGAACCAGTCTTGAGAGAGTGCTGATATGGCCGTTCGAGTGATGATTGTGGATGACGCAGCGTTCCTTCGGCACGTTGCAAAGAAGCAGTTGCGACGGGAAGGGTTCGAGATCGCGGCCGAAGCCGGTAGCGGCGAGGAGGCGGTCGCCGAGTACGCGACGGTCCGCCCTCATGTCGTGCTGCTGGACATGACGCTGCCGGGTATGGGTAGCCTTGCGACGCTCGAGGCGCTGCGCGGGGTAGACCCGAAGGCAAAGGTCGTCGCGGTGGCGGGAGCGGGCCGGCACGCCTCGCTTGCCGAGGCGGTGAAAGCCGGGGCGCTCCAGTACACACGAAAGCCCTATCGAGCCGAACGGATTCGGGCGGCCATCGACCGCGCCCTGGGGCGTCCATCGCCGCGGACGGCAACCTGAACGCCCTCTCGCCTGAGCGGCATGCCGCCCAATCCGCATACCCGCACCTGCCCCTGCCCCTGACACCTCATTCCGTCATTCCGCGTCCGTACCGATGGGCGTGGCGGGGGCGTGGCCGCGCCCGGGAATCCGCTTGACAAGCGTGTGGGCCGACGGACAATTCCGGCGTTGGGTCTCGGCCCGAAGGCCGACGATCGACTCGTTTGGCTGAAAGGAGTTCGATTCATGCGTGCCAGAAATCTGAGTATTGGCATCATTGCTCTGATGTTCCTCGTCGGATGTTCGCGCGTCGCCGGAACCTGGACGGCGGACAAAGCCAGCAAGACCAAGAGCCCAATCGCAGTTGTCACGTTCGGTCACGACGGAACATTCACGGCCAACGCGGATTACGGCGGAGGCAAGACGCGCGCGACGTCCGGCCACTACAAGTATGGACTGGACGGCAAGCTGAAGTTGGAGATGCAGGGCAAGGAGCGGACCTATGACTGCAAGGTCTCAGGGGATACGCTGCTGATCACCTACCACGGCGAAACAGCCAGGATGAATCGGATGAAGCACCACTGGTAGCGTGAAGCCATCCGTTGTCGCTGTTTGCCGATGGCCCGGCGCACCGGCACGCGGGCGATTTTGACAATTGAATCATTCACGGTGTGGGTCTCCCGCGTGGGGAGATCAAAAGGGAAGGTGGTGCGACTCCACCGCGGTCCCGCCGCTGTAATCGGGGACGAAAGCCGCAACGAGCCATTTCCGCTGTCGCGGAGAGAAGGCGCGGCCAGTAGGACGATCCGTAAGCCAGAAGACCTGCCCACACCGCATGTTCGTCGAAGTGCCCCGAGGTCTGGGCGGAGTCATCGACGGTTCAGTGTTTCGGCGCGGTCATTCACGATCCGCGGACACTCGGCCTTCCAGCCTCCGACCCGAACTTCGGGCGCGGAGGTTTTTTTGTGGCAACGTGCGATTGTCACCGAAAGGAGGCCAGAGGTGTCTCAGGTCGATGCGGGTCTTGTATGCAGAGTACGGATGGGGTTGTTGAGCGGGTTGTTGCTGGCGGCGGCCGCCGGTGGCGCCATCGCGCAACCGGGCGGCGGTATCTCATGGGTCGAGACCTTCGCGGATGACCCATTGGCCGCGGGTCGGTTTGCGGTGGGCGCCGGGCAGGACGGCGCTCGGTTCAGCTATGACGCCGTCGGGCAGTTCCTGACGGTGCATTACGACACGATCCTGCCGACGGCGTGGTACCAGCGGCCGCTCGATCCGGCCGGGGGGCGCGTGCTTGGGCGTTATGATGATTTCGATTTCTTCGTGACCTTCCGTATTCGCAGCGGTGGATTCTTCGCCGATCCGAACGGCTTTGCGCAAATCGCCTGGGGACTCCTGAGTTCACAGACGACCGGTGAGGACCGCGCCGGGGGATCGAGCGGACCGTTCGCGTTTGATGTAGTCTCGTTTGACTATTTTCCCAATGTCACGGCGTTTGGCGGCCCGACGCTCGGGCCGACGGTCGTCCACGGCGACGACGGTTCGGGCTTTTTCGCGAACATCGATTTCACGTTTGGTGCCGAGACGGACATCAACACCACGGTGGGCGACGAGAACCTCGCGCTCGACGTGATGTATACGGCCCATGTGGCGTACCGAGGCGCCGACCAGACGGCGACGGTAATGGTCAGCGGCCCTGCGATGCCGATGTTGATCAACGCGGACGGGGCGGGCGGTCCCGGTGGGTTTGATGGCGACCCCACAACGATCCAGACGCTTGCCGTGATCGATCGCCCGTTCACCGTCGACCGCTTCGCGCTCATGGCGTGGCAGGACACGTTCAGCCCGTTTGGGTCCTCGATTATTGCGGATGTCGATATCCATCGCATCGCGTTTTCCGCGCCACCCGTGCTCGTGGGCGACGTGAACCTTGACGGCCATATCGACGGCATGGACATTGAGCCGTTTGTGACATTGCTGCTATCCGGGAATGTCGATCCGAGCCTGGCCGCCCGGGGCGACTTCGATGGCGACGGCGTGTTCGACATCGCGGATCGGCCCGGCTTTGTCGCGGCGCTGCTGCAATAGGGCAAGGTATGCCCACGCGATGAGGCTGCCCCGCCAGTGGCGGGCTGGACCGTGCCGGTCCTGCGTCAAGAGGCGATCTGTTATGACCGTCTGTTATCAACATCACCAAGTCGGCTCCGCCCGCAGCGCCCGGTTGCGGGCGCCGCGGCGAAGCGGCTTCACCTTGCTGGAAGTGCTGCTGGTCGTCGGGTTGATCGCCCTGCTGGTCGCCGTGCTGACACCGGCACTGGGCCGGGCACGCGAACAGGGGCGGATGGCTCAGTGCATGGCGACCCTGCACAACGCGGGCACGGCGCTGACGCTCTATCTTGATGACAACAATGACGCATTTTGGCCCTACTTTGAGGACTTGTCGGGGCCGGCCGGCGGCCGGCGATGGTGGTTTGGTTTCGAGCCGGACGGGCCTCCGGGCGACGCCCGACAGACGCATCGGCTCCTCGACAAGCGAGCGGGCTTCATCTCACCCTATCTGGCCGCAAGCGCAGAGGATCTTCGTTGTCCGAGCTTTCCTTATGAGGGAGGTCGCTATTTCCCGAAGTTTGGCCCGTCTGCGGGCGGCTATGGCTACAACACGGCGGCGCTGGGCGGATTCGACCAGATGGCGCCGGGGGCGCGGCGCGGGCGATATCTGCAGGAGTTCGACGGGCGAACGTCGGACGTGTTTGCGCTGGCGGACGGCATCCACTTCGACCGGCTGGACTATTCGAGTGCGGAGCCGTTGGGGCAGACGTTCAACGAGCCGCCGTACATCCAGTGGAGTGATCCTGCCTATTTCGGCAGCAACGTCGGCGTCAATGGCGGCTATGCGCACTTTCGGCACAATGGCCAGGCGATCGTGTTGTACCTCGACACGCACGCGGCAGGCCAGCCCGTCCGCCGACGGCGGCATCCCTACTCGGGGAAGGGTTACGGCCCCGTGGCCAACCTGTCGGATGACATGCTCCGCGTTCGGGAAATTCACCGGGGACCTCGAACCTTGAACGTGGACCTCATCTACGGACTTGAGTGACTTCGTCGTCACCGTTTGGTGGTTTGCGCGGCTCTGCCGTAGAATGGTGACGTGGACGATCACACGCTCGACAAACTGGAGTTCGATCGAGTCCGGCAGATGCTGGCGGCCTGCGCACAGTCTTCCTTTGGGCGTGGCCTGGCGATGCGTGTGCGGCCTTCCCGTCGCCGGTCGCAGGTGACGATGTGGCTGGACCAGGCGCGCCAGTTTTCGGAGTGGGTCACCGTTCAAGGTCTGCCGCCATTTGGCGGGATTCGGGATGTGCGGGACATGGTGCGGAGGGCGGTGCCTCCTGCAAAGCTGGAGCCGGAGGAGTTCGCCGAACTGGCGGCGACGTTGAACGGCGTCGAAGCGTTGCGGCACTACTTCTCAGGTGTGGGAGACGGGCAGATCCTGATCGCCCGCCTTGCCGCCCGGATCGGCAGTTTCGCAGCGATTGCCGAGCGTATCGGCGCGGTAATCGATTCGCGGGGCCGGGTTCGGGATGACGCCAGCGAGCGCCTGCGGCGGATTCGGGGCGAGATCGAGCAGATCGCGCAGCAGACGAAGCGCCTGTTCGACCACTTGGTTCGAGACCCTGCAATCGTCAAATTCCTTCAATACCCGAATGCGACCTTCCACGAGGATCGGGTGGTCCTTCCGTTGAAATCCGAGCAGCGCGGCCGGGTGCCGGGGATCGTGCATCGGAGCAGCGACAGTGGTCAAACGTTGTTCGTCGAGCCGGCGCAGGCCGTTGAGCTTAATAACAAGCGCATCGGCCTGTTACAGGCCGAACGGGAGGAGATCGGGCGAATCCTCTGGGAACTCGTTCATCTCGTGCATCTGAACCAGAAGGAATTGTTGAGCACGCTGGACGCAGTTGCCCTTGTCGATTTGCTCGCTGCCAAGACGCGGTTCGCCCAACGGTACGAGATGCACATTCCCGAGATTTGTCACGACCACCGCATGAGGCTCAAGCAGGCGCGGAATCCGATCCTGATGGCGACCTTCAACGAGGCGGTGGAGGCAGGCGGCGCTTGCCGGACGGTCGTGCCGATCGACGTTCGCCTGGGCGACGACTTCGACATCATGCTGATCACCGGTCCGAACACGGGCGGCAAGACGGCGACCTTGAAGACGGTTGGGCTTGTGGTGCTGATGGCCCAATCGGGATTGCCGATCCCGGCGGCGGCCGGGTCCCATCTTCCGATGTTTGATGGCGTGTATATCGATATCGGCGACGAACAGAGCCTCGAGCAATCACTGAGCACGTTTAGTGCTCACTTGGCGCGGATTCTGGAAGTGTTGCAGCGGGCCCAGAAAACAACACTCGTGCTGTTCGATGAGCTGGGATCCGGCACCGACCCCGACGAAGGTGCGGCGATCGGCCGGGCCATCGTGGACCGCTTGCGGGCGGCTGGCTGTCTGGCAATGGTCACAACGCACCTGGGAGCGCTCAAGGCCATCGGCTTTGACCGGCCGCGTGTCGACAATGCCTCGGTCCAGTTCGACATCGAAACGCTTCGACCCACCTATGAGCTGCGCATCGGTGAGCCGGGCAACAGCCACGCCATCGCCATCGCGTCCCGACTCGGGATGCCCAAGAAGATGGTCGAGTCCGCGAAACACCACTTGACGGAGCGAGGGCGTGCTCTGAACCGGGCGATCGCCGGGACACTGCGGTCTCGCCGCGCGGCCGAACGTGCTCGCCGCGACGCCGAAAACGCACGGGTCGAGGCGGCTCGGGCCACGCTCACCGCGATGGATCGGTCGGCCGAGATGGAGCAGGCCCGACAGGCCTACGAGGCATGGGTCGAGCGTGTTAAGCGGCTCGTGCCGGGCGACGCGGTGCGGGTGCGGCGATTCGACAAGCCGGGACGGATCGTACGGGTCGGACTCGAGAAACAGAAGGCTCTCGTCGATATCGGCAACCTGGAAGTGGAAGTGCCGCTGACGGAGTTGGTGTTTGAATGACCCGTCGCGATGGCGGGGATCGCCCGCATCCGGGTCTGCCGGTTTGACCACACGCGAGGCGACCAGGTCATGGCAAGACCAGCGTATTTATAAACGCCTGAATGTCGCCGCCCTCCACCAGCCCCGAGGCATTTGCGTCAGCGGCCACGAGCCGGTACGGATCGTTGTCGGCTCCGAGCAGCACGGCGACGAACAGGCCGGTATCCTGCACGTCGACTGTGTTGTCGTGATTCATGTCGCCGGGCAGAATCTCGACGACATCGTTGACCTGTCCCATGGGCGGATTCAGGATCGTTCGCGTAATGCCGTTGGGCCAGTGGATTTCGATCCGAACCACATGGTCATCCTGGCCGATGCCGAAGCGTTGTATCGGGCTGTCCGTGTTGGCGAATCCGTTGCCCGCCCGCAGAAGGCGATAGATCTGTCGTCCGGAGCTGGTGGTGGCCACACACCGGGCGCCGACCGCACTGCGATTGGAAAAAACGCCGGTCAAGTGCAGCGCCGTCCAGCGGTTCGTGTTGCCCTGGTTCTGCCAGAGCGCGTTTTCCTGGAGGGTTAGAGGCAACGTGGGTACACCGCCGTTGTTGGTGTAGGCGTCGAGGTCACCGTCCAGGTCGTAGTCGCCGAACGTGATGCCGTGGCAACGGGTTAACCCGATCGACGTGATGCCGCTGCTCACGGACGCGTCGGTGGCGGTGAATCCGCCCGCGCCGTTGGGCGTGATGAGGAACAGAACATCGAAGTAGGGTATGTCGGGCGTGCCCGTGCCGATGTAGATGTCCGGGTAGCCGTCGGCGTCGATGTCGGCGGTGTTGTGTCCCATGTCGGCCTGGCCGGTCATGCCGCTGCCGGCGGTGACATCCGTAAACGTGCCGTCGCCGTTGTTGCGAAAGAGCGGGCTCGGCCCGGTCGGGGCGTTTTTCTGCATCTTCGGCGCGAAGAGGTCCATCCAGCCGTCGTTGTCGAAGTCCTCCAGGACAAGCCCAAAGTTGTCCAACGGGCTTTGTACGCCGGCCGTGGCGGCGACGTTGGTGAACGTACCATCCCCCTTGTTGCGGTAGAGTACGTTGGCCCCTCTCTGATTGCCGACCGCGACATCCATCCAGCCGTCATTATCGAAATCGCCCATACTGCAATGTCGGAAGCCGCCGAGATCGACCAGGCGTGCCGCAGCCGAAACGTCGGTAAACACGAGGTTGCCGTCGTTGCGGAGGAGGATGCAGGGTTCGGTGTCATCGGTCGTTGTCAGGAAGATGTCAAGGTCGCCGTCGAGATCGTAATCCAGGGCCGTCCCGCCGAAGTTCTTCGAAGGGAGCGTCGCGTCGCCGGATGCGGTGCTGACGTCAGTCAAAACTCCCAGCGTGCTCAAGTCGTTCCGGAGAAACTGATTGGCCGGTGGCGCCCCGACGAAGCCGCCGTTGATGAAGTAGACATCGGGGTCACCGTCATTGTCGAAGTCGGTGACGAGCACGCCCCAGGTGGATCGGTCGTCGAATGCGATGCCCCACGGGACGCTCGCGTCCTCAAACGTGTGGTCGGGCCGCTGGCGGAAGAAGCCGTTCGGCATGGAGGCATTGCCGGTGATGATGTCGAGCAGCCCGTCGCCATCCACATCGATCATCGCCGAGCCGCGTCCGAAGCTCGGGTCCAACGTACCGGTCTGAGCCGCCGTGTTGGCAAAACTCAACTGGGCGGGCAGGCTGGCCGGTGCGGTGATCAACCATGCAGCGACGATGCCGCCCGTGAGCCTGTGTTTCATCTGACCCACTCCATGTGCCTCCGTTTCAGGCTGTCGGACTGTCCTTTTTCCTTACGAGGCAACCGGTGCGGCCCGAGCCGGAGGACGCCCGTACACCCACACGCCTTCCCGAGGCCGAGGCGGCGTACTCCACGCCCGTCGACGGCGTGCCCGACCTTCTGTCTGTCGTTCAGGGTCGCAGTTGCACACGGCCGACCTCTCGGCTCGACGGTGGCAAGACGATGCAGGCACTTCGGTCCAGGCCCGAACTGCTGAGCACGGCCTTCGCCCACGTCGGTATTCTGCGAGACAGACCGGCCACCTGCCTTTAGTCTAGCCGCAATCGTGAGTCGAGTAAAGTGGTTGGTGGCGCGTGTCCGCGGGTCTGCGAAAGTCGAGGGTTCGAGTCTTGCGGGGCGCGTTTTGTGAATGCCCTTCGTTTGTGTCTCGGGGAGGGAAGGTCTTTTCGGGGCCAGGCGGCGTTCTGCGCCCGTTCATCCCGGGCCGCGGCTCTGCCAGTCGCCGGTGACGACGTATCTCTGGGTGGTGAGCTCTTCCAGACCCATGGGGCCGTAGGCGTGGATGCGCGAGGTGCTGATTCCGATTTCCGCTCCCAGACCCAGCTGGAAGCCGTCATTGAAGCGGGGCGATGCGTTGACGAGCGTGCAGGAAGACTGGACGCGGCGGGTGAATGATTCCGCGTGGCTCGTGTCCCGGGTGAGAATCGCGTCGGTGTGATCGGAGCCGTACTGATGAATATGGGCGACGGCCGAATCCAGGTCGGGGACCACTCTTATGGCGATGATCAGGTCAAGGAACTCACGGCCCCAGTCCTCATCGCTCGCCGGTTTTGCTGACGCGCACAGCGCGCTAACGGCGCGGTCGCCTCGGATTTCCACGCCTTCGGTGATCAAACGCTCGGCGAGTGGCGGCAGGAACGCGGCGGCTATTTTCTCGTGGACGAGGAGACACTCCGCGGCATTGCAGGTGGCGGGCGCGGACGTCTTCCCGTTGACACAAATCTCGATGGCCTTGTCCACCGCGGCGGTCTCGTCCACGAAGATGTGGCAGACGCCGTGGAAATGCTGCACCGTGGGGATGCGGGAGTGCTCATGCACAAAGCGGATCAGCTCGGCGCCACCGCGTGGGATCACGAGGTCGATGTAGTCATCGAGTCGCAGCAGCGCCTTGACGGCCTCCCGGTCGGAGGTCGTGAGAAGATTAAGCCCCTCGCCGGGAATGCCGTGCGCCCCCAGCGCGGCATGGGCGCAATCGGCCAATTGCTTGTTGGAGTTTGACGCCTCACGCCCGCCCTTGAGGATCGAGGCGTTGCCCGCCTTGAAGCACAGGGCGAAGGCGTCGATCGTGACGTTGGGGCGAGCCTCATAAATCATCATGATCACCCCGAGTGCGGACCGGACCTTGCGAACCTCGAGGCCAGAAGGAACGCGATAATGCTTCGTGATCTGCCCGACCGGGTCGGGCAGCTCGGCGATTTGACGCAGGCCGGCGGCCATCTGGTCCACCCCGGATTCGCTCAGGGTAAGACGTTTGAGTTTCGCGCCCCCCAACCCGGCCTGCTCCGCGGCTTGGAGGTCGCGCCGGTTTGCCTCGAGGATCTGCCGTCTGTCGGACTCGATTCGGCCGGCCAGGTCCAGCAGAACGCCGTTCTTCACATCCGTGGGCAACGTGGCAATCCGCCCGGCGGCTTTCCTGGCACGAGCAGCCATTGTCTCGATGGCGTTCGTTATTGTCATGTGTCGTCGCCGCCTTTCAGGAGGACCATGTCATCTCGGTTGATGATTTCGTCGACGTATGTGTAGCCCAGAACTTCCTCAAACTCACCGCGCTTCCTGCCTTTTATCCGGCGCACCTCCTGAGCAGAGTATGAGGTGAGTCCGACGGCAAAGACTTGGCCGGTGTCGTCCTGCACGTCGACGCGGGCGCCCATCGCGAACGCGCCTTCGACGTCGATGATTCCGGAAGGCAAGAGGCTCGCACCGCGCTCGATGAGCGCCAGTTTCGCGCCGTTGTCCACGCGGATCGCTCCGCGAGACTTCTGGCGAAAGGCGATCCAGCGCTTTCTCGACGGCAACGAGTCCGCCTTGGAAAGAAAGATCGTCCCGATGCGCCGGCCTTCCAGAATCCGGCCGAGGTTTCCCGATTGTGTGCCGTCGGCGATGATCGTCGGAACTCCCCATTGGCTCGCGAGCTTGGCCGCGGAGACCTTGGCGATCATGCCGCCGACGCCGGTCCGGCTGACATCGCGACGGATGTGCTCGTCCACCGACATGCCGACGTCCACTTCCGGGATCACATCGTGATCCGACCCGTTGCGATAGACGCCGGGCACACTGCTGAGCATCACGAGTAGATCGGCCGAAGACAGGTTGGTCACGAGGGCGGCGAGGTGGTCGTTGTCGCCGACCTTGGCCTCATCGTCGGCGAGCGGATCGTTCTCGTTGATGATGGGGACGATGCCGGAGTCGATGAGCCTTTGGATCGTATGTCGGGCACTGATGAATCGGCGGCGGTCCTCGATGTCTTCCTGCATCATGAGCAGTTGGGCCACGCCGACATGGTGCCGGGCGAATGCTTCGCCGAAGAGCATCATGAGTTTGTACTGGCCGATACTCGCCGCGGCCTGTCGCTCGACGACGCGCGTCGGAAGTTGCGGACAACTAAGCTCGCGATATCCTCCGGCGACGGCTCCCGACACGACGAGGAGAATCTCGTGGCCGCGCGACCGCAACTGGCTCACGTCCGCCGCCAGGCGCGCGATCGTCTCGGGACGCAGGTCGCCCCCACCGACGATGACGCCGCTGCCGATCTTGACGACGATCCGCTTGACGCCGGCCAGTTCCCGGTGCCGGGTCTCATCGTGCTGTGAGGATGCCGTCATCCCGGCCACTCCAGCCTGGCCAGCAGATCGCCGGCGATCCGCCGGGTCTCCGCCGGGTTGGCGCTGCCGCTGGTCTGGTAGCGCGTGACGTCTGCCGCGAGATCGTCGAGATTCGTCGCGGAGGCGACTTCGTGGTGGGCATCGCGCAGGGCCATTCCGGACTTCACCTTTTGCTCCATCAACAGGGTCGCCCCGATGCCTCCCATGGAGAGCGCCTGATTGAGCCGCTCGCGGTCAAAGTCGAGGTCACCGACGAAGGCCGTTGTCATCATACATAGCGACGCCAGCAGGTCCGCCGTTTGATGGACGATCGGCTTGCAACACTGCAAGTCGCGATTGTAGCCGCTGGGCAGCCCCTTCAGGAGAAGCACCAGCTCCATGTGGGCCGATTGCACGGAACAGCACTTGCCGCGCAGCAGTTCCATCGCGTCGGGGTTGGCCTTGTTGGGCATCATGGATGATCCGGTGCCAAAGGCGTGGGGGTATCGAACCCATGAAAAAGGCGTTTGCGAAAAGGCGATGACGTCGGCGGCAAAGGACTGCAGGTGGAGCGCGATCTGCGTGGCCAACGACAAGAACTGCAAACACTCGTCGCGCGTCGTCGTGGCGTCCAGTGCGTTCAAGGAGGGCGATTCAAACCCCAACCCGGCCGCCTGAATGCCTCGGTCGATGGAAATGGAAGACCCGGCCACCGCACCACTGCCAAGCGGCGAATAACGGCGCCATTGCGAGAGGCCGTCCTGGACTCTTCGCCGGGCGCGATCAAACGCCACGGCGTAGCGCAACGCCCAAAACCCCATCGTCCCCGGGGCGGCGAACTGCGCGTGGGTCTGCATGGGGGCGATAAGCTCCGTCCACACGTCTGCCTGCCGGCAGAGAACCCGAACGAGATCGCGAAGATCACCGGACAGCCGCCGGCCGGCATCGATGAGGTAGAGCTTCAGCAGCGTGGCCACCTGATCGTTGCGAGATCGCGCGGTGTGCAGCTTCTTCCCGACGTCTCCGACCCGCTCGACAACGCTCGACTCGATCCAGGTGTGGATATCCTCGGCGCTGGAGTCGGGGCAGCCGGTGTCGGCGTGGCATCGTGCGATTTCGTCCAACGCGCCGGTCAAGGCTTCGGCTTCCCGATCCGTGAGAATATTCGCGTGCCGGAGCGCTTCGACGTGGGCCTGTTGCAGCCGGAGTTCATAGGGCAGAAGAAACCAATCCTCTTCGATGCAGCGATTGTGTCTTGCAAAAGTCGGGTGGAGTGTCGTCTGCTGCTTCCAGAGGGTCTGCATGTTCCTGCTCCGCAAATGGGCGTCCGATCGAGGACAACCAGCTCAGTGCGATGAAGCCTTTGGCGTCGGCATGGTCGTACGCTCCGGCCTCAAAGGTGGCAAGCTCAGACTGAAAGATTGAGTCTGCCACGTCGATTCTGGAGACATAGGGCACGGGCTGAAGCTGGATCGTCACCTCGCCGGTGAGGCGCTGCGCCATCGCCGCGGCCGACGCTTCTGCGCTGAGCCGCTGATCGGAGAAATACTCTCCGCGATAGAGGATGCCTCCGTACCTTCGGCCCAGTTCCGCGTACTCGTCGTAGGTCGGCTTGTTGAGGCAACAGCGGGCCAGCGCATCGACCGCCAATTGTAACACCTTGGCGGCGGGATTAACGTAGATGCCGCGCGACTTGATGCCGGTGAAACGGTTCTCAATCACGAAATCCCACGCCCACGGGGCATGGCGATAGTCCCGGTTGAGATTGGCGATGAGGTCGGAGAGCGGCGCGCGCACACCATTCAGCGCGACGGGCACGCCACGGTGGAATGCGAGGGTCAACATCGGCGGCGCACCCGCCGGCTCCGCCTTGCCCGCGAACCGATCCGAGACGGTCTCCAGGATGGCGGGCACATCGACCAGCGCGGCGGCATCCTCGAGTGGGCCGCCCTCGATGCTGAGGTGCCAGAGGTTTTCGTCCAGGCTGAAGGTCTTCACGACCTCGAAGTCATCGTTGCAGCCCTTGCTCTGGAGATACTTCACGAGGTCGCGGCGCCCGGCGAAGGACCAGGTTTTCCAGGGGGCCAGCACAGGGCAGTCCGGCGCGAGTGATCGGTAGGCGAACTCGAACCGGATCTGATCGTTGCCCTTGCCGGTGGCGCCGTGAATGAGCGTCGCCCCGCCGAGTTCTCTGGCGCGCCGGACCTGTTCCAGGGCGATGAACGGCCTCGCCAGCGCCGTGCCGAGTCGGTAGTCTCCTTCGTAGGTGGCAGACAGGGCGATGGCCATAGGGATCACTGACTTGAACATGGCCGGTCTGGCGTCTCTGACCTCCGCGGAGGCGGCCCCGAATCGCAGGGCCTTATCGCAAAGGCCGTGCAGGTCCTCGTCTTGGCCCACGTCCACGAGAACGGCGTGTACCTCGTACGCCTGCTCGCGCAGCCACACGATGATGGCAGAAGTGTCCAGCCCGCCCGAGTAGGCGAGCACGCAACGCTTAGCGTTCATACTTGTCTCCGAACCATTGTTTCAGCCGGCGCAGGGCAACAGCCTGCGCCCGTACCGTTCTGATCGCGACAAAGACCGTGTCATCGCCGGCGATCGTTGCGAGGATGGAAGCATCTTCTTTTTCGTCGATGGCCAGGGCGACGGGCTGCGCCTGGCCGACGCGGGTCCGCACGACGATCTGGTGCGCTCCGCAGGTCGTGAACCAACGCACGGCCACGGCCGGGTCGTAGGCCTGCCGGTCGTCCTGGTCGGCGGGGCGTGCTGCGTATCGACCGCCCGTCTTGCGAACGCCCAACTCGGACAGGTCACGGCTCAAGGTCGATTGATCCACCACGATGCCCGCGGCAGCCAGTCGCCGAATCAACTCCGCCTGCGTGCGCACCGGCGTCCGGCGGATGAGTCTGGCGATGGCGGCGTGTCTTTTTTCCTTGCTGACCATGTCTGCTCCGCGCATTATACATACTATGCTAGAAGATGCAACATATATTCTGCGTTGCCGCCGGGCGGTCCTCGGCCCGACTAAGAGATACGCCATAACATTCGTGGTGATCGTCAGTTAGGCTGTGTTGTGGTCGGAGATCCAAATGCGGTTGAACCGCGGCCGGCTCGTGCTGGACCGAGAGGTTAGGAGGAGAGTCCGTCGCTCAAGCTGGCATATCGACCGGCCGCGGCAGATTCTGGGAACGCCTTTTTCTTGAGGAGCAACGGACGCGGGTAAGATACATGTCTTGAGTGGTCCCACTTTGAGCGAAACAAATCGCTCGATGCCGGGCGTTGGCGTCGCCTCCCCGTGGCCGACATGGCTCCGCGGCCGACGTGGCCCGGCCCGTGGCCTTGCGTCCACCGACGCCCGGCGCGCGGGTGCCACTGGCGGCTTGTCGGCCAGTGCTCCGGCATGACACGGTCCGCTGATTCTGCCATTGACTCTCTCCAGAGCGGCAGAAACGCAGGTTCTGGACTTGACGGGGCCGTCGAGCTAGAATGCTGGCAGATACTCGTGTGGTGTTCGCACAGTGCTGTGAGGAGGCAAGAATGGATTTCCTGATTGAGATTCTCAATGGTCAACCCTTGGACGAGTTCCTGCGGCAACTCTTCGTGGATTCGGTCTTCGGACCCCTCCGCGACGTGCTTTCGGTTTTCGGAGACGTATTGACCCTCGTGCTCAATCCCTTGAGCTTGTTCTCGTGAGCATCCTCCTTTGGCGTGCCACGGCTTCGCACCGGGCGGTAGGCTGTTGAGTCGCGTTGCGCTCGTGGCTCGCGACGGTCGGTGGCTCCACGCCGTTCGAGCGGTGGCTGGTCAGCCCGGCTCAAAGCGATTATCCTTTTCCCCGTAGAGTCATGACCTCCCTCGACCCCCCCCCTACCGAAGCGGCACCGGTCGCGCCTCCGAAGCGCCTGCTGGACCGGTTGCGCTCTCTGCAGCGGCCGATCGTCTTCGGCCACATCGTGCCCGACGCCGACTGTCTGGGGTCGGCCATCGGCCTGGCCGCCACCCTCCGCGACATGGGCATGGATGCCGTGGTCGGACTTCCCGATGGCGCCGGCGCCAAGCGACTGCGGTTCATGTTCGATCTGGCCCCGGAGTGCCCGCTGACCGCGACGATGCCCGCCGATCGCGACGGTTTGATCGTCGTGGACACGGCCACTGAGAAGCGCGTGAACTTCGACCCGCATCCGGATTTCTCCGGAGAGCTGCCCAGCCTGAACATCGATCATCACATTACGAACACCGACTTCGCCTCGATCAACTGGGTGGACCCGCACGCCTCCAGCGCATCGCAACTGATCGCGCGGTTGATCGGTAAATTGGACCGCGTTCCGTCGGCCGGCGTCGCCTCCCTGCTGTACGCCGGCATCCACGGCGACACCGCCGGCTTCAGCCTTCCGTCCACCAGTGCCGACGCCCTGCACACGGCCGCCGATCTCGTCCGAGCCGGAGCCGATGTCACCCACATCGGCGAGCAACTCTGCCGGTCGCAGGCCCGGACGGATTTCGAGCTGCTCCGACGCGTGTATGAACACACCACCACGACTCCGGACGGCCGGATCGCCTACAGCTTTCTCAGCCACCGGGACATCGTCGAATCGCACTGCACGGCGGAAGACATCGACGATCAAGTCTCGATCCCCCGGGCGCTCAAGGGCGTCCGCATCGCCATGCTCTTTTCCGAAGGCGAGCCGGGCGTGACGCGCGTCAATCTCCGCGGCGAGGGACAGGTCTCCGTGATCGAGATCGCCCAGCGCTTCGGCGGAGGCGGCCACACCCAGTCGGCCGGCATCCGCGTCCGCAACAGACCGATGGCAGAGATCATCGAAGACGTCTTGGCCGCCGCCCAGGCCCACCTGAAGGCCGCAGACGACGACACCAGTCCTTGACGACGTTCGACCCGACCGGGCCGCCCTTCCATGCTTGAGGGGACGAGC
>JBHHVX010000034.1:0-29904 GCA_046754505.1 Phycisphaerae bacterium | reverse complement strand
TCCAGCGGAACCAGCGGAACGAGAAGGGATTCTCGTTCCAGCGGAACCAGCGGAACGAGAAGGGATTCTCGTTCCAGCGGACTTGATGGTGATCCGAACGGACGGCTCGCCAGGAGGCTCGCCCTCCCGCAGGCCTCGCCCAACCCGCAGAATCAAGGTTGACGGTACACTCGACGGTCGTCACGTCAGACAATGATATCGATGTAATTGCCGAGTTGTCTCGGGGGTTCCGGCGGGGCGTCCGGGGCGACGGGCTCGGACGCGGGCAGCGGCCACCGGAAGGGCCACGGGCGCAGGGCACGGCCTTCCATTGCCGGCAATTGCGGACTTGCTTCATGGGGAACGGGCTTTTCGACATCGATCTCAATCGTCTGGATATCGACGTGAAATGCCGGTGATGCCGCGTGCAGGTCGTGCGGCGGCTGTGCCAAGCCGTACCGGCGGGCCGCGGCGTTCACCAGGGCCTCAAGATGCGACAGCGTGGGCGGTCGCGTGGGCGGTGGGTTCCGGACCGGCCGGACGTAGCCGATCGGGTGTATGCCAATGGCCGATCCCGACAACCCCATGCGAGCGGTTCCCCCTCCGAGAGGACGGGTTGCAACCGTCGTGCCGAGATGCGCGGGCAGGTGGGATGATCGAGCGCGACGGCCGTTAACCGCTTATGCCGCAAGGAGTAGAGACGCGATGTGATACGGTCTGGTCTGCTACCGAGAGACGGTCCGGTTGTGACGGATGTGGACCGAGGGCCGCATGGCGATCGGACGCGATGGGCGCAATGTCTGTGGACGCATGGGGTTATGGAGCGTGTTGCCCGGCTTCATCATCGCCGCGTCGAGGAGACCGCGGTGCCCCGGTGGACGGGTCCATGACGGGAGCGGCGCGGCAGAGAGCGTGCTCGGACGGTGGCGATTCGGACCGCCCAGTCAGTTGGAGATGTCCACGACCTTCTCCGCGAGGCGGTGATAGGCGTGGACGAGGTCGCGACAGACCAGATCGATCCGTTTTCGCAGTTCGCGACGGTCCTGGATCATCTGGCTGGACAGGTTCCTCAGGCGGGTGGTCCGGACACGGTCGTGCCGTTTCTGCCGGCACTGCCGGACGCTCTCGCGGATCACGGTGGTGAGGCGCTCCGCGTCGAACGGATGATGCAAGACGTCCGTCGCGCCGGCGCGCAGGGCGTCGAGGATTCGTCGAGCCTCCATCGCGTGGTCGAGCAGGATGACCGGTGTCTCCGGTGCGGTGGTCCGATCGTAGAGCAGCGAGAGTCCGGTCCCATCCTCGATGTCATGGTCCGCAACGATGACATCGAAGGGGGCGGTTTCGAGGACCTGTCGGGCTTCGGCGAGCGTTCGAACGATGGTCAGGTTTGCATCGAGACGCGCAGCGAGGTTCCTGGAGACCGCCAGGACGGTCTTGTCGTCGGACGCGACCAGGAGTATCTGCGTGCCGACCCGGCTCGGCTTGCGCTGTTGTTCAGGTTCCATCGTCGCCATGCTTCACCCTCCAGTGGCAGACTCTTGAGTGGCCGGCGGGGCGTTTCAGCCGTGAGAGCGAGAGGAGGAGGGAGAAAGACCTACGCGTCCCGCCTGGCCCGGATTTCACTCAGTGTCGTTATTTCCCCGCCGAATGACCGTCACCCCTATGGAATGGCCGCGTCCGCGACGTTCCCCCCCTGGGCCGGCTCGCCCGTCTCGAGGCGTCCGACCGAGTATGCTTCCAACCGTCAGTTTTCGACGGCCGTCAGCTTCATCTCGACTCTCGTCCCGTCGCCAGGCTCCGAATCGATCCGTACCGTACCCCCGTTTTGTCCCACCCATTGCCGGACCCGAGCCAGCCCGAGTCCGCGTCGCCGTCCGGCCGGCCGATGCGAAAAGAACGGGTCGAACGCCCGTTCGCGGGTCTCCGGGGTCATTCCGGTGCCGTTGTCCTCGACGACGATCGCCACCGTCATTTCGGCCAGATCGGCCCGCGCCTTGACGGCCAGCCGCCGGGTCTCCGGTTCGGTCGCATCGGCCGCGTTTTGCAGTAATTCCCGGAACGTCCGCATGAGTTGCTCTCGGTCGAATCGGACGGCGGGCGTATGGGACGGAATGTCGACGGCGAGGCAGTTTGCGTCCAGTATTTCTTCTTCCGCGAGCCTCGAACGAAGCGACGCGAGCATTTTCATGAGGTCGATCGGCTCGGGTTTTGGCGGGCGCGGTCGGGCGAACTCCGTCAGATCCGTGAGGATATTACTACAAACGTCTGTTTGTGACACAATCGTGTCCAGGGCCTTGCGGTCTTCGTCGCTCTCGGCGCGGCGGCGAAGGACCTGGGCCCAACCCGAGACGACGGCGAGCGGGGTGTTCATTTCGTGGGCGGCCCCGGCGGCCATGGCAACGACGCGCTCGAGTGTCTTCGCCCGCCACGACGCGGCTTGGGCGTCTGCACAGCGGCGGTTGGCTTCGGTGAGTTCCTCGCGCAGGGCCAGGGCCGCGGCGCGGGTCTGGGCGTGAGCGATGGCCAGCCCGCAGGCGGCACTCATCGCCATGATTTCGGCGTTGTCGTCGTGCCAGTCGGCGACGCGCTCGGTGTCGGCGCAGAACAGGGCGCCGCCGGCCCACGCTGCTTCGCACAACAGCGGCATCAGCCAGACTGTCTCCGTTCCGAGCCGCGCGCGGTGACGCTCCACGAGGGCGGTCCACGAAGGCGCCGGCGGCGCGATCCACGTGCCGGTCGTGGCCAGTCGGGCCGCGAAGGCCGTATCCTTTCGATACGCCTCGACCGGCACCGTCTGTTCGACGATTTCGGTCTGAATGGGGCTGCCGGAGCGTCCGATCTCGAGCCAACGGTCATCGGCGGTGGAGGCGAAGACGATGACGGCGTCGATCCCCATTGCCTGTCTTAGGGCCTCGGCGGCTGCCGCGCAGACCTCACGAACATAGTCACGCGGCGAAATGGCCCGGTTGAGCCCGCTCAGGGCGCGGAGCCAACTCGCCTTGCGCTCGAGACGCCGGTTCTGGACGATCAATTCGGCATTGGCGACGGCCAGTTCGTCGGTCGTTCGCTTCAGGACCTGGGTATATAGCTCACGGCTGTTGAGGGCGTCGAGGCCGATCCACTGGGCGCGTTGTTCGATCTCGTCGATCAGCGAGTCGGCGATTGCTTCGACGGCGTCTGCCGTGAGGCCGAGCCGGGCGGCGAGGGCCGGCGCGGTGTCGCCGGCACGGAGACAGCCGGAGAAGCCGACCCGCCGCTGGCGTGCGATGGCCGCCGCCAACTGCACGGTCTGCACGTGACGTCCCTCCGCGACCGACTGTGGGAGTGCGTCGGGGTCCTGCTCGTGCAGCCAGATACAATCGACGAGCCGGTCCGGCAGGCCCCATCGCTCGGCCAGCCGATGGCCGACTACGGTGTGGTCCACGCCGAGCAGCGATCGCTCGACGTCGAGAATGTTGGTGCGTGTTTCCTCTGACGTTCGCACGATCCGCGCGAAGGTCTTTGGCATGCCGGCGTCGAGCGCCGCCATCCCGATGTTGTGGAGCAGCCCGCAAACAAAAGCCTCCTCGGGATCGAGCGTCGAGCGGAGGTGCAGGGCGATCTTCCGGGCGGCGCAGGCCACGGCCAGACAATACTTCCAGAACTCCGCTCGATTGAACCCGCCGTCTCTGGCCGAGGCTGCGGGCGGTCCGAACACCTCCATGACCTTGGTGGTCAGCACGACGTGGCGCACGGCGTTGAAGCCCAGGAGCACGACGGCATTCGAGAGGGTGATCGCCTCGGCCCGCACGCCATGGTCGGCGCGGCCCAACAATGACAGCATGCGCGTGGTCAGCGCGGGATCGGACTCGATCAGTTTGATGACTTCCCTGGCGCCGGATTTCGAATCGCCCGTGAGTTGAAGGATTCGTGCGACGATCGGGGACAAGGCCGGCAGACTGTCCAACTGAGCGAGGACCCGCTCGACCATGTGGGGTTCGGTGGACAGTGATTCGACGGCGTTCATGTTCGCTGGGGTCCCTCCGCGCGTCGCCGGAACCGCCGATTTAGACGTGCAGCAACTCGACCATGCGTGAGACGAGGTGATCCACGTCGAAGGGCTTCTTGATAAACTCGTCGGCCCCGTCCGCCATCAGTTGTTCGATCTCCGCCCGGTCGACCGCACCGGATACGATGATGATCTTCATGTTCGAGAGGGTCGGATCCTTCCGGATCCGCTCGCAGACCTTGTTCCCGTTCAGGTCGGGCAGCATGTAATCGAGCACGAGGAGGTCCGGTCGGAACTCCCGTGTCATGGCGCCGGCGTCGAAGCCGTTGGTCGCCGCACGGACCTCGAAGCGGCCGTCGTGCGTGAGCAGGTCGACGAGCATTTCGACGATGGCCTCGTCATCGTCGACGACGAGCACGCGCCGCTTGCCGGAATCGAGGTTGTCGGCCGGGATGCGGTTCTCTTTCATGAACTGAACGAGGGCCTCGCGCGGGATGCGACGATGGTCTGAACCGGGAACCCGGAAACCGCGAAGGCGACCGTTGTCGAAACATCGGATGACGGTCTGCTGGCTGATGTTGCAGATTTGCGCCGCCTCACCGGTTGTGAATACGGTCTTCACAGCGTTCCCCGAATGGCCGGCCGCGTCCAGAAGTCTGTCGACCGCGGCGGCTTCGTCTTGTTGGTTCGTTCGTTGCATTCTATCCAACCTGCCCAGCTTAACAACCCCAGATGTTATCGAGTCGTGGGGCGTCGGACTTGACCGGCCCGCAGGCCGTTTGGCGGGCTGTGAGGGTCCTGGAAGGTCCGGGGAAGCGCGGCGGGGTGCCACGGGCAGCTCGTCTGCCCGTGTTTGTGTAGGGTGTTCTCTCTCAAGGCACTGGCGGACAAGCCGCCAGTGGCACCCGTCGGGCCCCGGCGGGGCCGAGAAGTAGCCGGCGGCTCAACCGTTCGCGGAGCGCGCCGGAGCGTTCGCCCGCCGACCCCCGCGCCGACGGCCGCCGTCCAGATACACCATCAGCACGGCGATGTCCGCGGGGTTGATCCCGCTGATGCGCTGGGCCTGTCCGATACTGCGCGGGCCGATGGTGGAGAACTTCTCGCGGGCCTCGGCGCGCAGCTCCGGCATCTGGGAGAAATCGAACGCGGGTGGGATGGATCGGGATTCCAGGCGTCGAAACCGTTCGACCTCGCGCTGCTGGCGCTGGATGTAGCCGTCGTACTTGGCCTCGATCAGGGCGGCGGCGGCGGCCTCGTCGAGCAGGCGGTCGGAGCGGCGTCCGATCGAGGGCGGCAACAGGGTCTTCCACGCATCGAGATCGACGTGCTGCCGCCAGATGTCGGTCGGATGGGTCAGCCAATGGGCCAGCGGGCGGCCGGCGTGGCGGGCGTCCCGGAGCCAGGTCCGAAACGCGGCTACGGCCTCCTGCTTGCCGCGGAATCGCCGCCATCGGCGGTCGTCGACCAGTCGGATTTCGCGTCCGATCGGTGTCAGGCGGGCGTCGGCATTGTCGGCGCGCAGCAGCAGGCGGTATTCCGCGCGGGAGGTGAACATCCGGTAAGGCTCGGTGGCTCCGCGGGTGACGAGGTCGTCGATCATGACGGCGATGTAGCTCTGGTCGCGTCGCATGACGACCGGCTCGTCGCCGAGGACGCGCCGGGCGGCGTTGACGCCGGCGACCCACCCCTGCCCGGCCGCCTCCTCGTAGCCGCTGGTGCCGTTGATCTGGCCGGCGAGATATAGACCCCCGATGCGTTTTGTTTCCAGCGTGGCCTGCGTGTGGTGCGGCGGGACGTAGTCATACTCGACGGCGTAGCCCATCCGGACGATCCGGGCCTGCTCCAGACCGCGGATCGCCCGGACCATGGCGTTCTGGACGTCTTCCGGCAGCGACGTGCTGATGCCGTTGCAGTACACGCGATCGCTGTCGTAGCCTTCCGGCTCGAGGAATATCTGGTGGCGCGGCCGGTCGGCAAATCGCACGACCTTGTCCTCGATGCTGGGGCAATATCGCGGCCCGCGCGCCGAAATCCGGCCGGAGTACATCGGGGCGCGGTGGAGGTTGGCGCGGACCAGCTCATGCACCGCGGCGTTGGTATGGGTGATCCAGCAGGAAATCTGCGGCTGCGGGATCCGATCGTTCAGGAAGGAAAACGGCTGCGGTTCGGCGTCGCCGGGCTGTTCCTCGAGTTCGTCCGGCCGGATCGAGTCCCGGGCGACGCGCGGGGGCGTGCCGGTCTTGAGGCGGCCGAGCGTCAGACCGAGGTCTTTCAGCGCGGCGCTGAGGCCGCAGGCGCTCGCCTCGCCGACGCGGCCGCCGGGCGTCTTTCGTTCGCCGGTGTGCATCAGGCCGCGCAGAAACGTGCCGGAGGTGAGGACGACGCATCGACACAGAATACGACGTCCGTCTTGAAGCCGCACGCCGCGCACGACCGAGCCGCCGGCCCGCGGCGCCACCTCGATCGTCTCGACCGTGCCCTCGAGCAGGGTCAGGTTCGGCAGGGCGTCGAGCATCGATTGCACGGCCGCGGCGTAACGCGTGCGGTCACATTGGGCGCGGGGCGCCCGGACGGCCGGCCCCTTGCTGCGATTCAGCAGCCGAAACTGGATGCCCCCGGCGTCGGCGGCCAGCCCCATCAGCCCGCCGAGGGCGTCGATCTCGCGGACCATCTGACCCTTGCCGACTCCGCCGATCGCTGGGTTGCAGCTCATCCGGCCGATGGCCGCGCGGTCCATGGTGATCAGGGCCGTGGCTACGCCCATCCGCGCAGCCGCCCACGCCGCCTCGGCCCCGGCGTGCCCGCCCCCGATGATGATGATCTCGAATCGCTCCGGCATGGAAGGGGATGATAGCCGCTGGGCCGCAGGTTGGCCCAATCGTTCGTATGTGCTCAGCGGGCTTGGCGCGTTCATCAGAGCCTGGAGCGCAAGGGACGGCTGGCACGCTGCCCCACTCGCTTGCGCTCGGGGCTCGGACTACGGTCCATCCGCGGCGGTGTTGGGCGCCCGAACACGCGAAGCGAGAACGTGCGACCCGTCGGTCATCGGCCTGCGCGACTGCCGTATACCAGGTATGCTTGGCCGGTTCGCAACTGGCGCTGTGTTCCGTCGATCGGATCGACGAAGTTGGCGCGGGGCACCCCGATCATGATGTCGTCGAAACCGTCGCCGTCGACGTCGCCGACACCGGCCACGGTCTCCAGCGGGGCTTCGTCGATCGAACCCGTCTCGAATGGAGAGACGAGAATGATCGCCGGCACGTTGTTGCCCAGGTCATCGACTACGCCGCTGCCGTTGGGCCGAAGGGTCCGGTTGGCGATGCTGGGCCCGCCGAAGATCAGATAGACCACGCCTCGGTGGAGGGCGCCGCTGACGAAGCGCTCCTCGTTTGGCGCCGCAACCAGGAAGTCGTCAAAGCCGTCGCCGTCGAAGTCGCCGGCTCCGGTTGCGGACGCTCCGGCCATGGACCCTGGCATCCCGATGAATTTGATGCCCTGAAGATTGACGGTGCCGACCTGATTCACGTTGAGCACCAGACGGGGCGTGCCCTGCAACTCGGGTCGGGCGAAGACGATTCCGACGAATCCGGCGTCTGGCAGAGCGCCGTCGTCGTAGTCGCTGGAGGCGAAGATCATGTCCACCAGCCCGTCGCCGTTGATGTCACCACACCGGCTCTGCACGAGGCCGAAGTGATCGCCGGCACTGGTGCCGGAGAGTTCGAGTCGTGGGACGCCGGCATCGGGCGCGTCGCTTCCGAGCATGATGTTGCCCAGACCGGCGACCGGCTGGTACACGACGAAGACCCGTCCCGCTTCGCTCAGGCCCCCGTCGGTATCGGGTCCGAAGGGGGCGCCACAGACCAGGTCAGGGCGGAAATCGGCGTTGACGTCGCCGGCGGCGTGGGCGTAACCGAGCCGGCCGCCGGGAACCGCACCCTCAATGGTCACTAGCTCTGGATAAGACAGTGGTCGATTGAGCATGCAATTGGTGCAGTCGCAGTTGCCCGCACGGAAACCGGGCCAGGAGACATTGCCTGTCCCGTCGTCGCCGGGTCCCGCCGCTCCGCCGCCCGTTCCGTCGCTCGTCTGGACCCAATTGGTGCCGATCATGACGTAGATCCGACCTTCGTCCGAGTTCGTTCCGGGTCGGTTCATGCCGTCACTGATGTCGGTCCCGGGGGCCGAGACGATCAGGTCGGGCAGGCCGGTGGTGGAGTTGTGGAAATTCGGTATTACGTCGACCGTTCGTCCGAACTCGTTCTGTGGGTCGATCTTCGGCGAGTTGCCCCCGGGTGCTGTCTGCCGGATATCTCCGGGAAGACCCAGGAACGGTGGATCGATCAGGTCCTGTGGAAAGAATCCGAAGTAGCCGCCGCGAAAACGGCAACCGCCGGACCGTTGCGTCAAGACGCCGAGTGTAACCCCCTCGTCGTCGCGTGTGACCGTTGAATCGCCCTGCTGGCCGACCCACTTCAGATCAATGAAGCCGGTCGCGTTCCCGACGTTGAGATAGTCGCTGCTCAAGAAGACGTATCCTTGGTCGATGGAATCGTTTGTGTCGAGGTTGGTGTCACCGATGTCGTCTGCCAGGCAAGGTCCATCGGTGTCGCTGAAGGAGGTGGGGAAGGACGGCCCCATCGGCGGAAAGTCGATGTAGGTGCCGATTGGGCAGCCGGGGTCGATGCAACCCGGCGGCTCGCTGTCACAATCACAGGGATCGGGGTCGTGTCCATCGTAGAGGCCGGCGATGTACGGGGCGCCGAAGACCATTTCAGGCAGGCCGTCGCCGGTGATGTCCGGCAACTGGGCCATCGAGGTGATTCCGAGAGATTTCGAGCTCATGATGTCGGGACTGTAGCCCCGGTCTTTCGCGGACAGGAAGGCGTCGTCCCAAAGCCCGCGATCCCTCGGGGCGCGGGCGGCGTCGGGGTCGCGACTGCCGATGCCGGTCGACCGGGCCGACCCGAACGTAAAGCCGAGGGATTCGGCACCGGTTCCCGACATGACGAGCGTGCCGGCGAAGCGGCCCGTGTCTGGAGTGCTCGGTTGTCCGAGAAGGTAGAAGGACGAGCCGACGTTGCCGCGATCCCGCGGTTGTCCGTACCTCGCCCCGATCAGAACCTCGTCTGCGGGTGGCGCGAAGGGGTCCGAGACCAATTGGTCACCCAGCCTGAGGAAGGCCGAGCCGAGGTGGTCGTCCTGGAAGAATCCCTGGAAGCGCGCGCCGGAAAACCTCGTTCCGGCTTCGGTCAGGTCGACCAGTGTACCGGCTGCCACAGGCGCGAGCGGAACGATCCGGCCGACGGCGTAACTGGTGCGCCGCACCTGGCCATCCGTGACATCGACCCGGATGAAATACGGGAGAATCCCGCCGTCGGCGCCGATCAGCGGTGGCACCCGACCGGTGTCGACCCGCCACATGAAGGTGTAGGCGCCGACCCAGTCCGTGACGAAGTCCTCGTCGAGATCGAATATGAAGGGGATATTCCCATTGATGTAGTTCGGGAAGACTGCGGCGGGTGCATAGGTGTCCACCAACCCATCGAATGGAAAGCCTCGGACGCCTCCGCCGCTGTCGATTCGGTCGATCTCATTGGGTTCAACGAAACCGTCGCCGTCCAGATCGTCGACCAACGGCGAAATCTTGCGTTCCAGCAGCACGATGATACTGGGGTCATTGGGATCGCTCGGGTCATCGTTGTTGGGGTTATTGTCGTTGTCGAGGATGAGCGTGAAGTTCAGGTCCTGATCCTGCTCGAAGTTGGTGTAATTGCACGAGATGCCGACAATGTCGCCGTCGCTGACGCCGCGATCGCGATTCGGAAGCAGCGTGATAATCGTGGGCGAGGTGTTTTCCGTGCCCACTCGCTGAAAGATGACCTCGATGGTGAAGTTGATGGGCGAGGGATCGGCGTTCTTCTCACCGATCGGACGATCTTCCGTCGCGGTGAGGGCAAATTGCCACCGTCCTACGTCGACGGGCGCCTCGGCACGGTTCCAGACGAAGCTGTCACGTATCCGCCCGGGCGGGGACGCGGGGTCCGGCGGTTCTCGACGATTGTCGACCAGGACGACGGTCGTCTCGGTGTCGTTGGGGTCGGGGGTGCGGAGCGTCGCCGTCAGGGTCACGAGGGCGCCGTCTTCGAAATCCGTCGTTTCCCACTCGATGGTCAGGGGATCACCCTGTTCGATCTCCGCGACGCCGAACGGCTGGACGAGCCTGAGGGTCGTCCCGAGGTTCGGAGCGGGCGGCGGCTCGCCGTCGGGCGGCGGCTCGCCCGGCCGCGGGAGGAGCGTGACCGTGCCGGCGGCCAGCGCTGTGACCGGGGCATTGATCTGGTCGGTGATCGTGGCGCGAATGGTGTAGAGGGCCGGCCGGATGCCGAAGGTATTCCATTGAACGGTGTCCGATCCGCCGCCGGCGTCGAAGACGCGACCGGTGGCCAGCACCAGGGAACCTTCGACCGGCGGGTCGACCGAGTTGTCTGTGAAGTCGGCGAAGACGTTGACCCGGGTCTGATCCTCGGCGTCCGATGCGGTGAAGCGAATCTGCACGGCCGTTCCGTCCTGGATCGTCATATTCGCGAACGGGGCGTCGAACCGCAGGGTGGGCGGACGGTTGCTGGCCGGGTCGGAACCGGGTTGCGGGGCCGGCGGCTCGGGCGGCGGCGGTGGTGGCAGGAAGATCACGCCTCCGATCGGGCAGCCGCCGACCGTGCCGAACATGGGGGTCATGCCGATCAGCAGAACGAGCACGGCATACCATCGCAGTCGCCGGATCAATTGCATGGAACGTTTCATCGCGTCACCTCGTGAGGAATTGCGAGCGCCGAGTCGCAACGGCCGGGCGGGGCGTGCAACGACAGGGGGAGGCCGCGTGGCCTGTCAGGCCGTGGTGCAACTCCTGTCGCTTCGCCATGTGGTCGTTCATGATTCGCAGTTCTCTGTCTATCCACCAAGTTTGTTCGAGCCGAAATTGTTTCCGTACACGATGTAGGCCTCGCCGGTATCCAAGCGGCGCTGGTCGGGCGACGCCGGGTCGACGAAGTCGGCCTTCGGGGTGCCGAAGGCGATGTCGTCGAAGCCGTCGCCGTCGATGTCGCCCAGCCCGCCGACCGTCTCGATCTCCGCCTGATCCTCCGAACCGAGGACGAAGCGGCTGACGAACACGATGCCGGGCAACTCGGGGTTGCCGACCTGCGAAAGGTTGAAGGTCTGGTTGTACAGGTGTGTGCCGCCGAAGACCAGATAGGCCACGCCGAGTCGGATCTCGATGTTGTCGAGACCGTCGCCATCGGTGTCGCCCACGTTGACATCGCGCCGTTCGCCGGGGGAGGCGATCAGCAGGTCGCCGAAGCCGTCGCGGTTGAAGTCGCCGGCGGAAGCGATGTCGTGGCCGGCACGGGCGGCCACGGTCGCGCCGAGGAAGCGGACGCCGGCGAGTTGCGGTGTGCCGACGTCGTCGGGCGAGAAGCCGTTCTCTCCCGTGAGCGGTCGGTTGCCGAAGATGACGCCGACATATCCCGCGTCGGTGTTGCCGAGGATGTCGTCGTCAAAGGTCTCAGAGGCGAAGGCGATGTCGCCGATCGCGTCGCCGTTGATGTCGTTGATGACCGTCTGGAGCCCGCCGAGGCGGTCGCCGTTATGCGTGCCACGCACCTCGAGCCGCGGCGGGTTTTCCGTGGTCAGATTCGTATTTCCGAAGCCACCGGCCGGCGTGAAGAAGACGTAGAAAATACCGTTGTCCGTCAGAGCGGAGCCGGCCCCGTTGGGGTCGTTGCCGGAGAATCGATCGGCCCCGGGAGCGCCGGCCATGATGTCCAGCACGCCGTCTTGATTGAACGTCCCCGCCGGTCCGGCATATCCGAAGCGGTCGCCCGCCTGAGCACCGGTGATTTCCAGGCTCAGTGGCCTGGCAACAAAACCACGGACGCAACTCGACGGCGTGCCGGGCGTGCAGTCGAAGCTGACGTAGGCCGGCAGTGACAGCACCGGGGCATCGCCGTAGAAGCCCGGGCTGAGGAAGTTGTTGGTGACCCAGATGTCCACGCGCCCGCGCCCGCGTTGGAAGCCCGGCACGGAAATGAGCAGGTCATCGCCGGTGTCGTTGTCGAGGCTGGCTGTCGCCGCGACGGTGCGGCCGTACTCGTTGTCGGAGACGATCGGTGGTGTGTTGTCGATCCAGCCGCCGCGAATCCGGCAGCCGACCGGCGTCTGGGCGGCCGAAAGAATGCGACCTTCGTCGTCGACGGCCCCGAACGGATCAAACTGGCCCGCCATGGCGGCGTCAGTGAACTGGCGGAAGATGTTGGCGATGTCGTTGGTTCCGTCGACCATCAGGACCATACCCTGGTCGATGATGCCTCGGGCGCGAGACGGGAAGATGTTGTCGTTTTGCGCGGGCGACGGGCTGCAATTGGCCGCGTTGGGAAAACCGTCTCCGTAGGCCAGATCGCACCCGCCGTCGACGGGATCGTCGTCGTGATAGTCCAGGGCGCCGGAGACGTAAGGGATGCCGAAGATCAGATCAGGGGTCGTGTCGCCCGTGACCTCCATGCGCGTGACCGAGGTCAGCCCCGACGTAAACACGCCGGGACGGTTTGGGTCGCGCAGTGTCTCGGGCGGAAGGTTTTCCGAATGCGGCTCCGGCATGCCATAGGTCGTCCCACGGAAGAAAGACGCCACGCTGTTGATGCTGTGAATGCCCCCGAAGCGGCCGACGTTGCGGGCGTCGTAAGGATTCGGCAGGAAGGGCGGAGCGGGTGGAAAGTTCACGATGTTGCCACTGCCGTCGATGACGTCCGGAAGCCCGTCGCCGTCGGTGTCCAGCGGAAAGGGTGTCTTGCGCCGGCCGAACAACAGGTAGGCCGCCCCGGCCAGGAACCGATTGCGCGGGCTGGCAAAGCGCCCTACGATGATCAGCTCGTCGAGGCCGTCGCCGTCGATATCCGGGACGCTCATGAGCTCCGAACCAAGGTTTTCGCCCGCGCTGAATCCCTGAAAGCGCCCTCCCGCGATGCTGAAGCCGACGCTGCCGGCATCGACCAGGCCGCTGGCCAGCCGGGTGATCGTCAGCGACCCGACCGCATAGCGGTGGACGGTCTGACGTTCGTCTTTGATCGTGGCGCGGATGAAGTAGGGCTGCGACCGGACCGGAATCTTCGAGAAGTCGACCGTGAAGATATATTCCTTGAACTCGCCGGGGATCGGCGAATTGGGCGCCTCGGGCGGACGAATCCCCGGTGCGGTCTGGCCGAGGGTCCGCGGATTGGCGCGGATATCCAGGCTGTCGGCCTGGCCGGGCGGGTTGTTCGGGTCGTCCGGCGGCGGCGGATCGCCGTCAAAGGTCGGGTCGGTCGTTTTGCGTGACTCGGACGGCAGAAGGATGATGTTGGTATTCGGGTCGAGCGGGTCGCCGGGGTTGTTGATGTCGTCGTTGGTGGGGTCCTGGTCCTTGTCGAGCAGCAGGGTGACCGTGGTCTGGCTGTCGGTGTCGGAGTAGACGTAACGGAGTGTGACGAGGTCCTGCGACGAGACGCCCAGGTTAGCGACCGGTTCGAGAAACACGAGATTCGGCGGATCGTTCTGCGGCCGCGAGCCGGGCGGAGCGATTTGGACCGAGGTGAAACCGGTTGTCAGGACCGAATCATTCACGCCGTCGTCGATTTCGGCGAAGATGAAATAGCTCCCCACGGCGACGCCGGTCGTGTCCCAACGTGCCTGGCCGGTGCCCGGACCGGGGCCGATTTTCACACCCCCGGAGATCGGAATCTGGACCGCGTTCGGATCCTGCTGGTTCTGCTGCTGAGAGGCAAACACGCGCACCGTGGCCTCGTCTTCACCGTCTTCGCCGGCGAAACCGATATTGACGCTCTCGCCGGCCTCGGCGAAGTTGTCGCCCGATTCGCTGAGGATGGAGGTGATCTGGACGCGGGGTGGATGGTTGCCGCCCGCCACCGGAGGGATCAGCGGTGCGGCGCCGGGGATGCCCCCGCCGCAATTCACACCGGTGGTCGATCCGATCAGGCAGCCGCCGAAACAGACAGCCAGCAACATCTGCCGGATTCGAACGTGACAATTCATCGTGACATCTTCCTCCGATCGGGCATAACTGCCCGAAAGTATGACGCCCTTGGCCGCGACACAGGCCACGGTCGTCGCGTCGCCGCGAGGTTGCCGCCGATCGGGCCGGAGCGCTCGGCGTGACGAACTACTGCTGGAAAGCACTCACGCATTTGCCTCGGCATCGCAGGCCCAGGCTCACGACGCGCGGCTCGCAGAGGCAGGGGGAAACATTCGGGTTCTTGTGGGCTGGAAGCCCCCCTTCCGAACGGCGCGTCTCCCGGACGCCGATGGAGCGCACAATCGCCCTTTCCAGCCAAGTCTCGGATTCCACACCCGGGACGATTTATGGTATCCGCAGGCTGTCGCACTGTCAAGTTGGCCGGCCGTCACAACCCGGCTCCACGCGAGACGTTTTGCCATGCTTCGAGACGCGCTTGACCGTGTGGCCGCCGGCTCGAATACGCCGCCGTTT
The DNA here is from genome assembly GCA_046754505.1 of Phycisphaerae bacterium. Lineage (GTDB taxonomy): Bacteria > Planctomycetota > Phycisphaerae > UBA1845 > UTPLA1 > JAPULF01. The sequence goes on along the minus strand of JBHHVX010000034.1, from coordinate 15,400 downwards.
GGTCCGTCGTACGTTTAATTCCGGACGGGCCGTCGGACGTCACATCTCCGCTGCAGGGGGCCACGGCACGATCGCCTCGGCCGCTGTCCTGCCATCCGCTCGTGTTGTAGGGCCATCCCAACTGTCTGGGGAGACCCGCGGCCCCGCCGTTTTCCGGCCCGTGTCATGAACTGGAGGATGCGCCTCCGGCAGCGGACCTCGCGCGGCGTTCCTGCTATGCTGTGCAGAGCGATACGCGGTCGGCGCGTGGCGATATCGGACCGGACCCGGAATACGTCTCACAGGGTGTTTGAATAGCCTTCTTGGAGCTGCGGCCGTCGGGGAACGGGCTGCGTTTGGCAAGGATTCCCGCTTCCTGACGGTCGCGGCTCTGATCCTTAGGGTCCTTTTCAAACACCCTACTCAGGATGCGATAAAAGATGACACCGGACACCCTGTCGGAACGGATCAGCGAGGAGCTGCTGCCGCACGTGCGGAGACCCGGGCAGTACATTGGGCGCGAGGTGAACCAGCTCGTCGCCGACGGCGATTGGCAGGCGGCGGACGTCCGGGTGGTGGTGGCGTTTCCGGACGCCTACACGATCGGCATGTCCCACCTGGGTTGTCAGATAATCTACTGGCTGTGCAACCATACGCCGGGCGTTTGTGCGGAGCGGTGTTACGCACCGTGGCTCGATGCGGAGGGGATCATGCGGAATCGGGCGATCCCGCTGTTCACCTGGGACACGCGCCGGCCGGTTGCATCGGCCGATATCTTCGCGGTCTCGCTTCAATACGAAATGGGTTTTACCAATGTCCTGACGATGCTCGATCTGGCGGGCCTCCCGCTGCGGGCGTGCGATCGGGACGATTCGCATCCGCTGGTCATCGCCGGCGGTCCGCAGGCGGACAACCCCGAGCCGATGGCGGACTTTCTGGACCTGGTCGTGATCGGTGACGGCGAGCCGGCCATGGCGGCCATTCTGGATTTATACAAAGAACTAAAACAAAGCGGTGTCCGCCGCCGCGAGATGATCCCGATCCTGGCGAAGCGTTTTCCGTGGCTGTATGCTCCGGCGCTATACGACGTCACCTATCGAGAGGATGGCACGATCGGCGCCAGGACCTCGAGCCTCAATCCCCGACCCCCGATCCCGCTCATCGAGCGCTGCCACACCGACGACTTCGAGAACGCTCCGTTCCCGATCCGGCCGCTCGTGCCCTATGTCGAGATCGTCCACGACCGAATGGCGATCGAGGTGATGCGCGGATGCCCGCAGCGTTGCCGATTCTGCCACGCGGGCTACACGAAACGGCCCGTGGGGGTTCGGTCGGTCGACCGGATTCTGGAGATCGCCGAGGCCCAATACCGGGCGACCGGCCACCGGGAGCTGGGCCTGCTGAGCTTGTCGACGGCGGACTATCCGCACCTGCGGGAATTGGCCGCGCGGGTCCACGAGCGTTTCTCCGATCGACAGGTGAATATCTCCATGCCGTCGCTGCGGGTCGACAAGATGTTGCAGAACATCCCCTGGATGGCGAATCAGGTTCGCAAGAGCGGGCTGACGATCGCGGTCGAGGCCGCCGGAGATCGCCTCCGTGCCGCCATTCGCAAGAAGGTGACCGACGGCAATCTGATGGACGGCCTGCGACAGATTTACGCGGCCGGATGGAACCGCATCAAGTGCTACTTCATGGCGGGGTTTCCCGGTGAGACCGAGGACGACCTCCGCGCGATTCACGCCCTGTCGGTCGAGATGTCCGACGCCCGCCGCGCCCTCGGCAAGGGTCCGGGACGCATCACCGCCAGCGTCGGCTGGCTCGTGCCCAAGCCCTACACACCGCTCCAGTGGGCGGCCCAGCCGCGGCTGGCGTATTTCGAGAACGCCCGGCGCATCCTGTCGGAGGTGTCGCGCGAATCACGCCACCGGGCCGTCCGGATTAGGACTCACGACTGCCGCCGATCGATCCTGGAGGCGGTGTTTGCCCGCGGCGACCGGCGCCTCGGCGCGGTGATCGAGGCGGCCTGGCGCCTCGGCGCCCGGTTCGACGGCTGGGACGAATGCTTCCATTTTGACCTGTGGCGGAGGGCGTTCGATCAGACCGGCATCGATCCGGACTGGTATGCCCACCGCGAGCGGTCGTACGACGAGATTCTGCCGTGGGACCACATCCGCTCCGGCCCGAAACGCGACTATCTGGAACATCAATACGACGACGTGTTCGTCAAGACCGGACAGCCAGCCCCGGTACCCGGCGTCCTGCCGCTGCCGGTGCTTGCCTGATGCAAGGATCGCGCATCAACACGATCTGCCCGTGACTCGCGCGCCCACACCGGCGATGTCATCCACCCTTCCTGCTGATCGATCCGATGCCGCTGATTGCCTGCGTCACTTCTGGATCGCCCGTGTAGACGACGCTGCCGACGCCGGAGATGGAGGCGTTGAGCGTTTCGGTCGCGTGGACGTGGGCGCTGCTCGCACCGGAGAGGGCGATGCGGACGTCTCGGGCCTCCAACTGCTCGGCATCGATCGAACCGGCGCCGCTGAGGTCTAGGTCCAGGTGGGCCGTCCGACCGGCGAGGCTGAGGCTGGCGGCACCGCTGGCGGCGATGTCGAGGCGGTCATTCTCGAGGTCGGTCACCGTGACGCTGGCGGCGCCGTCGAGGTCCAGACGCTTGAGGTCGGCCACGGTGGCCTTGATGACCAGATCGAAGTCGTGGATCTGTTCGACCGGCCGAACGGTCAGCCGGTGGTCGACGACCTTCGTTTCGATCAGCGGCAGGATGTTGTCGTCGCACGTCACGGTCAACGACTGGGGCTGCCCGATCGTGACTTCGAGTGCGCCGGCAGCGCCGAAGTCGATCTCGTCGAACGCGGCGACCGGGCGCGATTCGCTCTTGACCGTCCCGCTCCCGGCAACGCCCGTTCGGTTGCAGGCGGTGGAGGTCCATCCCGTCAATACCAACAGGCTCACGATCGCACGTTGCATGGCTGGTTTCCTTCGGTCCGTCCAGGCCGGATCGGACGCTATCATGGGGCAGAAGCACGGCCCACCCGGGCCTCACTGCCGTATTGTGGGCAAATCGCAGATTGTTCGCGGCTCGGCGTCGTCGGACGGCGGAGCGGGCAGGGAACCTGTTACGGCGCGATGATCAGCCGGCCGACGGCCTCGGCTTCGACCGGGTCGTTGGCGCCGTCGTCGATGATGGCAAAGACGACGTAGCTCTCGGGCGGGACGGTGGTGCTGTTTTCGTCCACGCCGGAAAACGTGAATGCCCCGGTGTCGTCGTCCGTGCTGAGGGGCTGATCTCGGAGCAGAATGATCTCGTCGCCTTCGGTGTGGTCGAAGTCGAGATCCAGTCCCAGAACGACTTTGGCATCGGTGTTGGTCGTGCCGTTGTCCGTCCAGGTGATGACGAACATGTCACCGGCGTTGAAGGTTTCGTCGGTCGCCCCCGGCGCGGTGATCGCCAGCGTTGGCACCGGCAGGGCCGTGGTGACCATGAACCGGCCGTCAGACGTGTCCTCGGCCGTGGTGCCGTCCGGGGCGGTGATGATCACGCGGATGTCGTAGTTTCCGACGCGGACGCCGGTGATATCCCACTCGAAGATATCCCCGTCGCCGTCCGCCACGGCGTCGCGTCCGTCCAGCAGGACCAGCTCCGGTCCGTCGGCCTCGTTGGTGGCGTTGCGTCGCTGGGCCCGGACGCTGATGACCGTCCCCGCGTCGGGGGCGATGTCCGCCCACCGGATGATGGCGGCGGCGCCGGGAGCGACGGGCGTGTCGGCCGCGGGCACGGCCACGGCCACGGCGGGAACGGGGTTGGGCACCGGAGTACCACCGAAGAGGCCCTGAAGGGCGTTCGACGAACACCCTGCTCCAACCAGCGCCGAGATCATGGCCATCGCGCAGAACCTGCGGGCGGACGATATTCGGATAGGTCTGGCGACGCGTCTTTCACCGATTCGTGTCATCTTGTGCTGTCCAAGCGAGGGAGACTGATACCTGATTCTTCGCCGGCCCCTTGGCCCATGTCAATCGATGCCCGCGGCCTAATCATCGACCGGCGACGCGGCAGGACTCGAACGCGGTCGGACGGACCGGTGGACTCGGAGGCATCGGGCCGCATCGCACCGGGGTGTCAAGGCCGATAATGCCGGTACGTTTCTGGCTGGCGCAGGCGAACGAGCGAGATCCCGGTGCCCGGTCACAGTCGGACTGGCGGGAGGTGTGGGTAAGAACGCCCATGTGCTTTCAGAGGAGCTACACCGGCGGGATGCCGATGCTCCCCGCCCAATGAGGCGTGACCGAGCGTTGAGGCACTGGCGGGCAAGCCGCCGGTGGCACCCGCCCCCCGCGGGGGGCGTCGAATGATCGAGCCGATGCTCCCTCAGTGCCGATCTTAGAGTGTTGCGCCGCGTCGCCGGCCGGCTCGCGTAAAGGGGACCCTTGCGAATGTCGTCACACCGCTCTCGATCGAACGCCGTCGCCGCCGGGATTGCGCCGGCGCTGGTCCTGCTGATCGCATCATGCACGCCCACCGCGTTCCTGAATCTGACGGTGCCGACCAGCGATTTCGCTCCGGGGATGGGCACGCCGGTTCCCCGCCGGCTGCAGGTGGGATTCATCAACAACACGGCGTTCCGTGCGATCTTTACCGCGGGCAGCTATGACCCACTCGACCGAAACACCTCTCCGACCAACTTCGCCCAGCTCCGGCTCGAAGGCAACTCGTCGAGCGCCCAGATTCCCATCCCCTGCCGCAAGGTGTTGTCCCTCGGGGACGAGGAGTTGATCCGCCTGATCGGCATCAACAACCTGACCGTCAATGATCCCCGCGCCCTGATCGACGGGGTCAATTTCTCGGGTGCTCCGCTGGGCGATCCGCTCGAAGCCGCGGCGACGGAAGGAACGGCTCAGGGCCTGACCCTTCAGGCCGGCGTCGACTTCAACTGTGAGGGCCTGGTGCTGCTCACATTTGAGCAGGACGCCGCGGCCCCCGGCGGCTTCCGGATCGACTTCGCCTTCGTTCCCGATCAGTAGCTCGGGTGCGCGCCTCAACGGAGAGTGCCCCGCACGGACACGGGCAGGCAAGCTGCCCGTGGGACCCCGCCGCCAATCGTGTCACGGAACCGATTTTCGTTTTCCGACAGGCTCATTTGCGGCGGACCGGTGCGCCCTTGTAGGCGCGTTCGAGGGCGCGGGCGCTCTTGAACCCGAACGATCGGGCCAGGGCCGCGGGATTGGCGTCTGCCGTGTCCTGATCCAGGATGACCTCTATCTTTCCGCGTGCGAGCAGCACGTCCAGCAGGCGATGTGCCCCGGTGTAAAACACGGCGTCGGTCGGATGCAGCTCTTTGCGATGCAGGAGTCTTGAAAGGGAGCGTGGCGCCGTCTGTTGCGCGAACAGCCGCCGGAACTGCGTATGACGACAGGCGGGTTCGAGCTGGAGGGCCACGCCCTCGCTCAGGGCCGCCGCCATCGGGCGATAGCCGGTTGCGGCCCCGACCATGAGGTGCGTCAGTTCGTGGGCCAGCGAGGTCGACAAGAGCAGCGGGTCCGTCTGTAAAGCATGGATACTGTGCGCGTCGAGTATGTCGCCGCGACGGCGGACCAAGCTGATCGCCTGCACGTCGCCCATCTGGCCGATCGCTCGACGGAACGACGCGACGTCGGCATGGATATAGACGTCACAGGGAAGACTCCAGGGAATACGTTTCGGCAGACGTCCCAGAAAGATCGCGATGCGATCGAAGTGAAACCGGAGTGCAGCGGCGACGCGTTCGGCGACCTCGCCATTGTGATGGTGGATGCGAAACCCGGGCGTCTCGAGGACTTGCCACGGCCCGCCGGCGGCCGTCTGCCAGATTCCTCGGCGACGGCCGCTGAGTTTTGCATCGTAGAGGCCGCGAATCCTGTCGAGGGCGGCGCTTCGCCCACGCCGAATCAGATCAGGCTTCAGGCTGACCACCGGCCGCCCCAACACGCGGCCGTACGCCTCCGCCGCGCGCCGTAGATCGCCGAGGTCCTCATAGGCCAGTCCGCGGACCATCGCTCCCAGCGTGGGGTGCGCCTGTCCGTCCGGGTCGGCCGCATGGACACGGCTCAGAATTAGTTTCCAGTAGTCCGGCGGATAGCCGACGCGGTCGATGTCGCGGGACAGGGCATGGACCAGCGACTGGAGCCACCGCGCGATGAGATCGCCGGGGATTCTGCGATCGGCCTGCTGCTCGATCCGCACGGCGGCGTCGTAACGATAAAACGCCTCGTGGAAGTTTTTTGTGAAGTAGTGGTCGTCGGCCGCGCCGATCGCCGCTTGCAGGTATTGCGCGGTCCACCGCTCTCTGCGCTCGGGCACGAGGGCCAGTGCCTGTCGATAGGCGCGAAACGCCGGCTCGAACCACTCGGTCGCCAGCCACCGGTCCGCCTGCTTCAGTCGCGCCGGCACGATGTCTTGGGCGCGGAGGATCGCCCGAATCAGGCGACCGACCTCGGGATGATCGGGGGCGACCTCCCGAGCGGCGGCGAGGGCGCGATTGGCCGTTGCGAAGTCCTCGTTGAGGAGCATCCTTCGCGCGAGCGCGACGTGAAGGGAGACGAACTCTTTCCTGACGGATGGATCGTTGGGGTGATCGGTGAGGGCGTGCTGGGCGACGAGCAGTCCGGCTTCGACGCGGCCGGCCGCGAGTTGAGCTTTGACCTGCTCTCGAAGGGCCGCGGCCGGGCTGCCGGCGGGAGGCGGGTGGTCGTCCGAGACGGCCGTTGACAGGAACCCGGACGCGCAAAACATCGCGATTGCCACCGGGCCGATGAAACGCGAGTGGAAGGTGGGTGCCTGAATGATTCGCCGGCCGAGCGCCCCTGCAACCTTGCTCATGCTATAATCCATTCATGCATTCCGGGCAGACCCACGGCATATTCTTCTCGCTGTCCCGCGCCGGGCTTCCGAACGACGGGCCCGATGCGGTTCGGGGCGTCTGCGCGCGGGCGCCGGCCCATACATTCTATTCATATCCCCGGAGATTATTCGATGCTACAGCTTGCCCTTCGCGTTTTTCTGGTCCTCGCGCTGATGGCCGTCATGATGACCTATGTCGAGGATCGGAGCCTGCTGCCGGAGTACAGCCCCTACCTCATCATTGGTGCTCTGGTGCTGGGCATCGCGGTCATCGCCATTGAGGCGTCGATCCCGCGCAAGTCTCTCCAGGCGCTGTCCGGGCTGTTTTTCGGTCTGATCGTCGGCCTCCTGATCAGCTACGGTTTGAACATCATCGTTGACTACGTCGTACGGGTCTATGTGCCCCAGCAGAGCGGCCTGCCCGTCGTGGAGGCGTCCAAGCTGCTGCTCAACATTATTTGCTGCTACCTGTGCGTCAGCTTCGTCCTCCAGACGAAGGATGACGTGCGTTTCGTGATTCCCTATGTGGAGTTTTCCAAGCAGATCAAGGGTCAGCGGCCGATCCTGCTCGATACGTCCGTAGTTATTGACGGCCGCATCACCGCCATTTGCGACGCCGGGTTTCTGAATCACCCGCTCCTGGTCCCGCGCTGCGTGCTCGACGAGCTTCAACTGGTGGCGGACTCGTCGGACAAGATGAAGCGCGCCCGCGGCCGGCGTGGTCTCGACGTGCTCAAAGAGCTTCAGGACAACGACAAGCTCGACATTCAGATCACCGACGAGCCGGTGCCACGGTCCGAAGCCGTTGAGGGCGTGGACCTCAAGCTGCTGGTGCTGGCCAAGATATTGAACGGGCGTGTGGCCACCAACGATTACAATCTAAACAAGGTGGCGCAGGTGCGCGGTGTCGAAGTGCTCAACATCAATGACCTGGCCATTGCGGTCAAACCGGTGGCGCTGCCCGGGGAATCCATGACCGTCAAGATCATCCGGGCCGGAGAAGAACAGGGACAGGGCGTTGGATATCTTGACGACGGCACCATGGTCGTGGTGGAGCACGGCCGCGATCGCATCGGCGAACGGGTCGACGTCATTGTTACCAGCAACCTGCAGACTTCGGCCGGGCGGATGATCTTCGGGCGCATCGACGGTGGGTCGTCCCACGCGAGCCGCCGCCGGCATCCGGCCCCTCAAAATCGCACATAGACGCACGGGCCGCGCCGGTGAGCGCCTGTCGCCAGGCCATGCACCCAAGGGAAGCGAGTTTCACCCACGATGGCAGACCTGTCACCCCACCAGAAGCGCATCGTCGATCGCTACTATCAGCATCGCGATACGATCATGACGTCCCGGCTCGGCGAGCTGGTGACCGAACTCTACCTCGCCGAGACGGACCGCGGGCGGGACCGGCTCTGGACGCGGGCGGAGAAGGCGATGCGCAACCTCGAATGGAAGGACGCGATGGTCACCCACATCCTCGAACGGCGCCGCCCCGAAATCCTGGCGGAACACCTCAATGAGTGGATGAAGGAGCACCCCGCGGATTGAGCGCGACGGCGTGCGTGACAGTCTCGGCGGCCATGCACCGGCAGCCTCAACGGGTGCCACTGGCGCCTTGTCCGCCAGTGCATGAACGGAGAGTACCCTGCACAGACACGGGCAGGCAAGCTGCCCGTGGCACCCCGCCGCCGCGTGCCGATCAGGGCGTTCCGGCCTTCGCGATGCCGATGATGCCGATGCCGACACGCGCCCCGGCGCCTCCGGTCGGCTGCACGAACTTGTCCTCACCGGCGTGGATGATCACGGCGCGACCGAGGATCGGATTCCTGCCGCCGGCGATCGAGATGCGCGTATCGACGCGCTCGTAGTGGGCCTCACCGCCGACATCGGCCTTGATGTTGCCGAAGTCTCCGGCGTGCCGGATGGCATCGGTCGGCCGCCCGTGGGCCATTTTCTCGGGGTTGTAGTGGCCGCCGGCGCTCTTGCCGTTGGTCGCCGTCTCGTCGCCGTATTGATGGACGTGGAAGGCATGTCGAGTGTTCGGCTGCAACCCCTCGATGTCGGCCACGATCCGAACGCCGCTGGACACCTTCGTGAACCGCACCGTGCCGTGGCACTGGCTACCCTGCGTCGGATGCACGACGGCGACCGCTTCCGTGACCGACTGCCGGGCACAGCCCACTATCGTGACCATCGCCATTGCAAACCCCAGGAGAACAATCTTTCGTCCGATGTTCATTGCAGTCCTCGCTTTCACGTTGTTGTTCCGGCTCGCAGCCACGCGGCGCGCCGGCGCCGTCTGCCGCGACACCGTCTGATGTTCTCGTTCGTTTGGCCCGTCCGCCTCACGCCGGCGCCGGGCGCGTTCCGGTTGCCAGCCCCGCCGCGCGATACTTGGACAGCGACAGGGTGAACGCATCGCGGAGTTTGCGCGTCCGCGCATTGCTGCGGGGGCGCAGTCCGAAACGGACTTCGTCGCGCTCAAGCTGGGCACGGGCCATGCGCTTCCAGCCCTTGTTCATGCCGTGGATGAACAACGCCGAGGTCAGGCTGCGCGTCATCCGGAAGGTCCGCAGCGTCCGGAGCCAGACCCACGGCGTCGTGGCGGCGGCATAGCGCAGTTCGTAGATGACCTCGTCGAGCTTCTCGGGCGACATTTTCCGGGGCGTGTACACCGTCTCGACAAATGTATAACGCTCCCAGTCTTCCGGGTAATTCGTCGCGAAGATGCGTCCCTCCGAGATGAACCGGTCGTACATCTTCGTGCCGGGCAGCGGCGTGAGGTTGGTGATCTGGATGGTGTCGATCCCGAGCTTGACCGCCTGGACCGCCGTTTCCGCCACCGCGTCTTCGTCATCCTGGTCGGCGCCGATGATGAACGCCCCGAAGACCGGGATTCCGGCCCGGTGGAATCCGTCCACCAGCTCCTTGTAGCGGCCGAGACTGTTGCGATTGATGCCCTTGTGGAAGTCCTTGAGGGACTCCGGGTTGAACGTCTCGAAGCCGATGAGCATGCCGCGGCAGCCCGCCCGGTAGGCCAGCCGCAACCCTTCGGCGTCCCCGCCCATGTTGATGGTGGTCTGGCTGAACCACAGTTTCTTTCGCCCGCGTTGAATGATCTGGCGCAGGAGCTGCTTGGCCCATTCGGCGTGCGCCGGACCCACGCCGAAGAAGTTGTCATCGACGACGAACACGAACCGTTTCAACGTCCGGTTCCATTCGTCGATGATGTCATCGATATCGCGCCGGCGGATGGGAGCGCCGTTGAAGTTGGTCACGCTGCAATACTCGCAGCCCACGGGGCAGCCACGCGAGGTCTGTATGCTCGAGACGTCGTACGCTCCGTTGACCGGCTGGAGGTGTTGCATCGCCCGGCCGATGCCGGGACGCTCGATCTGGGCCAGCCGGCCCTGATAGCGTTTCTGAAGCCGGCCGCCGGCGGCGTCCGCGATGATGTCGGGCCAGAGGTCGTCACATTCGCCGATCGCGACGGCGTCAAAGTGCTGCGCGGCCTCGTCCGGCATCGCCGAGGCATGCGGACCGCCCATGATGACGGGGATGCCCTCTCGCCGGCATTGGGCCGCGATTTCGTAGGCTCGCGTGGCGCCGCTCGAGTAGCTGGTGATGCCCACCAGGTCGTACCGCTCCCGACGCAACTCGTTGTCGGTGTATTCGAATCCGAAGATCTCGTCGATGATGTCCACGGCATGCGGTGCCGGCGCGAGTTGCGCCAGAACCTGCAAGCCCAACTGGGGAATCTTGCTTCCGATGGTGTGATAGCCCTGACACCGGCGGGCGACGGGGTTGATGAGCGCGATACGCATCGATCGAGCCTTCCTGGTTCCTACGTGGAGAGATTCTCCGGCCGGCGCACACGGAACGTATGCCGGAACCGAACGGGGCGAACGATACGGGCCGCATCTCGCCGCGTCAATCGACCGGCCACGGCATCCCGCACACGAACACCACCCGCCCGCGGCGGCGCGCTCCGCATTCGCGCGCCCGAGCGCCAACAGTTGGTACCGCAGGCTTCCAGCCTGCCCGGGTGCCACTGGCGGCCTGTCCGCCAGTGCCCGAGTGCTCTGCCACGCCTCATCGGCTGGGGAGCATCGGCGTCCCGCCGGTGTATTTCCTCTGGCAGCGTCTGGGCGATCTCGCCCCCGTTTTCTCTGTCAATACAGGCGTTGCGCTGCACACGTGTGTCATGCGCCACGCGGCTGAATCTGTCGCGCACCTTTTCGCAGCCGGCGGACCGGCGAGACGCCGATGCTCCCCATCCATTGCGTCGTGTCGCGGCAGGGGTCGCCCGTCGCCGCCGGATCACGCCGTCTTCGGATCGAACGCGTCGCGCAGGCCGTCGCCGATGAAGTTGAGACAGAGCAGCGTGGTCGTGAGCAGGGCGCAGGGGAACAGCAGTTGCCACCAGAAACTGGCGACGTTGTTGATCGCCGTGACCCCCTCCGCCGCCAGGTTGCCCCAACTCGGCATGGGCGGCTGGATGCCGATGCCGAGAAAGCTGAGGAACGACTCCTGCAGGATCGCCTGCGGCACCGTCAGCGTCGCGTAGACCAGGATCGGCCCGACGATGTTGGGCAGGATATGCACGATCAGAATCCGCCCTGTCGGCAGCCCCAGGGCTTGGGCGGCCTCGATGAACGGCTGGACCTTGAGCGCCAGAACCTGTCCGCGGATCACCCGCGCCATGGTCAGCCAACTGACGCCGCCGATGGCCAGCAGCAGGATGACGACATTCGTCGTTTCGGCGCGCAGGCCCAGGCGGTGGCGCAGCAGGCCGTCGAGGCCGAGCTTGAGGAGGATGACCAACAGGATGTAGGGCAGGCCGTAGAGGACGTCGACGATCCGCATCATCACGGCGTCGGTGCGGCCGCCGGACCAGCCGGCCACCGCCCCCCAGGCGACGCCCAGCAGGACCGAGATGCTCGCGGCCGCCAGACCGACGGCCAGGCTGATGACGCCCCCAAACAGACACCGCGCCGCCATCGATCGGCCGAGCAGGTCCGTTCCCAACAGGGCGTGCGCCGAGGGCGGCCGCCGGGCCTGCGCCAAGTCGGTCGCCACACTCATCGCATGGGTCCAGGGGACCGAGACCGCGCAGGCCGTGGCGACGGCCAGCAGCATCCAGGCGGATGCGACCGCCAGGCGATTGCGGCGGAAGCGGGCCCACTGGCGCTGCATCGGCGTCATGGGGCGTGGCGTGGACAGTGGTTGCGTGGCGGCTGCGGTCACGTCGTGCGGCCCTCCAGCCTCGGGTCCAGCAGGTGGTAGGCGATGTCGACCATCAGGTTGAACGTGACGATCAGCGCGGAATAGACCAACACGGTCGCCAAGATGAGCATCTGGTCGCGGTTCAGGACGCTGTTGACGAAGTGGACGCCCAGCCCGGGGATGTTGAACACGCGCTCGACGACGAAGGAGCCGGTCATCGCGGCGGCGGCGGCCGGGCCGAGATAGCTCAGCACGGGCAGGAAGGCATTGGGCAGGGCGTGGTGGAGGATCACCCGCCACTCGGGCAGGCCCTTGGCCCGCGCCGTGCGAACAAAATCGCTGCCGAGCACGTCGATCATGCCGAGGCGGGTCAGCCGCGTGATGTAGGCCATCGGCAGCAGCGAGAGCGTCAGGGCCGGACGGAGCAGGTCCTGCGGGCTTTGCCATGTTCCCGCCGACAGGACCGGCCACGTCACGCTGAACAGCACGAGCAGCGTCGCTCCGATGACAAACGTCGGCACACTGACGCCGACGACGGCCACGGCGAGCGAGGCGTAGTCCAGGATCGAATGTCGGAAGACCGCGCCGAGCGTCCCCAGAAGCAGGCCGCCGGCGAGGGCGATGAGGATCGCCGCGCCGCCCACCGCCATCGATACGGGCAGCGCGTCGGCGATGATCTCGTTGCAGGACCAGCTCTCATATTGCAGCGACTGCCCGAGATCGCCCGTGAGTACACGGCCGAGATAGCGGAAGTAGAAACGCAGGTTGTCGTCCATGCCGTAGCGCTGGCGCAGTGCCGCCTCGACGGCCGGGTGCATCGACCGGCCGCCGGCCGACTGGAACGGATTGCCGGGCACGGCGATGACCATCACGAACGTCGCGGTGTAGACCGCCAGCAGGATCAGCGGCATCTGGACCACGCGCCGGAGAAACACGCCCATCATCGCACGACCTCCAGCCGCTTGTAGGGCACGAGCAGCCGCGGATGCAGCGTAAGGCTGCGGATGCGTGCGGGGTCGAACGCGTAGATGTTGACGTAGTGAAACAGCGGCAGGATCGGCAGCGTCTCGCGGCAGACACGAGTCTCGGCCTGCGCCAGCAGCGCGAGCCGCTTCGCCGCGTCCGGCTCGGCGTCGGCCCGTCGCAGCAGGGCGTCGTAGGCCGGATCGGTGTAGGCCGAGTCGTTGTTGCCGTTGTCGGTCGCTAGTGTGTCGAGGAACGTCGTCGGGTCGGTGTAGTCCCCGAACCAGCTTGCACGGGCGATCATGAACCGATGGTTCTGCTTGTCCTCGCGGTAGGACTGCGACTCCTTGCCTTCCACTCGCACCCGCACGCCCAGATGTGCGTGAAACATCGCCGCAATCGACTGCGCGATCAGCCCGTGGTAGGACTCATTGTTGAAGCGGATGACGACCTCGGGAAAGAGCGCGGCGTCGGGATAGCCCGCGTCCGCAAGGAGGCGCCGGGCGGCGGGCGGATCGAACGGCAGACCGGCGACCGTCGGATAGCCGGGAATCGCGCCGGGCGGAATCAGGGTCACCGCCGGCGTCTCGGCCCGGCGGAGGACGCTCTTGCAGAGGGCCTGCTTGTCCACGGCCAGCGCGAACGCCCGGCGGACACGCGGATCGGCAAAGGGATTGATTCGGCCGTCGGGCAGTTCAGGCAGGCAGTTGAAGTTGTAGAAATAGGTGCCAAACGCCCCGAAGGCGTGGATGTCGTTGCGGTCAAGCCCGTCGTGGTTCAGTGCCGTGGCGAACGGCGAATCGGCCCGCGCGACCAGCTCCGGCGTGAAGGTCGCTTCAAGCGATGCGATCCAATCGACGCGGCCCGCGGCGTACATCAGCCACGCGGTGTTCGGGTCGGCCACGTCGAGAATCTCGACCGACTGCAGGCGGACGCGGTCCCGATCCCAGTAGGCGGGGTTGCGGCGCAGGGTCAGGCTCCGCTTGAAACGCCATTCGTCCAACACAAAGGGACCGTTGTAGACCGTGGCTCCCGGCTTGGTCCAGCGCGCGTCGTAGAAGATCAGTCCGGTCTCGCCGATCCGGCGAAATCGTTCGACCGTCGCCCGGTGCAGCGGCAGGAATACCGGCGCCGAGAGCAGGTCGAGCCAGTAGGGCACGGGGTGTTCGAGGCGGATTTCGAGTGTTTGCGGGCCGACCGTCCGGAGACCCACGTCTTCTTTAAAGCGCCGATCGGCCTCCGCCAGGTGCCGGTCGCGAGCCGCCCGACGCCGGTCGGCGGGGAGCCGCCCGATCCGGTCGATTTCCGTCCGCCGCCATGCGACGTATTCGCGGAGGCCGGCGATGGCGTCGAGGAAAAAGGCGTAGTCCTGGGCCGTGCCCGGCTCGATCGCCCGCTGCCACGCGAACAGGAAGTCGTCGGGCGTGACGGCGTCGCCGTTGCTCCATCGGGCGTCGGACCGGAGGTGAAAGCGATAGACCGTGCCTGCCGCATCGACCTCGTATCGCTCAGCGCACCCCAGCGCCGGCTTGCGTACGCCAGCGCCCCCGGCCGAGGCCGGGGGATCGAACACGGTCAGCCCCTCGTAGAGCTGCATGACGACGCGGATGTCCTGAAGGACGCTGATGGCGGCGGGGTCCAGGGTGGCGATCGATACCGATTCGACCACGCGGAGGTCCGCGCCCGGTCGTCGCGGAACCCATCGCGCCACCACGAACGCCGCGCCGCCCAACGCGCCGATGAGTAGCAGCAAGCCCCAGCGCACGGCGCCCCGGGCAGCGGGCACCCGGCCGCATTGCGACCACTCCCGACGGGTTCGACATACAGACGGACCGACCATAAGCGGACTCGCGCCGCGCACGATCACCGAAATCGCACGCGTCGCGCCTCTCGGCGGAGATCATATCGTGAAATGAAACGGAGGCCGGACCGCGAACCGCGGTCGCCGCCGTGCTGGACCGAGAATCCTCTCTCGGTCCCCCGACCGAATGGGGATCCATTCTCATGGCGGGTGGCATGTCCATCCGCGCAGCGGTGGACATGCGGAACACCGGCTGGGCCGTACGGGCTCCGTTGGTGTGTGCGGGTTTGACGCCATTCGCTGCGTGCCGCACGCCCACGGCCTTGCCGATGGGCGTGGCACTCAGCCGGGGGGCATGGTGGGGCACGGCCTCTGCGGAACACAACCGGTGCCTGTCCCGAATAAGCGTCCCGAATGATCCAAGTAGCCTGAGCCCTTTTCTCCACAACAAAGTAGCCTGACCCCCTTTTCCCCCCCGGGGGGCATGGTGGGGCACGGCCTCTGCGGAACACAACCGGTGCCTGTCCCGA
>JBHHVX010000033.1:0-30163 GCA_046754505.1 Phycisphaerae bacterium | reverse complement strand
GGATTCTCGTTCCAGCATGAAAGGATTCTCGTTCCAGCATGAAGGGATTCTCGTTTCAGTATGATCCTCGTTCCAGCGCCGATCTCGGACGGGTCAGCGGAGAGAGCGGAAGTAGTCTATGGTCTTTGAGAGACCTTCGCGCCAGGGGACGACCGGGGACCAGCCGAGGACTTCGCGGGCACGGGTGAGGTCGGGGCGACGGCGCTCGGGGTCGTTGACGGGGCGCTCGACGCAGATCAGCCGGCTTGAACTGGCGGCCAGCTCGACGACGGCTTCGGCGGCCTGGCGGACGGTCAGCTCGGCGTCGTTGCCGATGTTGATCGGGTCGGGACAATCGCTGTCGGCGGTGCGGAGCATGGCCTCGACCAGGTCGGAGACAAAGCAAAACGACCGAGTCTGGCTGCCGTCGCCGTGGATCGTGATCGGCTCGCCGGCGAGGGCCTGACTGATGAACGTCGGCAGGGCGCGGCCGTCATCGGCCCGCATCCGAGGGCCATAGGTGTTGAAGATCCGGACGATCCGCGTTTGAACGCCGCGGGTGCGGTGGTAGGCGAAGGTCAGGGCCTCGGCGAAGCGTTTGCCCTCGTCGTAGGGGGCGCGGGGGCCGATGGGGTTGACGTTTCCCCAATAGGTCTCGGGCTGGGGGTGCTCGGCCGGGTCTCCGTAGCACTCACTGGTGGAGGCCTGAAGGAACAGGGCAGACCGGTCGTGGGCGAGTTCGAGGAGGTTTCGCGCGCCGGCGCTGCAGGTCTGCATGATCTCCAGGGCCTTGTCGCGGAAATCGACCGGCGAGGCGGGGCAGGCAAGGTTGAATATCCGATCGACGGGGTCGTCGACGGTGATGGGCTGGACGATGTCCTGCTCGATGAATCGGAACCGGTCGCAGCCGGCGAGATCGGCGGCGTTGGCCCGGCTGCCGGTGGTCATGCTGTCGATGCCGACGACGTCGTGGCCGGCGTCGAGCAGGCGGCGCGAAAGGTGATAGCCGACAAAGCCGGCGGCGCCGGCGACGATGATCCTCATGATGACGACGTCCGTGTTATCAGTTATCAGTTGTGAGTTATCAGTTATCAGTTATCAGTTGCCAGTTGCCAGCTTTCACATCGCTGTCGGCGGTCAGTCGCCGGCGAGCGACTCGATCTTCTGGTGGAGGTCGCCGATGTTGGTGATCCGCAGCCCGAAGTGCTCACCGGCCTTGATCGCCTCGCCGGCGCCGATCTGGACGTTGTTGACGAGCAGATCGAGGACGGCCTCGACCGGACGGTCGAACTCGATGATCGATCCGGGCGACATTCGCATGATCTCGCCGACACTCATGGTGCATTCGGCGAGGCGCACGACGACGGGGACGCGGAGCCGCAGGATGCGGTGGACGTTTCCCGGGCGCGTGGGAGACCGGTGCGTCGGACCGTCCGACTCGCTGGGGAGGGGGACCGTCCGGCTCGCTGGGGCGGCGGGCGCAGCGGTGGTCCCGGTCAGGGCGTCGGTCTGGTCGGCGAGGGAGTTGACGGCCTGTTCGGCGTCGTTGAGAACCGCGTCGATGTCGTCCTGACTGAACACTTATCTTCGCCTGGGCCTTCTTGCGTCGGGATATTTCACACGGCTGCCCGGTCCGGGGGGCGCGCACCGCGTCTGCCCTCGTTCTATCGACCGCCGGTCAGCATTCCCTGAAACGGTGGCGGCGGCGGGCGAGTGGGTCCGTGACAAGACCGGCGGGCCGGCGAATCATGCGCCAAGACTGATGAGGCGGGTGCAAGCCGTCCGCTCGCTCACGGTCGCGGATCGGATCCTCAGGCAAGTCTTCCGATGAGGATGGACGCGTTGTGGCCACCGAATCCGAAGGAATTGCTGAGGGCGACGTCGATTTTCCGGTCGCGTGGGGTGAGCGGGGTGTAGTCGAGGTCGCAACCTTCGCCGGCGTTTTCGAGGTTGATGGTGGGCGGAACGACGCCGTGATGCAATGCGAGGGTGGTGGCGATGAGTTCGACGCCGCCGCTGGCACCGAGCAGGTGGCCGATAGCGCTCTTGGTGCTGCTGATGCTGAGTCTTCGGGCGTGGGCACCGAAGACCGACTTGATGGCGAGGGTCTCGGCGATATCGCCCAAGGGAGTGCCGGTGCCGTGGGCGTTGATGTAATCGATGCGCTCGGGGTCGACCCCGGCGTCGGACAGGGCCAGGGTCATGGCGCGGCCCCCCCCTTCGCCGCCGTCGAGGGGCTGGGTGATGTGGAAGGCGTCGCCGCTCATGCCGAAGCCGAGGACTTCGGCATAAATTCGGGCGTCTCTTTTCCGGGCGTGTTCGAGTTCTTCGAAGACGAACATGCCCGCGCCTTCGCCGAGGACAAATCCGTCGCGGTCGCGATCGAAGGGGCGGGAGGCGGCCTTGGGATCGTCGTTTCGCTGGGAGAGGGCCTTCATGCTGGCGAAGGAGGCGAGTCCGATGGGGGTCAGGGCGGCTTCGGCGCCGCCGGTGATCATGACATCGGCGGTGTCCCAGCGGAGGGTGTGAAAGGCGGCGCCCATCGCATGGGTCGCCGAGGCGCAGGCGGTGGCGATGGCGGTGTTGGGGCCACGGGCATCGACTCGGATCGAGATGTTGCCACTGGCCGCGTTGACCATCAGCTTGGGAATGGTGAAGGCCGAAACCTTTCTCGGCCCCTTGGTGGTCAGACGGGTGTGCTGATCCTCGAGCTCGCGGAGGCCGCCGATTCCGGATCCGGTGATGACGCCGAACCGATCCGGATTGCCGGCCCCGGGCTTGAGGCCGCTGTCCTGGAAGGCATCGAGCGCGGCGCAGACCCCAAGCTGGGCAAAGCGGTCGCATCGGAGGACGGACCGCCGATCGAGATGCACGCGAGGGTCAAACTCGCGGCACTCGCCCCCGAAACGTACCGAGAAGTCCGAGGCATCGAACAACGAGACCGGCCCGACGCCGCTGTCGCCGTTGAGATGCCTCTCCCAGAACGTGTCGACGGCGCACCCCAGCGGGCAGACGAGTCCCATCCCGGTGATGACGACGCGTCGATCAGACATAGTGACTCCGCTGTCTGTGTTCCGAATGATGGATTCACGGATCGCGGCACACCGCAGGGCGGCCGCGAGTCCCCGGCCCTACTGTCTGGCCTTGCTGATGTAGTCCACCGCCTGGCCGACCGTCTGGATTTTTTCGGCCTCCTCGTCGGGGATACTCAGTTCGAACTCATCCTCGAACTTCATGACAAGCTCGACCGTATCGAGGGAGTCGGCGTTCAGATCATGGACGAAGGACGTTTCCAAGGTGATTTCCGAGGTGTTGTCCTGTCCCATCTGCTCACTGACGATCTTGATGACTTTTTCTTTGATCTCTTCCGTTGATGTCACACTCGAACCTCCAAACCAGTCCCAAGACTCACATCCGGCCGGGAGAGCGCCCGCAGAGCAGCTTCGCCGTGCCGATCCGGCTCAGAGCCGCACCGGCCGCACTGCATGTCCTTCGGAAGCCTCCCGCCACTGACGATGCGTTCGCCGGGCGCTATGCGGCGCCCGACCCTAGAAACCGAAAAGACTACTCCATTATCGAGGCTTCCGCAGCCCGCGACGGGCGGCGCGCCTCGGTTCACATATGAAGACCCCCGTCGACGACGAGGACCTGGCCGTTGATATATCCGGCAGCGGGGGACGCGAGAAACGCGACGGCCGCGGCGACCTCTTCGGGCTCGCCGAATCGCTGCAAGGGGATCAGCGGCAGGACCTGCTCCTTGACCTTGTCCGACAGGACATTGGTCATATCTGTCTTGATAAACCCGGGGGCGACGGCGTTGCAGGTGATTCCCCGGCGGGCGACTTCCTTGGCGACGGATTTTGTGAAGCCGATGACGCCGGCCTTGCTGGCGGCGTAATTGGCCTGACCGGTGTTGCCCATCATGCCGGAAATACTGGTGATATTGATGATGCGTCCCCAGCGGGCGCGGATCATGTGTTTTCCGGTGGCGCGCGTCATGAAGAAGACGCCTCGAAGGTTGGTGTTGATGACGGCGTCGAACTGCTCGTCGGTCAGGCTCATGACGAGCCCGTCGCGGGTGATACCGGCGTTGTTGACGAGAATGTCGAGCCGGCCGAGGTCGGCGGCGACGTCGTCGACCCATTTTTCGACGGCGTCGGGGTCGGTGACATCGAGTGTGCGGGCGATGACCTTTCCGGGGCAGCGGCGGTCGGCGGCCTCGGAGGCGAGCGCCGCCAGTCGGTCGGCGTGGCGTGCGCAGGCGACGACGGTGGCCCCTCGGTTGGCGAGCGCGAGGCTGGCGGCGCGGCCGATGCCGCGTGATCCGCCGGTCACGATGGCCACGCGATCAAGAAGATCGATGTTTTCGTTCATGGTCACCAGGTTCCGCTCTGCACGCGCCGGGTCGTTGCTCCGGGCAAGGCGCGCCTAGGCCGGTTGTTTTTCCAAGCTGGCGGCAGTCGAATAGTTGACCGCCTTTATCGACCGATCAATCTTCCGCATGAGACCGGTCAGGACTCGCCCCGGCCCGACCTCCGCGAACCGGTCGACCCCATCGGCGATCAATCGCTCGATGGAAGTCTGCCATCGGACCGGCTGGACGACCTGCTCGCGGAGCAAGGAGCGGACATCGGCCGGGCCGCCATGATAGTCGGCGGAGACGTTCGCCACCACCGACAAACGGCCGGGTTTGATTGCGGCGGCGGTGAGGGCGGGCTCGAGGCCGGCGGCGGCCGAGGCCATCAGTGGGGAGTGGAACGCTCCGGCGACGGCCAACTCGATGGCTCGGCCTCCCTCCCGCTCGGCGAGGGGCAGGAGGCGATGACAGGCCTCGCGGTTGCCGGAGACGACGATCTGTCTAGGGCAATTAAAGTTCGATGGGACAAGGACTTCGCTCTCGGCGGCCTCGCGGCATATCCGTACGGCGACCGCCTCATCCAAGCCGATCAGGGAGACCATCCCGCCAGGCCTGGCGTGGGCCGCGGCCTGCATCCGCCGCCCGCGCTCGGCGACGAGGCGGAGGCAGTCCTCGAAATCGATGAATCCGGCGAGGTGAAGGGCTGTGTACTCGCCGAGGCTCAGGCCGGCCATCGCGGCGGGGGCGAGCTGGCAGGCGATCCCGTTTGCCTCCATGGCATGCCAGAGGGCGACGGAAACGACGAAGATGGCCGGCTGAGACACGTCGGTCGCGTTGAGACGCTCGGCCGGCCCCTCGAAACAGAGCCGGGCCAGATCGAAGTCGAGGATCTCATTGGCGCGGTCGAAGACGGCGCGGGCCTCGGGCGCCACGTCCGCGACGTCGCGTCCCATGCCGACGACCTGGGCCCCCTGTCCCGGAAATATGACCGCCGTCTTATACACGACATCGTCCCCTTTGAAGTTGCTCCGGCCGGTGATTCACCGTCAACACGCCGAGGATCGAGGTTCCCTCATGCGTCAGGTGATGCGTTGCCGACCTCAGAAACAGGTTGTGTGTCCTTTATACGCGCAGCAGCGCCGACGCCCATGTCCAGCCGGCTCCAAACGCGACGAGCAGCGTGACATCTCCGGACTTGAGACGACCGTTCTTGCGGGCTACGTCGAGCCCCATGGCCACCGACGCTGCGGAGGTATTCCCGCACTCCTGGATGTTGACGAACATTCTGTCCTCGGAGAGGCCGAGCCGTTGCCGCACGGACTCTATGATTCGCAGATTCGACTGATGGAGGATCAGCAGCGCCAGCTCGTCGGGCTTGACTCCGGCCTCGGCGAGGGTGGTTTCGATGACTTCGAGGTTTTTCTTGACGGCAAGCTTGTAGACTTCGCGACCCTGCATCTTGATGTAGTGAAGGCGTTCCCGGACGGTCATGGCCGACGCCGGCAGCCGTGAACCGCCGGCCGGTACCCAGAGGATGCAGGGGTTCTCGCCACGGGCGTGCATCTTGCCATACAGCAGACACGGGCCGGAAGCATCCGGAGCGGCGGACAGGACCGCCGCGCCGGCGCCGTCCCCGAAGAGGACGCAGCTTGCGCGGTCCTCATAGTCGGTGATGCGCGACATGGTCTCTGCGCCGATGACGAGGACGTGGCGGTATGCGTCGGACTGGAGCATGCGAGTTCCCACGAGCAGGGCATAGATGAAGCCACTGCACGCGGCGCTGAGGTCGAAAGCGGGGACGTCGCGGGCTCCGATTGCTTCTTGAACGAAACAGGCTGTAGATGGAAAGAAGCACTCGGGCGTGATCGTCGCGACGATGATCATGTCGATGTCGGTGGCGGTCAGCCCGGCGTCGGCCAGGGCGACCTTGGCCGCAGCGGTGGCGAGGGTGGCGGTGGACTCGCCTTCGCCGGCGATGTGGCGCTTCTCGATTCCGGTGCGCTCCCGGATCCATCGGTCGCTGGTGTCGACGAGGTGTTCGAAATCCTTGTTTGCAAGGACCTTCTCCGGAAGATACCGGCCGGTCCCCGAGATTCTCATGCCAACCGGCTCAGGCATCGACGGTCTCCTCGGTAAACCGCGCCATGATGATCGCGTTCAGGTCACTCAACACATACTCCCGCGCCACTCGAATGGCGTTCATGATGGCGTGCCGTTTGCTCGACCCGTGACAAATGATGCAGACGCCGTTAATGCCGAGCAGTGGGGCACCGCCGTATTCGCTGTAGTCGTGGCGTGCCCAGATCGCCTCGACCACGGGCTTGAATCGCCCCGCAAGGTCGGCGCCTTCGACGGCGATTTCACGTTCGATGGTGTCAAACAAGCCGTGTGACAACCCTTCGCTGATCTTCAGCACGACGTTGCCGGTGAAGCCGTCGGTCACCACCACGTCGCAGAGGCCCTGGAAGAGATCGCGGCCTTCCACGTTGCCGATGAAGTTGACGCGGGCATCCGGCCGAATCAAGGCCCGTGTCTGTTTGACGAGGGCGCTGCCCTTGGCGTCCTCTCCTCCGATCGACAACAGGCCGACGCGCGGCTTGTCGATGTTCAGGATGCCTTCGGCGTAGATGCCGGCCATGTGGGCGTACTGGAAGAGGTGCTGTGGCTTCGGCGCGACATTGGCTCCGACATCACAAATCACCAGGGGGCCGTAGAAAGACGGTAGGACGACGGCGATTCCGGGGCGCTGGACGTGTCCCAGGGTGCGCATCCGCAACTGGCATGCCGCGGCACAGGCTCCGGTGTTGCCCGCACTGATCACGGCGTCGACCTGCCTGTCGGCCGCAAGCCGTGCCATGACAACGAGCGACGAGTCCTTGTGGTGCCTGAGCGCCTCGACCGGGGCTTCGTCCATGCCGATTACGTCCGAGGCGTGGTGAATGCGGATTTGCCGGCGGATCGCTGGGGCGTTTGGCAGGTGGGATTCGATCGTGTCGGTGCGCCCGATCAGCAGCAGTTCGTCGCCCGAACCGAGCAGGGACAGTGCGTCCACGGCCCCTCGAATGATTTCGACGGGTGCATGGTCCCCTCCCATGGCGTCGAGAGCGATCCGCATGGGCGGCTAGGACTCCTTGGTCTCGATCTTGACCGAGACTCTGGAATTGTAGTATCCGCAATTAGGGCAGACACAGTGCGGCCGCCTGGCCTGGTTGCACTGCGGGCAGCGGGACAGGTTGACCGGTTGCAGGGCATGGTGCGAGCGACGGGAGCGCTTGACGGATTTGGACGTACGCCTGTCAGGAAGCATTGTTGACCTCGACGGTTGCGACGACCCGCCTCGAACTCCCGTTCCCGCAGAAGCTCGCTGCCGCCGCGCACCACGCGCGGCGCAGATTGGCCGGGGCTAAACTCGAATCGGGAACTCTACTCGGTCGTATCTCCCATGTCAACCCCGTTTTCGATGCGTAACTTCGGACGACTGCGAATCTTGGAACTCGCCGATCCCGATCGGCATTCACACCTCGGCCCAATATCGAGCACGGACGGGCAGGCCGCCGGCGGCACGCGGCCGATCATCGGGAGCGCTGCGCGGTCGAGCCCGTCCCGCAACTCGGAAGGGATGGGATATATGTGCGGGCGAGCGCGGTTTTACACACGCTCTTCGCTTGGTGTTGAGCCGGCAGGCCGATCTGCCCGATCACGCTGGGAGCCGGCGGCGTCCCGACTGCGGACATCCTCTGGCGCCACGGCCGTGAGCGCGGGGGCGTTTTTCAATTCGCGTATTCGGTCGCGGAGTTTGGCGGCCCGTTCGAAGTCCAGGGCCTCGGCGGCTGCGAGCATGTCGCCTTCGAGGTCGGCGATGGACTGGGTCCGGTCGAACTCCTCTTCGCCGGCGCGAATCACCTCGCGGGCGGTTCGGCGGGCGGAGATTTCGTCTTCCAGCCGCGAGCGGATGGCCTTTCGGATGGTTTGCGGAGTGATGCCGTGTTCGGTGTTGTAGGCCTCCTGAAGGACGCGACGCCGGCGGGTTTCATCGATGGCTTGGCGCATGGAGGGCGTGACCTTGTCGGCGTAGAGATAGACCTCGGCATCGACATGCCGGGCGCAGCGTCCGATCGTCTGGATCAGGCTGGTCGCGCTGCGGAGGAAGCCTTCCTTGTCGGCGTCGAGAATGGCGACCAGCGAGACCTCGGGGAGGTCAAGCCCTTCACGCAGGAGATTGACGCCGACCAGAACGTCGTACTTTCCGGATCGCAGGTCTCGGAGAATCTCGACACGATCCATGGTGACGATGTCGCTGTGCAGGTAGGCACACTTGATTCCCGCCTGCTGTAGGTAGTCGGAGAGGTCTTCGGCCAGTCGCTTGGTGAGGGTGGTCACGATCGTGCGTTGCCCTGCCGCCGCGCGGGCCTGGATCTGATGGAGGAGGTCCGGAACCTGTCCGCGGGCGGGTTTGACGGTGATCACCGGATCGAGCAGGCCGGTGGGTCGGATCACCTGCTCCACGACTTCGCCCTTGCAGCGTTTGAGTTCGTAGGGTCCGGGGGTGGCGGAGACGAACAAGGCATCTTTCCACATGGCCTCGAACTCTTCGAATCGCATTGGGCGGTTGTCGAGGGCGCTGGGCAGGCGAAAGCCGTGTTCGACGAGGACCTCCTTGCGGGCGCGGTCGCCGTTGTACATGGCGCCGATCTGCGGAATGGAGACGTGGGATTCGTCGACGATGAGGAACAAGTCTTCGGGAAAGTAGTCGACGAGGGTGTAGGGTTTGGCGCCCGGCTCGGTTCCAGAGAGGTGCCGCGAATAGTTCTCGATGCCGGAGCAATAACCGACTTCGAGGATCATTTCCAAATCGTACTTCGTCCGGGCCGCCAGCCGCTGGGCTTCGAGGAGTTTGCCCTGGGGGCGAAACTGCTGGAGCCTCTGATCGAGTTCCTCGCGGATGCCGGCGACGGCCTTCTCGATCCGGTCTTCGGGCATCACATAGTGAACGGCGGGATAGATGTAGAGTTGGTCGTGTGTCGTCAGGGTCGCCCCGGTGAGGGGATGGATGGTGGCCAGTCGTTCGATCTCGTCGCCAAACCACTCGATGCGATAGGCCACCTGTTCGTAGGCCGGGTAGAGTTCGACGACGTCGCCGCGGACGCGGAAGGTGCTGCGCTCGAGGCTGACGTCGTTTCGCCGGTACTGGAGATCGACGAATCGTTTGAGCAGGTCGTCGCGTTCGGCCCGACGACCGACCCGGAGGTCGATGACGCTGGCCTTGTAGGCGTCCGGCGAGCCCAGTCCGAAGATACACGACACGCTGGCGACGATGAGCACGTCGCGGCGGGAGACGAGGGCGCTGGTGGCGGAGAGGCGCAGGCGATCGAGGTCGTCATTTCTGGAAGCGTCTTTTTCTATGTAGATGTCCCGGGCGGCGATATAGGCCTCGGGCTGATAATAGTCATAGTAGCTGACGAAGTATTCCACGGCATTGTGGGGGAAAAGCTCGGTGAATTCCTCGTAGAGCTGGGCGGCGAGCGTCTTGTTGTGCGAGATCACCAGGGTCGGGCGATTGAGACGTTCGACGACATGGGCCATGGTGAAGGTCTTCCCGGACCCGGTCACGCCCATCAACGTCTGCGAATGACGTCCGCGTTTGGAAAACGCATTAACCAGGGCGTCGATGGCGGCCGGCTGGTCTCCGGCCGGCTTCATATCGGTCACGATTCGGAAACGGTCCAAGGGTGTCTCCTTCGGACGTATACGTGTGTCCTAATATCTCCCTCCCCATTACCGGCCGAGCGACAAAAAGACGATTGCCCACTTGACAGGGCCCATGGCGATCCGTTAAGCTGACGTCCTGAAGGATCGTTCCTGCCTCTGTCCCGTGGCGCGGCTCTGGGATAGATATCGTGTCGGGGGACCGGCGGGAACGCAATGACGTTTTCTTGAGATATCTTGTTGAGGCGGATCCCGCGGAGTCGCCGGGACGACGCGGGATCGAGAGACCAAGGAGTGGCGTCTCCTTGTCGCGAACGCTGTTGAGCGACGAGAAGCGCCGAGTACCGAAGGTAGTTCTGGAAAAGGGGGAAAACTGAGATGAAGAAGAAAACACTCGTTCCTGGCTTGATGGCCGCTGCCGCGCTGGTGTTCTGCGGAACGGCTCATGCACAGCAGGTCTATCGGGCCTACGACCTCACGGCTACGCCGGTCGGGTCGCCTACTCCGGTGACGCCCGCGCCCCGCGGCCCCGGCTCACTCGTGACGGGGTTCGAGCCGAGCGAAGGCTTCCTGGTGGGGCCGGTCGGCGGGCAGATGGGCTGGACCACGTTCAATGCGAGCACGACCGAGGGACATGTCGACGCGTTGAATCCCATGGGTGGGAGCCAGCACCTTCGTATCGACCACGATCCGGCCAGCCCGAACGGCACCAGCATCGGGGCGTTCAGCCCGAATCTGGGCGCGCTTCCCGTCGGGCCGAGCAGCCTCACGGTCGACGTCGCGATCAGCGCCGCCGGCGGGGCGGACTACGACATCGTCGTCCAGGCGCCCTCGCAGGGTTTCCTGAGCGCCCGCGTGAAGTTCAGTTGGCAGGGACACATTCTGGTGCTCGACAATCCGGGCACCGGTCTCTCTTTTGTCGATACGGGCGTTACGTGGAACGTCGGGACGTACACGAACCTGACGATCAACATCGATCCGGTCGCCAACACGATCGATTACTCGTATGGCGGCACACCGATCTACAGTGGTGTCGCGGGTGTTTTCGCCGGCACGACGATGGAACAGGTTGTGCTGTTCTCGGACAACTGGAACCTGACCGACGTGGGTGACTTTGACAACGTGAGCATGGTTCCCGAGCCGGCCACGCTGGCGATGCTCGGTCTCGGCGGCCTGTGCCTCGTGCGCCGGCGCCGCTGACGTATCTGACAGTGTTAGACCGCAGGGGCGGCACGGTCCGGTGACCACCGGGCCGTGCCGTCTCGTCGTAGTGGGTGGAGGGGCTTTTCCTGTTGCCTGAGGAAGGGTTTCCCGAGCGCGATCCGGCCGCTGGTCTGTTTTCGCTACCCCATCGCCGCCAGCGCGGCCTGCAACTGCATGGGCGGCAATGCGGCCCGATCACCGGCGAGCGGCGCTCCGCCGCGCAGTCTTCCTCGCAAGACACGAACCGCGGTCGTGGATTCTACTGCCTGCAGACCGAACGCCGCGACCAGGACCTTCATGCAGTCGGCGTCGGTGCTCGATTCGATCCGGGCGCAAAGAGTATTTACGCACTCGCGGACGGCCGGATCGGCGGCTACGGCTCGGGTGAAGAAGTGGGTCGCGGTGAAGGCGCACTCGCTGGGCAGGCGAATCAGACAAGTCAGTTCACGTGCGGCCTCTTCGAGGCGGCCCTCGTCGACCAGATTGCAAAACACGTCAAATGGCTTGGCTGCACGACGGCCTTGCGCCCGTGGGCTGCGGACGGCGACGCTCGGCGCTGGCGGCTGTGCGACGGCTCTCATCGCGGCGATGGCGTGGTTGACGTTCGCCAGACCGCGACCGAGTCGCTCGAGGTCGGGCGTCGCCGTGAAGGGATCGTCACCGGCAGTGGCGAATGCCAGCAGGTCGTCGCCGCGCTCGGCGATTCGATCGGCGAGTTGATTGGCCAGCCGGCGCCGCATGTCCGCCAGCACCGACAGTGCCCGCTCGGGGTTCTTGGGTGGTTGGTTCATGTTCGCTTCATCTCCCCCAAGGATATCGAAGCGGATCGCGAGGCTCTTGACGAACAAAAAGCGGTAGGCTGAGGACAGGTTCTTTATCGGAGCGCGGCGCGGAGTTAGGATCGGCCAGGGTGTCGGGGCGTGGCGCGTCGGACGGCTCCGTTGTGACGGGTCTGTCGGTCTCGACGCGGGTCGTGGTCCTGCGAGACGATTATGGGCAGAGGCAAGGTCCGGAACCGACGCGTCACCTACCGCGATGCCGGCGTCGACATCGAGGCCGGCGAGCAACTCGTCGAGCGGATTCGGGACTCCGCGGCCCGGACCTGCGACGACCGGGTCTTGACGCGGCACAACGCGTTTGCCGGGCTGTTTCAGTTGGATTATCCGGGCCGCCTTCTGCGGCGGAACTATCGCGACCCCGTGCTGGTCGCGGGGGCGGACGGCGTCGGTTCCAAACTGCTGCTGGCGCTGGAGCACGGCCGTCTCGACGACCTCGGCATCGATTTGGTCGCGATGAATGTCAACGACGTTCTGACGACCGGGGCGGAGCCGCTATTCTTTCTCGACTACATCGCCTGTCACAAACTGCGGCCGGTGGATACCGCACGGCTGGTTGAGGGCATGGCGCGGGGATGCCGCATGGCGGAGTGTTCTCTGTTGGGCGGCGAAACCGCCGAGATGCCGGGCCTGTACGCTCGGGACCATTTTGACCTGGCCGGGTTCTGCGTCGGCGTGGTCGAACGGCGGCGCATGATCGACGGCCGCGGGGTCGCCCCCGGTGATGTCGTGATCGGGCTGGCGTCTGACGGCATCCACGCGAACGGATATGCGCTGGTGCGCAGGGTGCTGCGACGCCTGCCGAAACGTGCGCGGCTGCCGGTCGATCCGGGCGAACCGCTCGCGGACGCTCTGCTCCGACCGACGCGAATCTATGCCCGGTCGATCACGACGCTGTTGAAGCGGTATCGTCGAAAGCGGATCGTCCGAGCGATGGCCCATGTGACCGGCGGCGGTCTGGTCGGCAACCTGCCCCGCGTGGTTCCGCCGGACTGCGACGTCGTGCTCCGGCGTAAGAGCTGGCCTGTGCCGAAGCTGTTTCGATTGATTGAGAAACTGGGCGTCGATCGGGAGGAGATGTACCGCGTGTTCAATATGGGTATCGGCTATGTGTTGGTCGTACGGGCAACGTTTGCGGACAGCATCATGCGTCAGTTGGAACGCCTCGGCGAGATGCCCCACCGCATCGGCGCCATCCGCCGTGGAAGCGGCAAGCTGGTGTGGAGATGAGAGTTTCCAGTTTCCAGTTTCCAGTCTTCGGTTTTCGGCAACTGGCAACTGATAACTGATAACTACTCCCCATGCCCCTGATTGTTCAGAAATTTGGCGGCACGAGCATTGGCAGCGCGGAGCTGATCCACCGCGCCGCCCGGCGGGCGATTCGCGCGAGTCTGGACGGCAACCAGGTCGTCGTGGTCGTCTCGGCGATGAACAAGACGACGGACGACCTGATCGACCTGGCCTATCAGGTGACGGACCGTCCGAGTCGACGAGAGATGGATCAGTTGCTGGCCACGGGAGAGCAGGTGTCTATCGCGCTGATGGCGATGGCGATGCACCATGCCGGCCATGACGCCATCAGCCTGACGGGCGGGCAGATCGGCCTTCGGACGGACCACGCGTTCGGCCGGGCGCGGATCAAGGAAATCACGCAGCGGAAGCGGATTGCGTCGCTGCTGGCGCGGGGCAGCATCGTCATCGTCGCGGGGTTTCAGGGCGTGGATGAGGCCCTGAACATCACCACGCTGGGTCGGGGCGGGTCGGACACGACGGCCGTGGCGCTGGCGGCCGCGATGGGGGCGGACGCCTGTGAGATTTATACGGACGTCGATGGTGTGTATTCGGCCGATCCACGCATCGTGCCGCAGGCCCGCAAACTGGACTCCATCTTTTACGACGAGATGCTCGAGCTGGCTTCGCTCGGGGCACAGGTCATGCACGCGCGGAGCATCGAGCTGGGCAAGAACTACGATGTGCGCATCCATGTCCGAAGCAGCCACACCGATGCGAAAGGAACGGACATCGTGAATGAATCACCGGCTCTGGAACAGGTTATTGTGCGCGGAGCGGCCCTTCGGAAGCAGCTGGCCCGCATCGTCTTCACGGGCGTCCCGAACGTGCCGGGCGTCGCTGGGCGGGTTTTCGCGCGGGTCGGGGAGGCGGGAGTGATCGTGGATGACATCGTCCAGGTGATCGACCCCGGAGGCCGGACGGCGGACATCAGCTTCATGATCGACCGCGCGGACATCGCGGCGGCGCGGTCGATCGGAGAGACGCTGGTTGGCGCGTTTCCCGGCGCGGCGGTCGAGATTCGGGAGGGACTATCGAAGGTGTCGGTCGTGGGCGTCGGGATGCGGACGCACACCGGCGTGGCGTCCAGGATGTTCGAGGCCTTGCATCAGGCGGACGTCAATATCGAGAACATCAGCACGAGCGAGATCGTCATCAGTTGTGTGATCACACAGGAGGACGGCGAGAAGGCGCTGCGGGCGGTGCATGCGGCGTTCGAGCTCGAGCAGGAGCCGGCGAGCGGGTGAGATCCTCGCCGGGGAAGTGCAACGGAGCTGGTGCCTGCCGCGTCGCCCCGCTGCGTGTCAGCCGACACCGAGTCGGCTGCCGACCTGATAGACCAGGAGGCTGGCGGCATAGGCGAGGGCGGTCATGTAGCCGAACATCAGGGCGGGCCATCGCCAGGAACCGGTCTCTCGCCGCGTCACGGCCAGGGTGCTGACGCACTGGCAGGCGAGGACGTAGAAGACCATGAGACCGATGCCTACGAGGGGCGTCAGGACTGTCCGGCCATCGGGCCAGGTGGAGCCGGCGAGCTGTTCCTGCAGCGCGATGGAGGTCTCATCGGCCTCGCCGAGCGAGAAGGTGATGCCCATCGTACCGACGAAGACCTCGCGGGCCAGGAACGATGAGAGGACGCCGACGCCGAGCCGCCAGTCGAATCCGAGGGGGCGGATCACCGGTTCGATGCAGTGGCCGAGCCGGCCGAGGTAGCTTCCCCGGAGTTGTTCGGCGGCGAGGATGTTGTGGCGTTCGACGGTCCGGGTGTCATCGAGCGCGGCCAGTTTTGCCTGGACGGCGGGCGCCCGTGCGGCGGGGTCGACGCGGGGGAAGTAGGACAAGGCCCAGACGACGACGCAGGCGGCGAAGATCGTGGTGCCGGCACGGGTCAGGAACATCTTGCTGCGGTCCCATACGCCTCGGAGGATGGGTCGAGGCCGGGGCCGGTGATAGGGGGGCAATTCCATGATGAAAGTCGGTCGCGGACCGGCGAACAGCGTCTTCTTGAACAGCAGGGCCATGGCGAGGGCCGTCAGGGTGCCCAGGGCATACAGTCCGAACATGACACCCGCCTTCATCCAGACGCGGTGGCCGAAGACGGCGGCGATGATGATGGTGTAGACGGGCAGGCGGGCCGAGCAACTCATCAGCGGCGCGACCATGATCGTCGTGAATCGGTCGCGGCGGTCCTCGATGGTTCGCGTGGCGAGAATGCCGGGAATGGCGCAGGCGTAGGAGGACAGGAGGGGGACGAAGCTGCGGCCATGTAGCCCGACGCGGCTCATCACGCGGTCCATGAGAAAGGCGGCCCGGGCCATGTAGCCGCTGTCCTCAAGGATGCCCAGTCCGAGGAAGAGGATGCAGATCTGTGGGAAGAACGTGAGGACGGACCCGACGCCGGTGATCACGCCATCGGTGAGTAGCGAGCGCAGGGCGCCGGGCGCCATGGCGGATCGGACCGACTCGCTGAGGAGCGTTTGGCCCGCGGCAATCAGATCCATCAGAGGCTGTGCCCACGAGAATATCGACAGGAAGAACACGAACATCACGCCGGCGAACACGGCCGGGCCGAGCACGCGGTGGGTCACGACCCGATCGATCCGATCGCTGACCGTCTCGGCTCCGAGTTCGGTCCAGGCACGGCCCGGAGTGGACTGGACGCCGCGCCGGACAGTCTCCGACAGCCAGGCGTAGCGGGCCTCGACAATGAGGCCGGCGACATCGTCGAACGTGGTGGCGAGGGCGTCAGCGGCCTCGCGCATCCGGGACGCGTGTTGATCGGAGATCGATGCACAGAATCGTTCCGCGACGCGGCGGGTGGTGGCATCGCCGGAGAGATAGTCCACGGTCCACAGCACGGCGGCGCCGGCAGAGGCCGATTCGGGAACGTGGCCGCTGGCGGCCATCGCGGCGGCGACGTCGGTCAGACATCGCTCGACCGGCTCGGGCAGCCGCCATGGCCGCCGGCGCGGCGGACGCGCTTCCAAGTCACGAATGGCTTGGCGCAGTTCGTCGATGCCTCGTCCGTGATGGGCGACGGTCCCGACGACGGTCACGCCGAGTTCGCGGGCGAGAGCCTTGCAGTCGATCCGCAGACCGTGGGCGCTGGCGACATCCATCATGTTGCAGGCGATGACGGCGGGAACGCCTAGGTCGACGATCTGGGAGGCCAGGTAGAGATTGCGTTCGAGGTTGCTGGCGTCGATCACGATCAGGACGCCGTCGGGGCGGGGGACGCCGCGGACGTGGCCGAGGAGTACGTCGCGGGCGACCTTTTCGTCCGGCGAGCGGGCCGAGAGACTGTAGGTGCCGGGCAGGTCGATCAGGGACACCGAATCCCCGATGAGGGTGCCTTCGCGTTTCTCAACAGTGACGCCAGGGTAGTTGCCGACCTTCTGTCGCAGGCCGGTCAGTGAGTTAAAGACGGTCGTTTTTCCGGAATTGGGGTTTCCGGCGACGGCGATGCGTTTCGGCAGGCACCGACGCGCCGTCGAACCGGCCGACGCACCGTCGGTGAGTGTCATCAGGCGGCCCCGATGACCACCGTCGCGGCTTCGCGTTTTCGCACGCTCAGGCGGTATCCTCGGACGAGCAGTTCGAGCGGATCGCCGAGAGGTGCGGCGCGAATGAGTCGAACGAGGGCACCGGCGGTCAGCCCCATTTCGCGGAGGCGGTGCCGCGTTTCAGGCGGTCCGTCCAAACGCACGATTCTGCCTGACTCGCCGATTCCAAGATCTGCCAACACGCGATCGGTAGAGGCCATTTCGTACCCTTGATCGTGCCGAGCCCAGGTGCCGAAACGCCCCGAGCGCTCGGCCTCGCGCGACCCGGCGATCGGAATCGCAATTGAGACTCAATCTCAACTAGTGATAGCACACGCGGCGGGGCCTGTCAACGACGTCACGTCGAGAATGTCATGTTCGGCGTATTCTGATCCGCAATTCGGACCGATAGCATCAGGCCTAGAAACGCAGGTGGCGGCAGTGAATGACGACGTAATCCGAACGGCTGCATAAGATTACGGGAACAGATGATCAGCGGCCCGCAGACACTTGGTGCGATCCGGAGGCGAGGTCGTCGACCTCCTGAGCCAGCTTTGTCTTCATGATGCGTCCGACCTTGAACTTGACCGTCCGCTTGCTCGGAACCTGGACCCGCTCAAGCGTCTTGGGATTCTGTGCGATTCGCGGCGCCCGCATCTTGCTTTCGAAAACGCCGAAATCACGGAATTCCAAGCGATTTCCGCGCCCCAGTTCGTCAATTATCTCGTCAAGGAACAACTGAAGGACGCGTTTGACCACGACACGCTTGTTGCCCGTCCGATCCGCGATCCGATCGATCAGCTCTTTCTTCGTCACGGTCCGCATGCATGCTTCCTGTTCATGTGTCGTTCGGTGCCTGAACTCGACCGTCCGATCCTCGTCGTGAAAGCAACGTAAACCATCGTACAGTAAACAGTTCTGAATCGCAAGACCCATTTTCCGGGAAGTGTGTGCCGGCTCGGGGGACCGATAATCCGCACCCGATGCTGCGGGAATGCCAGACACGCACCGGCGGCACGACCGAGCCGATGCTCGACCGTGCCGCCCGCAGTGCTCTCGTTGGCTGGAACCGGAAGAAGCGTGGCCGGTTTCGACCCGGAAGCGGGTCGGAGCATCACTTCTGAACAAGAACGGCCCTGAGCAGGACGAATATCGCGGCGGTGTCGTCGGTCACGGCCGGCAGCGTGATCATGGCGAGCCGATCCGGTCGGACGCTGAGCGCGGCCGATGTCTCGATCGTCTGGATCGTCGGGCGACCGACGTCAAATGGAACACCGTCGATCTTCGCCCGATCGGCGATCATGCTCATTTTCAGATGGATGTCCTTGAATGAAACGGTCGTCTCATCTGCGCGGTCGACCCGCAGCCGAATCGAGAATCCCTCGCGGACGTCGGCCGATTGCTCCACCACGAGACATCCGTCTTCACGCCGGAGCATCCAGGATACGGCGGCGCCGACCGTGACGGCGGCTTCCTGGCCGACCTTGCAGAGGATCGTGGGCGCCGAGAGCATCTGCCAAGGTCTGTTCGCGGAGCCGTCGCGATCCGGAGCCGCGGCGCGATCGCGGATCCGGCCATCGACCACGCGAAGCAGCGCGTCTCCGGCGCGGATCGATACGTTGTCGAAGATCACGACGACGCCCGGCGCGGCGCCCCCCGCTGGCGGCGCTATTGCCGAGGCAGTGTCGTTTCCGGCGGGCGCGGGCTTCGCTGCGGAGCGTGCGTTCGCCGAACGCCTTCCAGTGGAATCGCCGGCGGAGGGATTCGGCAACACAGTCACGGCGTCGGACACGACCGTCACCGGCGACGGCGCGCGCACGACCTGCATCTCGATCCGCACGACGCCGGCTGTGTCATCGGCCGGCGGAGCGCCCTGCGCTACGGGCGCCGTCACAACAAGCAGGAGTGCAACACTCCAACACACGATGCGTGCATTCATCATCCGTTTCATGTCATTGTCCTCAAGTTCAATCACCCTGAATGAATTGCCACCGTGACAAATCCAACCGACCGGCGGGCCGACGTGTTCGGAGAAACGACGGATCGACGTGGACGACGATGCGGGGGCCGATGCCGCGAGCGCGGAGTCCGACCGGCGTCGGCCGGCGGGTTCCGGTCGAAGCCCGGCCCGCCCAGTAGGATCCGGCACACAGCACGACGCAGGCCGCCACGGCCCGCCAGAACGACACCCGTCGGCGCCGCCCGGACGGTGCTTCGGTGCGATCCGCATCGACGAGGCGCGCGACGATATCCCGCCGGGCATCGGGCGAGAGCTGCCGCAGCGGGACGGCCGCGATCATGGCTTCCACGTCGCGATCAGGCATGGTTCACCTCCCGGCAGAGCCTTTCGCGAAGCCCCTCAAGCCCGCGGCGATAGTGGCTCGTCACGGTCCCGATCGGCTTGTCGACCGTCTCGGCGATCTCTAGAAACGTCAGGCCGGCGTAGACCTTCAGCACGATCACCTCCAGTTGCGGGGGCGGCAGTTGCTCCAAGGCAGCACGGGCGCGGGCCGATCGATCTCGTTCCGCCGCGTCTCGGGCCGGCGGGGCGAGAAACGCGACCCCGCAGTCGGGCCATTCGCCGGGCGGCGGGCGCCGGGTCGCCGACCGATGCCGGTCGACGGCGAGGTTTCGCAGGCAACGCATGACAAACGGCCGGGCGGACTTCACGGGTTGGCGGCTTCGGACCATCTTGAGCAACACGTCCTGGATCAGGTCTTCGGCGTCCTCCATCCGCCCCACCAGCGCCAAGGCATAGGCCGTCAGGGCGCGATGATGCTCCAGGAAAAACGCCGCCCACGCGCAGCCGGGTGCGGGTTCGTTTTCGTTCAATCGATCGGCCTCCGTCGACTCCGTTCGATCGCGGCGTCTATGAGAAAGACGACAGACGGGGCGCAGTTTATGCAGGAAACTCGGAAACATCCTTATCCCGCACTGCCGCGGCAGCGATTGGACGCCGCTCACTCGCGCTCGGAGACGGAACACCCTGGGGGGTGTGCGTTTTTGTCCTGTCCCGCATGACCGCCGGCGTGATACAATCCCACCGTGCAGCGCGCGGACCGTCACCTGGCCGAACCCCGGCCGGACGGGACCGCTTCCATGCAGCCGCCTTCCGGTGTCGCGGAGAGTGTCCCGCGGGATGTTCGTGTCGGCGTTGCCACAGCCAAGGTGAATGATGGTCGCCCTTCCTGTAGCAGACAAGACCGCTCGCGGGGGCGAAAGCAGTTCGTCGGGTGGTTGTGATCCGAACGGCCGGTGTGGAAACGGCATGGAGAAGATCTATCCGACGTGTGCCGTGCGATATGGCTTCATGGGGTATATCGGGGAGTTCCGGTATGCGCCGGGGATGCTGTTCGGCTGCGGTCAGAAGGTTGTGATTCAGTCGAACCGGGGGATAGAGATCGGCGAGCAGGTCAGCTTGACGTGTACGGGCTGCGACAAGTCCGTCAGCCGACAGCAGATGATGCGCTATGTGAAGGCGAGCGGATCGGAATACCTTCGGTTGAAGGCGGGCCGGATCCTTCGCGCCGCCAGCGATCAGGACCTGGCCGAGGAGCAGAAGCTGAATGAAGAAGCCGAACGGGAGATGGCTCGATCCCGTGAGCTCATCGCGGAACAGGGCGTTTCGATGAAGCTCGTTCGGTGCGAGCACCTGTTCGGCGGTGAGCGCGTGATCTTTCATTTCATGTCGGAGGAGCGTGTCGATTTTCGTGAATTGGTGCGGAGTCTGGCTCACGAGTTTCATACGCGAATTGAGATGCACCAGGTGGGATCGCGTGATGAGGCGCGGCTGGTCGCCGACTATGAGATTTGCGGACGCGAATGCTGTTGTCGCAATTTCCTGAAAAAGCTCCGGCCCGTGGCGATGCGGATGGCCAAGCTTCAGAAGGCTACGCTCGATCCGTCGAAGGTCTCGGGCCGTTGCGGCCGGCTGCGGTGCTGCCTGCGTTACGAGCAGGAAGGTTACGAGGTCATGAACCGCAATCTGCCGAAGAATGGCGCACGCATTCGAACGGCGAGTGGTGTGGCCACCGTGATCAATCGGCAGGTGCTCACGCAACTCCTGACCGTTGTATACGATAACACAGATCGAGAGACCATCGCCTTGGAGGAGGTACTGGAGCGCGGTTTGCCCCGGAGGACGGACTTTGGAAGTCGCCCGGCTCCGACACGACCGGGACGGCGCGGCGAGCGGGCGCCGGCAACGCCGGACAGGCAGGCGCGCGGCCGCCGGCCCAAAGACCGGCCGCGCGACACCGACGCCCCACCGCCCGCGCCGGAAGGCGGTCCACCCGCCGAGCCGCCGTTGCCCGGCGGCCAAAAGAAGCGAACCCAAACTCCACGACGAGGCGACACCTTGAAGGGGTCCGGCACGCCGGGAGCCGCATCAGGGGCTGGTGCGGGGAGGAAACAGGGTGGCGACGCCTCAGAGGGGCAGCCGGAACGCCGGCGCGGCCGGCGTCGTCGCCGGCGCGGCCGACGCCAGCAAGGCGGCTCAGACACGCCGGGTTCCAAGCCCGGCGACGGACATGAACCGCCATCGGAAGGTCGTTGACCCGACGGGTCGGCTGTCGGCCACCGATCCTGCATGTCTGCCGGGGCGGCTGCTGGACTGTCACGTTCGGATTGGCGGGGGGGAGGTGGGCAAGACCGCCCACGCGTTTTCAGAGGGAATACACTGGCGGGACGTCGATGCGCCCCGCCCAATGAGGCGTGACAGAGCACTACGCCCCTACAATCCACCCCGTCGTCCGGAACAATCCCAGCTTTTGACGATGCCGCCGGAATCCCCGTGGGTTGAAAAAACGTCGACGACGGATTGAAATAAAGGCGTGTGAAACGATAATAGAGCGCGGCTGGCCGCGGAAGGCACCGATCCGTACCTATGCCACAGGAGCAACAGAAAAAACTTGAGTCGCTGATTCGAGTGCTCGGTCGGTATCCGCCCGAAGCGTTCGAATTTCTGCAGATGGGTCTGGACTACACGGTTCAGAAGATGCACGGTCCGCCCGCGGAGGCATTGGCGGAGTTGCATCGGTGGCTGGACGAACACGGGCTCCAGCCGCATGAACTGGCCGATCAATTCGACTGTGGCGATCTGCCCGATGAACTGGAGGAATCGATCGGCGAACTCGGCGGCCCGGAGGCGGCGGCGCGGCTGCTCAACCGGCACGTGGGTGGTGCGGAGTTGTGCGCCGGCCTGCGGGACGTCGCGATTCAGAAGTGGGGGCTGATGGCGTCGACCGTTCTGCGAAAGTGGGGTATCTTCTCGACGCGTGATTTCGGTCGGATGGTGTTTGCCCTCGTGGAGAACGGCCTGTTGCAGAAGCAACCGCGCGACTGCGTCGAGGACTTTGACGATGTATACGACTTTGACGACGCCTTTGATCAATCGTTCAGAATCGGACCTCCTCCCGAGTCCGCGTGATGATGTCACCGAGGGATGATGAGATGACGGTTTCACCGAAGTCGTCGGCTGGCGAGACATGGGAAACGGAAGACGCTCCGCACGTCACGAGGCGGTCGATTGTGGTGTCGGCCACGATCTATGGTGTCTGGCTTCTATTCCTCGCGGGACTGGCTGCCCAACGGTGGCTCGGATCGCTTCAGTGATCGCATGTCCGGGAGTCAGGCGGTCATGACGCACCCGACCACCACGGCTGACGTCACGATCCTCCGGCGTAACTTGGACGCTCTCTCCGAACACGACGCCGTCACCGCGCAACGCCTGCATGCGGCCGCTCCGCCGGAATCGACGAGACAGACGCGGGGCCGCGACGGAAGCGTGACCTTCCACTGGGCGGACGAATCCGGACAGGATCGGTGGCTTGGCCGGACGACGATGCCCACGGTCAGCGGCCCGACCCTGGCGGAGGCCTTCAATCCCGGCGAGGAAAACGCCCTGCTGGCGGGCTTCGGCTGCGGGGTCGCGGCCCGACGCCTCTTGGATCGGATGCATCCGCATCAAGCGGTCATGGCGGTGGACGACCGGCCGTGGGCCGTTGCGCTGGCCCTGCGACTGCACGACTTTTCTGATGCACTCCTTCGGCGCCGTCTCCTGCTGTTTGCCGCCGACGATCCGTGGGAATCTCTGAAGACGTTTCTGCTGGCACACGACGGCTTTCTGACGCCCGAGCGGATCCTCGCCTGGCCCTGGTTCGATGCGTCCGCCATTAATGACGTGACCGCCCGGCTGCATCGAGTCGCATCGGTCGTCGCGGAGCATCGCGTGGCGGCACAGGCTCGGCGGCCGGCCCCACGGCGCCGACCGGCCGGCTCACCAAGCGCTGCCCGCGTGGCGATTGTCAGCGCGTTGACCGATCCGGCGGTACGCGGACTGGGGGCACGGATTGCGTGCGGCGCCCGGGACCTCGGGGGACGGTGCCGGCGCTTCACGCTCGATTCACCGGAGCGGGTGCATCCCCGGGCGATCGAGGCCGATCTGGCAGACTTTGACCCGACACTGATTCTCGTCGTCAGCGTGGCGCCGAGCGCCTTGCCCTACCGGCTGCCCGACCGACCGACCTGCATCGTGACACACCACGATCTTCCGCTGGCTGTGGAGTGGCTTGCCTCGCTGCCGGAAGCCGTGCGGCTGGCGCTGCCGGCGGCTCGCCAGGTTCGACAGGCGTCGGCCGCCGGCATCGTGGCGCCGCGCGTGATGCACACGCCGCCTGCCGCGGTCCCTGGGCTGGACGCCGCCGATCCGCCATCGGACGATCGACGGCTGATCTTCCTGGGAAACCTTCCGGACAGCTCGGCGGAAGCCGCCGGTCTAAATCTCGCCTCTCACCGCCATTTGTGGCACGCAGCGTCCGACCTGCTGCGCGAGTGGTGCGAGACCTATCGCGACGAACAGGCCGCCGATCTTCTCAATGCAGCCGAGAAGCGGCTCGGGATAACGCTCGTCAGCGACGAGGTCCGCGCAGGACTGGTGCTGCGAATCCGCCAGCGGCTCGGACCGGCGATCGTGCGTTATGCTGCGGCGCAGGCGCTGTTGGACGCCGGGTTGGAGGTCTCCCTGTTTGGAACGGGCTGGGACCGCGACCCGCGCTTGGCGACGAATCATCGCGGCGTCTGGCCCGACCCGGCGGCAATCACCGAGGTGCTGACGGGGCACGGCGCGGTGATCGTCGCGGAACCTTCGGGCTGCGTACCGGCCGCTCTGCTCGATGCGGTGACGGCGGCGCACCCGGTCATCGTTCGGGCGCACGATCTGGACGAGACCGAGGACGGTCTCGCAGCGGTGCTCGACCCGGAGGCGCATGTGTGGCGTTATTCGTCGACAAAGGATATGGTCGGCTTGGCTCAGCGTTTCGTCGCGGCGCCGGGCGATTTCCGGCAACGTGCGGAGGCCGCCGCCCGCCACGTCAACGAGCACCACACGTGGAGCCGGCGACTCCGGGCGATTCAAGAGGCGTTCGAGGCGTGTCCGTCCACGGCCGGTCGTTGAGGCAGACCGCGGTATTTCATGACGAATCGCACCAGGCTCCGGAAGTGTCGCCATCCCGCCAGGCTGAACGGGTTGACGCTCGCGCGGCGGTGGAGGTGCTCGCAGACGATATGCGGGCAATACATGACGCGTTGGCTCCGCTGCCAAGTGCGGTAGCACAGGTCGACGTCCTCGAAGTACATGAAAAACCGCTCGTCGAACAATTGACCCTCGGGCCAGTCCACGCGCCGGAGGAACATTGCCGCGCCCAGCCCCCAGTCCGCGACGGTCGGCCTTGACCGATCCACGTCCGTGCAAAGATAACGCCGGAAGAACCGGGGGTGATGCGCCAGTCTCCGCAGAGGCGACCGCGCGAACAGCACGACCGGCCAGGTATAGAACCGCCGGATCGACGCCTGCACATGGCCGTCCGGAAACCGAAGCAGCGGCAGCACGATGCCAACATCGGGATTCGCGTCAAGGAATGCGACGGCCCCGCGGAAGGCTTCGGCCGACACGCGGACATCGGGGTTGGCGATCATCAAGACATCGCCGCGCGACCGCTTCCCGGCCAGATTGACGCCGGCGGCGTAACCAACATTACCATCCGGCACGACGACGTGGCTGGAGCATCGATCGTCGGATGGCAGATCGAGCGGGTCGGCGGGCGAGTTGTTGGTCACGATCAGCTCGACGCGAAAACCGTCGAGGTGGTCTCGGATCGACGCGGCGAGTGCGCGGACGTCGGCGGATGAATGATGATTCACCGTCAGGACGCTGATCATCGGCGACGAATGTGTGCGCACAGTTTCTTGATCCTCGGGCCGACGTGCAGGTTCCACCAGTCGTGCTCCAGCAGGGCGTCGATCCGGTCATCGCCGACGCGCGCCACGCGTGCATCCAGCGCCCGTTTCGCGCGGATGTGCGGCCGACATCGAAACGCCGCCCACTTGCCGGCGAGAAACGACGCCGCCCGGCCGCGCCGCGTCTCGGCCAGTCCCTGGAGGGCCAGAAAAACGCAGTGGGCCGGGAGGTACTTCCGGCGCAGCCGCGCGGGCATGTGCGACCACCAGACGAGTTCGGCGTTTCGGGCGGAGTTGAAACGATATCGCCATCCATCCGGGCGGTAAGACGAACTGAGATGATGGTAACAGATCGACGTGCGGGCGAAGACGCATCGGTGCCCCGCCCAAGCCAGCCGGAAGCCGAGGTCGACGTCCTCGTAGTAGCTTTCGAACCGCTCGTCGAGAAACCCTACCTCGGCCAAGGCCTCGCGGCGAAAGAACGCCGCCGCCCCGCAGGGCGAAAAGACACGGTCCCCCAGGCGCTCGACGGAGTCACGCGGTTCGAGATGGTTTCGCTTCATCGCTCCGCCGACCACGGAATAGACGTCTCCGGCCGTGTCAACGCGATGCGGCAGATCGGCCAGGAGCACCAGCGAGGCGACCGCCCCGACGCGGGGATCGGCGAACGGTTTCAATGCCTCCTCCAGCCAGGCGGTGTCGACATGGGTATCGTTGTTCAACAGCGCGACGAAGGGAGTGGTGGCCGCCCGCAGACCGGTGTTGCAGCTTCCGGCGAACCCAAGGTTTCGCTCGTTGCGGATCACCGTGACGTCCCGGCCGCAGTCGCGCAGATAGGCCATGCTGGCGTCCGACGATTGGTCATCCACGACGACGATGCGAAAACGATCGTCGGTCTGAGACGCCAGCGACGCCAGCAACCGCGGGAGGTAGGCACGGCCGTTGTAGTTGGGGATGATCACGGTCGTGCTGGGGAGTGACATCTGGAGCTGATCGGCATCCTACGCGAGGGTCCGTGGTTGCGGCGGCTCCGCCATCCGGGCCGAGTGCGGCAGTATAGCCGCGGCGGCCGAGACCCGCGACGGCGTCGCACGCGGCGCGCGGCCGGGCAGACAAAGGCAGACCGACACGCTTCGAGGTACACTGGGCGAATCATGTCATCGGACTCGGACAGCCGGATCAGACAGGAGACGAACCGTCGCGTTCGGGCCGTCCGCATCGCGATCATCGCGAGCTTCGGGGTGGGGGCCGTCGAGGTCGCGCTGGCGTGGTTTCTGGGGCTGGAGAGCCTTCTGGCTGAGGGTATCCACACGCTGCTCGACGGGGTGGATTCCATCATCGTCCTCTTCTCGGTGCTGCTGGCGGCCAAGCCCGCGGACCGCTCGCATCAGTTCGGCCATGGCAAGTTCGAGGCGGTCGGCGCGGCCATTGAAGCGACGTTTGTCGCGTGCGCCGCGATCGGCATCGGCTATCGCGCAATCGACCGGCTGATGCAACACCAGGCACCGGACACCATCCCCGGGTTTGTGTGGATCGCGATGGTCGCGGCGGCGGTGTTTTACTTCTTTGTCTCCCTCCATCTCATGCGCGAGGCGCGAGCGACGAAGTCGCCGGCCATTCTCGCCGAAGCTCTTCATCTGCGGACACACGTTTTCGTGACCGGCGGACTGGCTGCGGGTTTATTGATCGGCACCCTCGGCGACTGGCCGATCGTGGACACGCTTCTCGCGCTCGGCGTGGCCGTGTGCCTGATTGCCATCGCGGGACACATCTTTCGTGAGGTGTTCGCGCAGTTCACGGACGCATCGCTCCCGCCTGCGGAAATGGAGGTCCTGGGGCGGACCGTCGAGGCCTTCAACGAGTCCTTTGTAGAAATTCACGGCATTCGCACCCGGCAGGCCGGGGCCGAGCGCCACATCGAGATGCACCTGGTGGTCGATCCGGCCACGACAGTCGCCGACGCCCACGGCCTGAGCCATCGGATCGAAGCGGCGATCTCCGCCCGCTGGCCGACGGCGCGGACCACGATTCACATCGAGCCGCTCAACGTCGACGACCACAATCACGCCGCATGGCTCGAAGGGGAACCCAAGGTTCGCACCGACGATGATTCGCCGGACGAACGCGAGTTTATTCACTGAGCCGGCGGCGCGGCCGGACGGCCCCGGCGGAGGAGACCTCCGACCAGCCCCGCCGCCAGCACGACGCTTGATATCACCACCAGCGTCTGAAACATCGGCCCGGGCAGACCGAGGCCGACCGCCGCCTCATAGGGTTCGCTGAAACCGGCTTGCCCCCACAGCACGGACCGCGGAATGCCCCATGTCGGCAGGATGTAGGTGAGCATGTCGATCCACCAGAGGCCGAGCATCGCGAGGAGCGTCCGCGGCCAACCGCGCCACCTGCGCACCCACAACAGGGCGACCGCCACGACCGACACGAGCCAGGTGCTGAGGGATCCGCCCAACGACATGATCTGACCGCGCGTGGCTCCCTCGACGCCGTCGACGCCGCAGTTGCCATACTCGCCGATCCAGCCCTCCCACCGCAGCGCGGGGTAGGCCTGCACGCCGAGGATGACGACCGATTCGATCCGCCCCCCGCACAGGACGCCCGTCAGCCCGTGACCGACGACCTCATGCCACGCGGTCCCGACGATCTGGCAGAGGGCGAGCAGGACAGCGCCCTGTCCGAGCCGCCCGGCGACAGCCACCCACCGTGACCGTGTTTTCATCCGATGCGCCACGGTTGATTCCGTCCCAAACAACGCCTGAAGCGGATGGGGCACCCGTGCTCCCTTGCGTTTATAACCTTGCGAGTGGAAATGATCGCCAGAATACGCGGATATGGCAAACGAAAGCCCCATGTCACAGTCGCAACCCCCCATCGGCATCTCCGGACGGCTTGAGAGCCGGATGTTCGGCACACGCCGCGTCCTCGTGCTTGCGCTCGGGTTCGCGCCGGCGATTTTCATCGTCAACCGCG
Source organism: Phycisphaerae bacterium (assembly GCA_046754505.1). Lineage (GTDB taxonomy): Bacteria > Planctomycetota > Phycisphaerae > UBA1845 > UTPLA1 > JAPULF01. The sequence goes on along the minus strand of JBHHVX010000033.1, from coordinate 2,030 downwards.
TGGTTCGCTTCGTTCACGCCCGCGGTGTAGCCTTCGACTGCCCGCCCTACTGGCCGCTCGGTCAGGCAGAACCGCGGTGGCCGCACCCCGCCGTACTCCCGATCTTTGCGATTTGTCTGTTTGCCCTGCCGCGGATGGTCCGATGGCTGGAGCACTGCCGTTATCGCCTGTCTCACGTGATCGTCGCGGGCCTGTGCTTGGTGTTGGCCACCAACCTGTTGCAGGGCTGGACCGGCGGCTACGGCTGGGACGCCGGGTTTGTCCAGCCCATCGCCGGCGGCGATCCGCCGATCCAATACTATCACGATGCCGTCGAGATCGAAGACGTGGCGGTGTTCCTGCGCGACTACGACCTGCGCCAACCCCGCCTGCGAGAGCACGGCCGAACCCATCCGCCGGGCGCGGTCCTGTTGATCCTGGCGCTGTCGGTGGTCCTGTCGAATCCGGGCTGGGCCGCCGTCGTGATCGCCGTCGCGTCGGTCGTTCTGACGGCCATCTTTGCGTTTCGACTCCTGTCGCGCCATCTGCCGGACGACCGGCTTGCAGGCTATGTGACGTTTCTGCTGCTGCTCGTGCCCGCGGTGCAGATCTATTATGCCGCCAGCGTCGACGCCCTGATCGCCGCCCTGTTTCTGGGGGTGGTCTGCTCTCTGACCGATCAACCGACCGCCGCCAACCTTGTCGCGGCGTTCGTGTGCCTGATGGTGCTGTCGATGCTGACGTTCGCCGCGGTGCTGGTCTTGCCCGTCGTCTTCGGCATCGCCTTGCTCGCACCACTCGGCGACTCATGGCATCGCTGCCCCCGCTGGCGACTGCGCATCGGCCGACCGTGGCCGGCCGGCGTCGTGTTGCTGGCGGCGACCGTCGCGTACGTCGTGATAGACCGGTTCACCGGATTCAACTACGTGCAATCGTTCAGAGTGGCCGCCGCACTGGAAAACCCCGGCGGCTTTCGGCTCCTGGCGGAGCCGGTCTCCTACGCCTTCACACGGGTTGAGAACGTCGCCGAGATCGTCGTCTTCTTCGGGCCGTTCCTGGCGGTGCTGGCGGCTCGCGGCCTGCGGATCGGGCGGTCCGGCACCGGCGTCCTGAATCGCCTGACGTGGCTCACAGCGGGCACGCTTGGGACGGCGTTCATGACCGGCGCGTTCCGCACGGGCGAGACCGCGCGGGCCTGTCTGTTCGTCTATCCCTATCTGGTCTTTCCCGTTGCCGGGTATCTTGGCTCCATTGAGGTGACGGCGCGGGAGCGAGGCTGGCTGCTCCGGCTGGTGTTTGTTCAGACCCTGCTGATGCAGGTGTTTGGAACCTATTTTTGGTAGACAGTCTCCGGGACGCCGGCGCAGCACAGCGACAGGCGTCTGACAGCGGGTGTGAGACGCACCGTATCAGAGCCGCGGTCGCAAGGAAGCGGTCGATCGTGGCTCGAGAGCCGCTCTCTCACGGGCGCGGCTCTGACCGGGCGAGCGCCTGTTCGCAAACGCCTTGAGATTCGAACGCCGACGCGTTTTTCAACCGGCGTCCATATGAAACGTGGCAGCGGCAAGCCTGTTTCAGGAGCCGCCGTCACCATCGTCATGATCGTCGTCGTCATCGCCACAGGCGTGATCGTGATCGTGGTCGTGGTCGTCTTCGTGGTCATCGTCCTCGGTCAGTTGATGGTAGGCCCTGGCGAAGTCCTTGAACGCGGAGCGATACTCGTTGTTGTCCATGTGCAGCAGACCCTGCTGGAAGAAGCAGTCGGCCCGGGTCGTGTCCATGCCGGCGGCCGCGGCGTTGGTGATCCACTTCTGGACGATATCCCGGACGGACTCTAGCCGGCCGCCGTGGGCCCCGGGCAGGAACAGGCTGACGAGATGGGTCTTGTGGAAGATGTCTTCCTCGATCTCGCGCTCCCAAATCTCGTCGATTCGATCCTGGATGGCTTCGATGTCGGCATGCACGTGGCCGAGCCGCTCGTAGGAACCCTCGATTTCGGCGCCGTTGATGTCCTCGTCGCAGAACTTGAAGTCGTCGAGGACAGCCTCGGC
>JBHHVX010000032.1:0-30414 GCA_046754505.1 Phycisphaerae bacterium | reverse complement strand
ATGACATTTATAGCTTTATGGAACGAGAATCCTCCCCCTGCTGGAACGAGAATCCCTTCTCGTTCCCATGCCTGGCAGGAATCCCTTCCTGTGTCTCCGATCACCCTTTCCGCTGGACCGCCACATGGGAAAGGATTCCCACTCTGTCAGGACCGAGAAGGGATTCTCGGTCTAGCACGCGACATGGGCACGGATTCCCATTGGGTCCGGACCGAGACAGGATTCTCGGTCCAGCACAGGCCTCAGTTTACGCATCTGTCTTTTTGTGCTCCGATCCCTCCGCCGGCCGGAGAATCTTCACCCCCAGACACCCGGGATAGCCCTGAAGGTACGCCGCCAGCGGCTGCTCGCGGACGGCCGGTCTGGCCGAGTGCAGGATCGTGACCGTGCCGTCGGCCGCGTGCAGGATCAGGCCCATGTGGCCGACATAGGGAGCCTCCGGCGTGCCCCGCACGATCTCGACGACGTCGCCGTCTTGCAGTCGTGGCAGCACGTCCGCCAGGCGGCCGAGTGGCAGGTAGAACGTCTCGAAGACTTCGGTCGGGATGGACGTCTCCAGACCCCACTTTTTGAAGAACGCGGCCCGGTCGATCACGACCCGCATCGGCGCGGTTACCCCCGGCGCCAGCGAGGCCGTGATGTCATCGAACAGCCAGGCGTTGTTCACGTTCCAGTCGGACTCCGTGAAGTGGTTGCGCGTCCAGAAGCCGATCCGTCCGTCGCGGTATCGGATCCGCTGGAGGGTGTCATAAAACGACGGCCAGTCGTGGGTCAGGGCCATGGCGTAGGTGTGTTCGACAAATGTCACGCAGTCGCTCGCCGAGAGGCAACAGGTCGGGTCCGCATCGTACGGAGCACCCGGCCCTTCTCCGAGAAGTCCGAGCTGATAGGGTTGGCCGACATTTTGACGCGCGAGCCGGACCACGCGATTCAGCGTTTGCGGTTCTGCCCCCGGCAGCCATTTCAGATAGGCGTCGAGTTCGGCGTCTGTGAACGTATACAACGGCGCCGCGCGAAGCTGCTCGATCGTCCTCGCACGCCGCGCCCCGCACCCGGCCGCGCCCATCGCCGCGAACACTGCAATCAAGACGACAGGACGAAACCCACACACAACGCAGCCGCGAAACCCCAAGGAGCAGGGGCGGGCCGATCGTCTGCACGGGCCGGCCGCACCGGGTTCGCGCCTCGTTCTGCTACCGCTCATAGGTCCTTCCCAGCGCGTCCTCACGCCGCCTGCGCCTGCGACCGTTGAACATCCATCGAACGAGAGGGCCGCCGTAGGCGCAGCCGAGCGTGCAGCCCGCGATGACGCTGGGTGCCAGCCAGACGATGGTCGCGGGCACGTTCCTGCCCGCGCGGTAGGCGATGTCCAGTGATCCCCAGATCATGTAGGTCATGCCGAAGCCGAACATTGCCACGAGCGGACGCCAAGTGTGGTGCCCATCGTTCGGCCGGCGAGGCCGCATCGGCGCGTAATTGAGGCTCTTGACGGGGTGCTCAGGGGGCTCGTCCGCCGTCCGGCGGCGCCCCGGTTTCGGCGTCTCGGGCTGTCGGGGATTATCACTCACGTCATCGCGCACGGCCTGTAAAGTCGCGTAGGGTCCGCTGCGCGGACCACGACGCCGGGCCACACCCGGCCATGGGGGGCCGACGCTACAACTGTGGTCCGCACAGCTACAAGGCTTTATTTGTGCCCAGCGCCTTAGTATTTTCTTCGCTGGGGTGCCGACGGGATGTCGAGTTGGGCGCGGTATTTGGCTACTGTCCGCCGGGAGATGCGCACGCCGGATTCTTCCAATTCCTTGACGACCTGATCGTCGTGCAGGGGCTTGGACTTGTCTTCGCGGTCGATGATTTCCTTGACCTTGGCTTTGACGGAGTCCCAACTCACGCTCTGGCCTGCGGCGTTCTCCGTGCCGCCGGTGAAGAACATACGGAGCGGATAGATGCCCCGCGGCGACTGAAGATATTTTCCATCGACCGTCCGGCTGACCGTCGAAGGGTCGCATTCGAACTCCTTCGCCAGGTCACGCATCCGCAGCACGTTGAGAAACTGCGGGCCGTAGTCGAAGAACTCCCGCTGGCGTTCGACGATCACCTTGCCGATCTCCAGCATCCGCTCCCGCCGATACTGGATGGCGTCGATCAGGGCGCTGGCCGACTCGAGGCGCTTCCGGATGAAATCCCGCGCTTGTTTGTCATCCGTCTTGTTTTGCAGCATCTGGCGGTATCTCGGCGAGATTCGCAGCCGGGGCGTGCTGCCGCGGACCAGCCGGACTGTGTATCCGTCTCCGTCGTCCGAAAAATCCACGATGATGTCCGGAGAGATGCGCGGCACGTCGACCGGGTTCACCAGCAGGCCGGGGTGATGGTTCAGCTTGCCGATCACCTTCAGAGCCGCCTGGATTTCCTCGATGCTTCGTCCCGTCTTTTTGGACACTTGGGGAAAGCGGTTGTTTGCAAGATCGAGGAGGTACTCGCGGACCAGTTCCGCGTGGAGTGGGTTCGCGTCTTCCATGGCATCCAACTGAATCAGGAGGCATTCGGTCAGGTCTCGGGCCCCCACGCCGAGCGGTTCCAGCGTCTGGACCAGCGTCAGTGCCTCGTCAAGCACCGCCTCGGCAACCGGCGGATTGCGCGACGACGCGATCTCATCCATCAGGCGTTCGGTTTCTTCGTTCGTCCGCCGGATGATCAGAGGCGTCGCGTCGTGTGTCGAGCCGTCCGATGTTGACGGGTGGTGCTCTTTTTCGGTCCGAATATATCCGTCTTCATCCATCCAATCGATGAGAACTTCGCCCGCCTGCTTGACGGCCTCGCCGGCATCCATGAGCGACCACTGCTGAAGAAGAAGTTCCTTCAGCCCTTCGCCGCGAGCCGCCGTGTTCGCCATCGCCTCCATTTTGGCATCGCGCTCAGACGACGACCCCGCCGAACGCCCGAACGCCAGGTCCCCGGGGTCAAACTCAAGGGCCTGGGCCATGCCGTCCAGCCGCTCGAAGCTGTCGGCCTCGGCATCGTTCGCCTCGTTCCGGACCGGCTCATCTTGGGCGAGGGCGTCGGTGGCCGGCTTCACCTCCGCCTCTTCCAGGACCGGGTTCGCTTCCAACTCGGACCGAATCCGGGCCTCCAGTGCTGCCAGCGGAAGCTGCAGAATCTCCATCGACTGGATCAGTTGGGGCGTCAGCCGCTGTTCCAAACGCATCTGCTGCGACGGGAGCATGGACAGGTATTGCGACATGCTGTTTCTCGACAGGTCCTTTCAGTGCTGGCGCCCGATCCGAATCCGCTCCTGAACTCCAAGACGATTCAGCCGGCGCGATCCGCAGAACTCAATTATACACTCTTCGGTTGTTTGCAACCCTCTCGGCATCAGATTTGCTGGGCGGCGGCCGTTGCTGCTTATCGGTAGCTCCACTTCAAGACGGCACTCGGGTCCCGTCGCGGCAGGATTGTCGGGAGGTGCGGGCAATGATCGTCCGCGCGTTTTCAGGGGAGACCCACCGGCGGGACGCTGATGTTCCCCAGCCAGAGGGGCGTGGCAGAGTACGAGGGCACTGCACTGGCGGACGAGCCGCCAGCGGCACCCGGCCAGCCAGTGGCACCCGGGCCAGCCTGTGGCGCCCGGGCCAGCCTGTGGCGCCTTGGCGGGGGAGGCTGGAGGCCTGCATCACAACGGTCCACGGGCCGGGCCACGTCGGCCACGGGGGCGACGCTACGGTCGCTCATCGAGTCCGCCGCAGAGGTTACGGCCCCGTGGAAACCTGCATGGGATCGCGGGGGTCCCGGTTTGGGGCCAGCAGGGTCGCGAATTGGGCGGCCGAGGGCGCGCCCTTGATTGGCTTGGCTGGAACTCCGACCACAGTGGACATCGGCGCCACGTCGTGCGTGACGACCGCCCCGGCGCCCACGACGGCCTCGAAGCCGACTCGGATGTTCTGAATGACCGTTGCGCCGATCCCGACGTGTGTGCCCGATTCGATGGTCACGTGGCCCGCCAGTCGTACGCCCGGGCAGATGTGCGCCGACGTGCCGATCATCGACTCGTGATCGACGATGCACCCCGTGTTCAGAATCACGAAGTCCCCGATCTGGCAGTGGGCGCACACGAGGGCGCCCGCCGCGATGACCACACCCTTGCCCAGAGAGACGCTCGTGGCGAGCTGCGCCGACGGATGCACCGCGTTCAGCAGGTGCAGCCCCGCCTGTTCCACCGTGTCGCCGAACGCTCGACGAACACCGTTGTCGCCGATTGCGATGACGGTGCCCTCGATCCCCCTTGAATGAAGGTCCGGGAGTTGGCGGATGCTGCCGAGAACGGGCAAGCCATCGATTCGCCGACCATGAAGTTGCGTGTCATTGTCCAGAAACCCGACGGGATTGTGCGTGTTCTCCTGGCGGACAATGTCCAGAACGACGCGCCCGTGTCCTCCGGCTCCGAGGATGATCATGTCCATGACGGTCTGTCCGCCTTTCTCGACACATCTCGGTGTCGCAGCAGGTCGCATTGCCTCAGCAGGAACGGCCGACTCAGCGATGCCGGCCGATATCCGTACCTCGGGCCGATCCTCGCGGTGTCGGTGTCCTCGCCGGCTCTGCCGGCAGGGCAGCGTGCGAGCCCCGTTGATTCGCGCCGGTTCCGGCGGCCGAGAGCCCGCCGGTTTCGGCCCGTTGGCCATCCAGCTCACCTCGTCCCGAAAAACATCGGCCGGTTTTTTGTCTGGAGTGAACCCATCTCTTGGCCGTCCGTATCGACTGGTGGGAGCGTCGCGCCGAAAGACGGCCCATCCGCGGCGCACGGGGACAGGAGCGATCCGAATGACCTGACAGCGTTGTCGCTCTCGACAGTGGCGGTGATACGACACTGGCCTCGACGGGGATGCGTGGTTATCGGCAGTTCGGGCCGTTCCTGCGCGGGCTTTGGCCTCCTTCCGGGTCCGCGCTGGTACCCGGAGAACTCGCGTTATCGGCCCTAGAAAGGGTGTTACCGGTCGTCGTGTCGGCCGATATGAGCGATCGAGTTGGCGGTCCGTTTTGGAGGTAGTCCCGCCCGGGTGAGCCGAGCGGGGCGGTGGGCTGCGCGATTAGAGGATCGAGCATTAAGGTATGTGAGGAATGAGCGACTCGATGTACAGGCGTTACGCGATCGTGTTCATGTGTGGTCTGTCTGGACTGGCCGGGGCGATCACGGGCTGTGGCGGCGGCGCCAGCATGCAGTGGATCAAGAACGGGTTCATAGATCCGACCCAAGTCGGCCAGTTCGCCGAGCCTCGCCGCAACGAGATTCGGGGAACGCTGGGTATCTTGGAGGAGCCTGAGGGTATCCTCGGCGCCGAGGCGCCCACCGAGGACGATCTCGCGGCGGTCTACGCCGACCCCGACATCGCGCCGGGCGATGTGCTCGACATCTCCATTTTCGAATTGGTGACACCCGGTGTTGCCACGGATATCCGCGTCCTGGTCAGCAACAGCGGGTTTGAGACCATCCCCGTGCTCGGTCGCGTGCGTCTGGCAGGCTTCACGCCTCGTGAGCTGGAATTGGACTTGAAGCAGCGTCTGCGCGAAGTCGAGATACTCGATGATGCCGACGTCCGCGTCTCGCCTGTGCAACTGCAATCCCAGCAATTCTCGGTGATCGGCTTTGCCGGGCGTCCCGGGACATACCCCATCACGCGTCCCGATTTTCGATTGCTCGACGCCATCGCCGCGATCCAGGGGATTCCCGAGCAGGTGGAGAAGATCTATATCATGCGACGGACGCCAGCGGCTGGCGGTGAATCTTCCATTCGGATGGATGACGTGGGCTACCAGTCGCCCTACGACGTCAGTTCGACGTCGACGTCGTTCACGATGTCCGATGCCTCGATCGGACCGGCCGGCGCCACCAGCACTCCGTCCGGCCAAGCCACGCGCCCCGCTGGCGGCACGAGCACTGCGGTCGATGAGCTTCAGATTCTCGAGGGCGGGCCGAGCGGCCCCGCGCCGGTTCCGGATTGGGATCCCCAGAAGCAAGAGTGGGTGTTCCGATCATCGACCCAGCCCACGACGGTCGCCACGGCTCCGGCCGCCCGGGAGCACGACGAACTCCCCGAGCCTGTCGTCGAAGACGCCGAGGTGCCGTTGCAGCTTGGACCTCCGATGCGGATCATCGAGATTCCCGTCAAGGACCTGATGGCGCACGATCCGCGGTACAATGTCGTCATTCGGCCGTACGACGTGATCAATGTTCCGCCCATCCAGCAGAGCGAGTATTATCTGTCCGGCCATGTGGCGCGTCCGGGTGCCTACCGGTTCCCGGGGCGGCCGCTGACGGTGAAAGAGGCGGTGACGTCCGCCGGCGGATTCGATGCTCTGGCATGGCCGTCTCGGGCGGACCTGATCCGGCGGGTGAATCCGTTTGAAGAGCAGATCATCCAGGTGGATCTGGACGCGATTTTCGCCGGTACCGCACCGGACTTTTATATGAAGCCGAACGACATTCTGAATGTCGGCACGACGGCCGTCGCGCCGTTCCTGGCCGTGATTCGGAACTCGTTCCGCATGAGCTACGGCTTCGGATTTGTGTACGATCGGAACTTCGCCGACAAGGAAGGATTCTTCGCCGAGGAGCAGCGAAAGAATCGGCGCCGCATCGAGGCTCAGGCTCGCGGCATTCCGTTCTAGCTCAGAACGGCCGGTCGGTCGGGCCGCGGACAGGGCGTTGCGGAAGCGCTTCCACCGCGGAGCGCGTGGGGGTGGGTATCGATCTCGTGGAAGCGGAAACACCTACGGACACCGGAGGGGCGGATCCCCGCGGGACCGCCGCGCGCGGCCGTGATCAGGCCGCCTCCTCCGCGCCCAACTGGATGGAGGTTTTGGGTGTTGGCGGCTTGCTGCGCATCGGCATGCTGGCTGCCCTCTTCGCGTGGTTGTTCTGGGCGCACCTCGTGCGGCTTTACAACATGTGGCTTACACCCGACTGGTCGCACGGGTTTGTTATTCCTCTGTTTTGTCTCTATTCGGTGCATAAGAGGCGCGATCGGCTGTTGGTCGGCGAACACCGGGGGTCGCTGTGGGGCCTGATGCTGATCGTGCTGTCGATCGCGATGTACGCGATCAGTATTTATTCAAGGTACGGCTATCCGCAGTCACTTGCCCTGATCCCGACCCTGGCCGGGCTGATCCTGTTGCTTCGAGGTTGGCGGGCGCTGCGCCTGACGCTGTTTCCGCTCGCCCTCCTGGTTATGGCCATTCCTCCGCCACATTACCTCTATCGCGCGATTACGCAGCCTCTGCAGCAGATGGTCGCCGGAATAACTGCCCCGGTCCTGAATATCCTCCCGGGCGTGGACGAGGTTGCCAACACGGGCATCAACATTTCGTATTACATGCTGAACGGCGCCCATTCGACGTTCACCGTCGCCGGAGCGTGCAGCGGCATGCGCTCACTCATGGCGTTCGCGTTTCTCGGCGTGGCCATCGCCTACTTCGTCCCGCACCGTCTGTGGCAGCGATGCATCGTTCTCCTGATCGTCATGCCCGTGGCCGTCTTCTGCAATTGCCTGCGCGTGATCATCACCGGTGGGTTGCAGATGTATGGCCATCCCGACCTGGCGTCTGGTTCCGCGCACGCCTTGCTCGGGTTTGCCATGTTCGGTATTGGCATCGCGATCTTTGTGGCCGTGCTCTGGGTGCTCGACCATCTGTTTGTGGAAGAGGACGAGGGGGCGCCGGCCGCCGAGGCAGGAACGTGAACAGCGGAAACGTGCGACAGACCGTCCACTTCCTGATCGCCGTGGGCGTGCTGGCCGGCAGTGCGATCGCGATCCATGCCGGCAAGCGGGCTGGCTGGCTGCAACTGATCAAGGGCCGGGCCCCGATCCGAAGACCACTCGACGACTTCGTCCGTTCCCGGTTGCGGCCCTACAAGGTGGTTGCGGCGCAAAAGCTGCGCCCGGAGATTGTCGAAGAGTTGGGGACCCACGAGTACATCAACTGGACGCTGCGAAATGACCAGGCACCGCTGCCCGCTGCCCGGCTGCTTAGCCTGTCCGTGACCTATTACACCGGTGTGCAGGACCAGGTGCCGCACGTTCCGGAGGAGTGTCTGAATGTCGCGACCTACTCCCTGACACAGGACGATACCGTCACGATCGCCGCGCCCGCGCTTCATGAGGCCGCCTCCGTGCGGCGACTTCAGTTCACGCCGCCTCCCTCCGAGATGGTCCGCGGTGCCAGCGGCATGACCGTTGTGTATTACACGTTTTCAGTCAATGGTCAATTCAAGTCCAGCCGGCTCGGCGTCCGGAACAAGATGCTGGATTGGCGAGATAAACGTCTTTATTATTCGAAGGTTGAATTGACTTATTATGGCGTAAAAGAGTCGGATTTGCCGGCCCTGGACGCCGCGGTGGAACCGCTGATGGGTTCGGTGCTGGGCGAACTGGTCGAGTCGCATTGGCCGATTCGCGGTTCGGAGCGAGATCCGCCCGGCGCCGCTGCGGACGGCGGTTCCGGCCCGGGCCGCTGCCGGTATGTCGCCCGAGGGGTTAGAGTGTGTGTGAGACGGCACCAGCCGGGTCGGCTCGCGACCGCCGAGGTGTGGGTCGTCGGCAAAGACGGTGGGTTGGCCGATTGATCGCGGCTCGGAGTGGGGCCTCGTACACATACACTCGTCGGAGAAGCAGGAGCAGAAGGCGTAGAACGATGGCTCGCAAACTGAACAAGACGGTCGTAGGCGTATTGACATTAGTCGGCATAGTGGTGATCGCCGGTTCCGGGTTCGTGCTGATCAAGAGTCTGCCCGCGCGGGACCCCGCGCGGTATGCCGCGGACGCGGCCAAGCTTGAGGAGGAGGAGGACTTCGAGCGTGCCAAGATGACCTATCAGCGCGCTTTTACCAAGGATCCGGACAGAAACCCCGAATACCTGGTCGGCGCCGCGCGCTGCGCTCTCGGGGAAGGCAAGATCGGAGAGGCTCTGAGTTTTATCCAGGGGGCCCAGGTGGCCGATCCGTCGCTGAAGTCTGCGGCGGTCCTCGCCACCGACCTGCAGCTCGAATTGGCGGAGCTGTTTGGTTCGACGAAACGATGGAAAGACGTTCTCGACGCCGCCCAAAAGATACGAGACGTCGATGACCAGTCGGCACGCGCCCACTACGCGATCGGGGCGGCCTGCCTCCGGCTGATCACCGAAAACGAATCGTATCGTGAAAAAGCGGAGGCGGCGCTCAAGCGGGCGCTCGAGATCGACCCGATGAATGTCGATGCCGCGCGGCTTCTGTCGGGATACTACCTCGACCGGGCGCGAACGGTCGAGCAGAAAGGTCGCCACTCCGAGGCCAAACCGTACCGCGCCCAGGCGGACCAGGTTCTGGCAGCGACCCTTCAAAAGTGTGAGGCGGCCGGCGACCCGGAGCAACTCGCGGACATGAAGCTGCTGCTCACGGAGACCGAGATAAAGAAGAACACCAGAGATTCGGACGGAAGACTCACCGGAGTAAGAATGCTCGAGGAGCTGGCGGTCACCGCTCCCGACACCGCTGAGTGTTACCTGAAGCTCGGCCAGTATCACGCATCGGGCGCCCCAGGTGCGGATCCGCAAGAGGCGGTGACGTATCTCGAAAAGACGATCGAAATCGATCCCGGAGAGGGACGGGCCTATCTCCTCCTCGGGCAGGTCTACCCCAGGCTCGCCAAGCAGCTTCGCGACAAGGGCAAGACCGACGAAGCCAAAGCCATGGACGCTCGCGTGGCGTCCCTTTATGAACGCGGCCTTGAGGCCATCGCCTACAGCAAGCACTTTCGGGCGCTGCGAGGAAACATGTACCGGGCAGAGTTGACCCACCGGCTCGGCAAGATCGACCTGGCCCGGGCCGCCGCCGCGACCGGCGACGAACGCGAAGCGGCCCTGGTGCAGGCCGAGTCGCGGATCGACCTGCTCAAGGATGAACAGGGCTCTGATTCCGTCATGGTCCTTCTGGCCCGGGCCGAACTCCTCAATGCGCGCGGAGACTTCATCGAGGCCGTCAAGGTGGCCGAAGAGGCCGATCGCCGCGCGGGCGCGGCGGGCGTATTCGAAGTGAAGTTGTTGCTCGGCGAACTCTACAGCCGCCGTCGGGAGTGGGGCGCGGCGCGTGACGCCCTCGAGGCCGCACTCCTCAAGAATCGGACAAACCGGAAAGCCTATTGGTTGCTCGGTGATGTCTATCTCCGACTGAATATGCCCACCGAGGCGATCAAGCTCCTCAAGCCCGACTTTACGCCGCTGCGCGAGATACTCGACCAGGATCCAACCGTCGTCAGGCTGTGCGTCTCCGCCTACCAACAGATGAAGCAGTTCGAGCTTGCCGAGGCGGAGAGCGAGCGCCTCGTTACTCTCGGCGGCGATCCCCGCCAGGCGGTTCTGCGAAAGGCGACGCTGCAGATTCTCGAAGGGCAGCACAAGGAAGCTGAGAAGATCATCCAGGAGCTTTTGAAAGAGGACCCCGTCAGTTCGGCCGCGGTCCGTGCGGCCCTGTTTCTCTATCAATCCACCCGGCAACTTGAAAAAGCCCGGGCGCTCGTCGCCTCCCTTGTGTCCCGGTATCCGGACAATCGGGAATACCGGCGGCTCGATTTCTTCTTGAAGCGAGAAGGAAGCGGCGAGATGACGGATGAAGAGGCCGAACAGTTCTACGAGAGCGAAAAGGACGAGTTTGTCCGCGCGCTGTCGCTCTTCAACTGGTATGCCTCACATGATCATCTGAAGAAAGCGGTCTCGCATCTGGACGCGGCCGAGGCCGCCCGCCCCGACAACCCCGCCGTCATCGACCGCCAGTTCGTAGTGGCCGTTCGCATGAAGGACTTCGATCGCGCCGAGCGCTACGCAGGCCGTCTCGCCAAACTGAACCAGGATGGCACGGACGGCAAGATCGTCTACGGCCGTCTGGCCGCCGCGAAGGGCGACACCGACCGCGCAATTACGCTGATGCGAGAAGGCCTGGGTCGCTATCCGACCTACTCAATGGGACACACCTATCTGGGTGAGATATACGCCGGCGCCGGTCGCATGGGTGAAGCTCGGACGAGCCTCCTCCGCGCCCTTGAGCTCGATCCGACCAACGGTCTGGCGAATCGCCTTATGGCACAGATGGCCGTGCAGGACGGCGATGAGCAGGCCGAGGAGCAATACCTCCGCGCCGCGGCTCGGGTCATGCCAAACGATTCCTGGGTCCGGAGCGAACTCCAGATTCTCGATGAAAGGAAGGACCCCCAGACCGGAATCGCCTCTCGGGAAAAGCGCCGCGAGCAGGATCCGTCAGATGTCAAGAACCTCATCCGCCTGGCCCGGCTTTACAAGCTCACCGAACAGTACGACCAAGCCGAGGAGGCCTATCGCGCGGCGCTGGAGGCCGCCAGGACCGACGAAGATATCGACGAACTGAGGGTTGCTCGGGAATTCGCCTGGTTTTACGCGAGTCCCGAACGGCAACAGCCAGACAAGGGCGAGGCGATTTTGAACGCGTTTCTGAGTGCCGGCGAGGAGCGCGTGGACAAGGCCAGGATCTCCATGCTGCTGGCCGGTTTCTACGAATACCAGGACCGCGTCGCCATGGCCGAACGTCACGTCAGAACGGCCGTCACATTCGACGATTCGGTCGAGATTCTGATCGGCGCCGGTGAGTTCTTCGCGCGAACGAACCGCCTTGCTGACGCCCTCGATTTCTACCAGCGGGCGATGAAGGCCTCTCCCGGCGACCACCGCGCGATTCATGCCCGCATCGTGTCTTTACTCCTGGCGCTTCGCGATCTCGAGAACGCTCACACCGAAGTCGACAACTTCCTGCACGACTATCCCGACGACCCCCAGGGGCTCGTCTTTCTTGGCACCTACAACCTGATGGGCGGTGATATCGAGGAGGCCGAACGGGCCTTCCGCACCCAACTTGAGAAACACCCGGAAAGCGCCGTCGCCCACTGGCAACTCGGCCGGCTTTATGCCCTGAAGGGCCAGTGGCAACGGGCCATCGACGTTCTGCGGCAGGCCAAGACCTTCAGTCCCAACGGGTTCAACTACCGGCACCGCGTCACGCTGGCAAACGCCCTCATCGAGGCCGGGAAAGGCAATGACGCCGTGATCGAGTTGCGGACGATTCTCGACGAGCACCCGGATCAAATCGAGGTTGCGCTTAGTCTGATTGATGTCTACCTCCGGATCAAGCCCCCACGCTATGCCGATGCCGAGCATCTCATCCGAACCCATATGCGGCGCGATCCGAAAGACGAGAGCTGGCCGTTGCAGTTAGCCAAAGTCGGTGAACGGTCGGGCAACTGGGACGAGGCGATCGAAGGCTATGAGATCGCTGCACGAATCAGCCGCTATCGCCCGGCCATCGTCGAATCGTTTTTCACGGTTCTTAAGAGGGCCGGACGCGCCGACGAAGTCATCCAGCTCGCCGAAAAAACGCTCTCAGAGCGGGCACTGGCGGCGATGCCCCAGGCCTTGGCGACTTTGGGGTGGGCCTATCGCCAGTCGGGGCGGAAAGATGACGCGCTGGCGGCCTATGATCGGGCGCTGTCGGCGACCGCCTCGCGCTTCGGCGTCCATGCCGCCATCCTCCAAGAGATGATCTCGGCCTTCGGTGCCGACGTGGTCCAGGCGAGAATGGCCGCCTCCGGCGCCACGGATGTCGCAAAACAGAAGTCCATGCTTCAAATGCTCTATCTGAGCCGAAAACTGGACCAGGCCGAATCCGCCGCCAGAAAGTTGCTCAAGGAGGCGTCGTCCGACGCGGACCGCGTGTTCGCACACCTTGGTCTAGCGGCACTCCTGAGTGAGACGAATCGGCTCGATGAATCAAAAGCGCAATATGAGGCGGCATTGCGCATAAACGACGCGAATACGATCGCGCTGAACAATCTGGCCTTCATGCTGTCCGAGGACCTCGATCGCCCCTCCGAAGCCCTGCCTTATGCCGAACGGGCCGCCAAGTTGAGACCGAGAAACGCGGATATCCTCGACACGTTCGGGTGGATACTGAGTCGGCTCGGCCGCGTCGGTGAGGCCGAAACCCGGCTTTTGCAGGCCGTCGACATCGACCGGCACAAGGCCGCGGCCATGGTGCATCTTGGCATAACCTATCAGAAACGCGGCGACAAGACCGAGGCCGTCCGTTGGCTGAAAGCGGCGCGCGACGAAATCAACTCCAGGCCAAAACAAGCAGGTACGGCCTCGCCCACAGGGCCGGATCGCTATTTGCCGATGATAGAGGAGGCCCTCAAGGGTCTGGAATAATGCGCCGAACATCGTCCGGCACGCGGCCGGTGAGGATGCACCCATGACGACGTTGACAGCGGCGACCCCATCGATGGGAGGCGGAATGGTCGCCGGCGGCCGGGCCCAACCGTCTGCTCCGGCGGGCGGAATGACCGGCTCCGACATCCTTCGCATCATTCGCCAGCGGCTCGTCATGATCATCCTGCTCTGGTTGCTTGTCGTGGCGGGGACCGCGGTGCTCACCTTTGTCATGGTGAAATACTATCCGACGTATGCCGCGCAGGCCTACGTCCAGGTGCAGTCCGTCGATCCCATCAATCCGCTTCAGCCTCTCGAGACGACCAAGACCCGCCCCGAGGAGATGGAGTTGATCCTTCGTGACCAGGCTCTCCTTGCCGAGAGTCAAAAAGTCCTTGCAGATACACTCGAGGACCGTGAGGTCAGCAAGACACGCTGGCATCGGGATGCCCAAGAGGAGGCGAAGCGCTGGAATGAGAGCACGGTCGACTTGCTCGACGATGCCGTCTCAGCCGTGCCTGCACGCGACTCCAGCTTCTTGATTATCACGGCGCGAGCCAAGTGGCCGGAGGAGGCGGCGCTGCTGGCCAACACGGTCGTTCGGAAGTACCTCGACAAGGTCAAGAAGACGCAGAAGGACGACATTCGCGAGTCGAAAGAGCAGCTTGATCACGAATTGGGTCTGGCGGAGCAGGAACTGAAGCGGCTCCAGGACGAACTGGATGACTTCCGCCGCGAGGGCGACGTGCTCGGCCAGGGAACCGAACGCAATGAGACCCTCGCGACCCTGCAGGCGCTATCTACCGAGTTGGAGTTGGACGCCCTCGCGAAACAGACGCAGTGGGAAAGCCTCCGCGACGTCGACCCCAGGGAATTGACGCTCACGCCTGACGTGAAGGCCCTTGTGGACCAGGATCCGACGATCCTACTGCTCGAGCGAAACGTCCAGGATGCGGAGCAGCGGCTCAATCTCTTCCTCGAATCCGGTTACGGCTCGAAGCACAAAGCCGTTGAAGCCTCCCGCGGCACCTACAACGCCGCCCTCTCACGCCTTCAGGAGGAACAGGCCTCCAAGACCTGGGACTACAAGAACCAGATGATCGCAGAGGCTCGACGCAATCACCTCGAGGCCATGCAGATGCTGCTTCAGGTGCAGGAGCAACTGAACGAGGCCAAAGCCGAACAGCGCGACCGCGACGGGAAAATGACCGACTATCTGCGAAAGCTCGAAGAGCGGGACATGGCGCGGGCGACCGTCGAACAACTTCAACAAAACCGCGACTTCGTGAATATGACGCTGCGAGCCTCGCGGTCCCTGAATATCAACATCGCCTCCGAGGCCGTCCCGCCAAAGCGCCGAACCAGTCCGAGATGGGAAATGTGGATGCCGGCCGGAGGCGTGCTCGGCCTGGCCCTCAGCGTCGGTCTCGCCCTGCTTCTCGACATTGTCGACAAGTCTGTCCGCACGCCGCGCGACATTGCTCGCCACGTGGCCATCCCCGTCCTGGGCACCATCCCGACGAGTGACGACGACGAGATCGAGATCGAGCGCGTGGAAACGGCCGCCATCGATGCGCCCCAATCCATTGTCGCCGAGGCCTTCCGGCGGCTGCGGGCCAATCTCTTCTTCAGCGCCCCGGCCGAGCAGCAGGGCGTGCTGATGGTGACCAGCCCGAGCGCCGAGAATGGAAAAACCACCGTTGCCGCGAACCTTGCCATCTCGATCGCGCTGAGCGGGCGGCGCGTGCTCCTGGTGGATGCCAACTTCCGGCGTCCCGCCATTCCCGATTTGTTTGGGAAGAATTGTGAGAAGGGGCTGAGCAATATTCTGATCGGCCAGTCGCGCCTCGATGAGGTCGTCGCTTCCACGCACGTGCCCGGGCTGGATGTGATGGGTGCCGGCCCCACGCCGCCGAACCCCGCCGAACTCCTCGGCAGCAGTTATCTCCGCGATCTCGTCGTCGATGCCCGATCACGATACGACCAAGTCATCTTCGACGGGCCGCCGGTTCTGCTCGTCAGCGACGCCTCCGTTCTGGCCGGCGCCGTCGACGGCGTCCTCATCATTTGCCAGTACCGCGCGACGTCCCGTGGAGCCCTCCTCCGCGCCAGGTCGCAGTTGGAAGCCATCAACTCGCGCGTGTTCGGGGTCGTCCTGAACATGGTCGAGACCCGCGCGGGCGGCTACTTCCGAAAGCAGTACCGCGAGTTTTACGAGTACCAGCCCTCGGACGAGGGCGGCGAAGGTGTTGCCGCTATCCGTCAAATCGAATCCGATACCAGCGGGCATCCGCCATCGGCCCCACCTCCGACTGATTCGGGGTCGCGGACGACCGGAGCCGGCAGCCCGAAGGTGGACTCGTCCGGCCCCGGATTGTCCACGGGGCGGTCCGATGTTGAGCCGGAGCCGGACTTCCTCGCCGACGCCGAGCCGGAACCCCTTCTCGACGATGCTTCGGCGGAGGGGCGGGATGACGTCGGCGATGTGCAAATCGACGAGAGCCTCGGTCTGGGCAGTGAGTTGGATGACGACGGTCCGATCTTTCTCGACGACTCCCAAAACGGCGACCCCGACGCCGACCCACTGAACTTCGACGACGATCTCCGCATCGACCTGGACATGGACGAAGACCTGCCGCCCGGCACCTCGTAGAGCTTCAATTCCGGACCGACTTCTACGCTCGTATTCGCATTGCCGCGGCGGGGGACGTCGTGCGCCCGGGTCGATGGATCCGCGATCAGGTGCCGCAGAAACTTCTTGACAGGCATGGAAACCCGGGCGTATGCTGCCCGCCGGTGGAGTCGGAGCGTTCGGAGGATCGTTCGATCCCGCCGGCGGCCGAGCCGTCCGTCCGGACTCCTTTCCGACGCTCGGTGTGAGCATTTCAGTGCAAGGGAGAACAGAGATGGTCTGCATATGGAGCAAACGGCTCGGGCGCTTCGGGTGTGCCGCTGTGTGTCTCTGGATGGTCGTGGGTTCGCAGGCGCCGGCTCGTGCCGGTGAGGATCGGTCACTGCACCGCCGGGCGAACGAGGCGCTGAAGCTGCAAAGAAGCGAGTTGGTCCAAGTGTCGATCGACCGGCGACCGGAGGTGGCCCAGACGGTGGCGCTGCCGATCGGGGGCCGGCGACTCGTGCTCGATCTTTGGCCGCACTCCGTTCGTGCGGACGGCTATGCGGTCCTGGCGCCCGGCGCAGACGGGGCGCTGTGGTCGGTCGCCCCGGAACCCGTCCGGACGCTGCGGGGCACCGTGCGCGAGGACGGCGGGACGGTCGTGGGGTCGGTGACGGCGGCAGGTCTGACGGCGCGGGTCCGGCTGTCGGAGGGTCGCGTCTTCTGGATCGAGCCGCTCGCGGGCCGGGTGCCGGGGGCGACGCCTGCCGATCACGTCGTCTTCGCCGACACAGACGCGGTGGCGGACGGGCCGACGTTGGCGGGCGAGTTGGGCGTCGACGGTGGCGGGATCGTTCCACCGCATCCGCGCGGCGGGAGTATGGGAACGACGTGTGTGGCGGAGTTGGGCGTCGATGCGGACGTCGAGTTCTTTCAACGTTGGGGCCTGGCCGGCGCCCAAGACCGCATCAACCTGTTCATCAATACGATCAACCTGCAGTACGAGCAAGAGGTCGGCATCACGCACGCGATCAGCGTCCTGGTCATCCGGACCGTGGAACCCGATCCATACAGCCAGACGGACTGTGCGCTGCTGCTGGACGAGTTGCGCCAGACGTGGCTGATGCAGCCGCCCGGCCCCTTTGATTTGGCATTTCTGTTCACGGGCAAGGTCTTGGATGCGCCGTTGGCGCTCGGCTGTTTTTCGGCGACCCAGGGAGCGATCTGCACGCCCGATGCGTTTCTGGTCGTCCAGTCTGAGGGTCTGCCGTTCTTGTGCGGGACGGACCTGATCGCGCACGAATTGGGGCACCTGTGGGGTGCGATGCACTGCACAACTCAGGTGTCTTCGACGATGAACACGCCGTTGCAATGCGCCAATACGTTTCTCGGCTGCACGCCCGACTCGACGGCGCTGATTACCGCGTTTCGGGATCAGGTACCGTGTCTCGACTGCGCCTGCGCGGCGCCGGCAGACGGCGACATGGACGGCGACGGCCTAGTCAATGGTTCTGACGTGCGTGGATTCGTGGATGCCGTGGTCGGTGGTCCGGGGCTACCCGGCCTCGTCTGTCACGGCGACTTCAACGGCGACGGCGCGGTCAGCCTGCCGGATCTGCCCGCGATGGTCATGGTGTTGTTGGCGCCGTAGGGCGGTGGGGCATCGGCCGGGGGCGAGGGTTGTGGCCTCGGTACGGCCGGCCGGTGCCGTTCGGCGAAGATCCGGCGATACCAGGACAGATAGGTGTCGGCCTGTTGGCGCAGGCCGAATCGGGTGGCGGCGTCCGCGGCGGCATTCGCGCCCAGCCGCAGTCGAAGACGCTCGTCGCAAAGGAGCCGTTCGATCGCCATCGCCATCGCCGCCGCGTCGCCGGGCGGCGTCAGGAACCCGGTCGGCCGGCCTGCGGATGGAGCCTGTGCTGCGGCCTCCGCGACGTCGCTGATGGATCGGACCTGCTCCGGGATGCCTCCCACCGCCGTCGCCGCCACCGGGGTGCCGCACGCCAGGGCCTCGATGACCGAATTCGGAAACGTATCGGCTCGCGCTGCGTGAATATAGACATCCGCGGCCTGATAGTACGCTGCGACCTCTGCCGACTTGATGACGTGCGACACAAACCGTACGTCCGCCCCGCCGATCCGCTCGCGCGGCCCGCGCTCGCCGAGCGCGATGAACAAGAGCTTCCGGTTGCGGTTTCGTGACGCCACCCGCTCCATCGCCGCACGCAGCGTCGCGAAGTCCTTCCACGGATTCCGCCGGATGCCACAGGCCGTGAAGAGTGCAACGAACGCGTCCGCGGGAACTCCCAGGCGCGAGCGCACGGTGCCGGCGTCCGCTGGATGAAAGACGGAGCGATCGACGCCGTTCGGGATCACCCGCCCCTCGACGATTGCTGGCGAGACAATCGATCGCTCGACCTTGTCCATCAGCCAGCGTGAAGGCGTCGCCACACGGAGCCGGCACTCGGACAGGATCGCCCGCTTGCGCCGCCAGTTCTCTGCCGTCGCGTCGCGGCGAACAGCGGGGTAGAGCGACAGGTCGGGGCATTGGCCACAGCCTGTCTGCCAGCGCTGGCAGTTCATCGAATGGGCACAGTGACCGCTGAGCAGCCAGGCGTCGTGCAGGGTTAGGACGACTGGCACGCGCCGGCACAGTTGCGGCAGTGCCCGAAGATCAAAATAGTTCCCGTGCAGGTTATGGCCGTGGACGATGTCCGGCCCGTGTTCTGCGAGGTCAAGAAGTCCCTCGCTGCCCGGATAATCGAAGTTCTCCACGCCCCGTCGCGACTCTTGCCATCCGGTGGGTGCCGCCATCTGATGGGCGACGCGGCACAGAAAGCGCGCGCCGGGTACCCGCCCGTAGATCGGCTGCGACTCGTGATGAACGCTCCACCAGAACCGCTGCCAGCGTCCGCCCGTGGTGTCGTGGCGGAGCACCCGCACGTTGGCATCATGGCTTTGCTTTCGTCCCACTGCCAGCCATGACCCATGACTTCGGCGTCGATATTCGCGCAACAGGTTCCACGCCACGCGCTCGGCCCCGCCCGGTCGATCGGCCGTGTTCACCTGGAGGATGTTCAGTCGGTCGTTATCCATCAAACCACCCCTCCAGCCGTTGCGCAAATGCGTCGCCGTCCCAGTCGCGGACCAGGAATCGCGGCCATAGAAACCGGTCACTCGCCGGCCCGACTACCCCGGGCGCGTTCGCGCAGGCACACGCGAAGCCCGCCGTCTGAACAAGCCGGATAGTCGCATCGGTGTAGTCTGATCGCGTTCCGAAGGGATAGGAGAACGCCGTGACACTGCGGCCCAGGATTCGCTCGAGCCGCCTCTTGCCGCCGGCGATCTCCACCTGTTGCGCTGCCGGCGGCAAGCTCGACAGGACCGGATGCGTGATCGTATGGGCGCCGATGTCGACTCGCTCGTGCTCAGACAGGCGAAGGATCTCATCAGGCGTCAATCGCCGATGTGTCTGCCGGACGCCCCCTGGTTTGCCGACCCACTCCGCCAATCCATTTAACACTTCAACCTGTCGATCGAATGGCAACGCTCGCAGCACGTCGCATAGCTCGCGATACAGCGCCTGCCGGGGTGAGTCGCCGCCGGTGTAGAGCACGTTCCACCGCGTCGCGGGACGACCACAGTTCTCCTCCGCCTGCACGCCCAGCTGCCATTCTCGGCGTCGTGACTCGATGCCCAACTCCAGGTGGTCTGGCAGTGTCTCCGGCCCCAGAAGCATGCCTTCGAGCGCGTCCCACCAGAACTCGCGCCGGTTGCCATCGTCGCTCGTCGTGGCGAACACCGTTGCCGGAACGTCGTACTGCCCCAGCAGGGGCCGGGCGTGCTCGATGTTGTCCGCATAGCCGTCGTCAAACGTGACCGCCACCGTCCGATCCGCCCATGTCCCATCGTCCAGCCCGCGAAGCAGGCCGGTCAGTGACGTGGGGCGACACGTTCCTCGCAGCACGTCGAGGTGCTCCGCGAAGTGGCCCGGCGAGACACACAGCCACTGCGGATCGCTCGCGAGGTCGATCACCCGGTGGTACAGAAGAATGATCGGGCCTGCCGACACATATCTGTTATCGGCGCGAAACGCCGTGGTCACCCAGACCCGTGCGCCCGGACGTGACTCCTGGCCTGTTGGAGAGGTTGCGATGTCGAGAACCGGCGATTCGAGCCACGAAGTCAGCATCGTCATCGCCACCTATGCACGGCTGGAACCACTGAAGCGATGCATCGCCGGCGTGCGGGCGAATGTGGACCTACCCCACGAGATCATCGTCGTTGGCAGTGGGGCCGGCGACGGGACGGACGCGTGGCTTGCGCGTCAAGACGACATCCGGTTCATCGCAGAGGCCAAACGGGAGGGAGCGACGCGGGCGTACAACCGGGGCTTCCGTGCGGCGGTCGGCACCTACGTCATGTGGCTGAACGACGACTCGTATCCCCTGCCGGGCGCCGTGCGGGCGGCCGTGCAGATGATCGAACGGCCAGACATGGCCGACGTGGGCATGACCGCGCTCTACCACAACCTCGACCGTCTGCGAAATCGACTCGACTCCGTCGAACACGGCGGTGTTCGCTACAGTATCTACGCCGTTAGGGGTTTTCCCTATGCTAATTTTGGGTTGCTCCGGCGCCGGCTGCTCCAGCGGCTCGGATATCTCGACGAACGGTACTTTTTCTGTGCCTGGGACCCCGATCTGTCTTTGAAGGTCCAACGCGAAGCCGGACTCCGTGTCGTCGGGTGCCGTCAGGCCTTGATCTATCACGACGAATTGATCGACGATCGAAAAACCCGGGACCTCTGCGTCTCCGCCGAAGACAACGCGCGGCTTTTCGCGAAGTGGCGGCTCCCCGACAAGTTCTCTTACTCGGACCCAACGCCCGCCTATCAGGCAATGATCCGCCAGCGGGCCCTCGTCTGACGCCGCGGCCTCGGCCGCGCCCCCGGTTCGGATTCAAAGCGCCACCACGCGAAATGCGTATGGCGGGAATACTCGCTCGTCATCCCTCTACCCGGAATCTCCCAACGCGATGAGACGTACGTGCTGTGTTGTAACTTTATTGTTTATCGAATGTTATGGAAATAGTGCGACACAGCAAGATCGGAATTAGCATACAGTGCCGGATATCCGCGCGAATAACCACACCTGTTAAATGTTGCCGCGCCCGAGAGAATTCACAGCCCTCTCGAGGACGGAATGACGGTTCCTGTGGCCCTCTGGCGACGCGTCTGTTTGCGTCTATTTCAGCATTATCGCTCGTGCCGCGATCGGTTTACCGGTCAGTCAAAGACAGGAACAGCAATTCACCGTGGCCGCTGGCCGGCGGCTGAATGGTTCGAGGAGGCGATAGCCGCAAGTCCACCGTATTTTTTTTGTTTACACGGAGCGAATCTCGGTTATCTTATCCGCGGGAGTAACGTTAGGAAGCAGGCACGTCCGCCGGGCGACAGGAGTTCGCCCGGGCGGCAGACGCCGACTCGCGTGTTGTCGTTTTTCTGGTAAGCTCAGGGCGGTGCCCTCTTCCGAGAAGGAGATTCTTGTGGCAAAGAGAAAAAAGACGAAGGCAAAAGCAAAGGCAAAGGTACAGCCGAAGAAGCGAGGTCGGTCCGTGCTCAAGGAGGCCAGCCTGCCCAACGCCGAGTTGGACGTGATGGCTTGCCTCTGGAAGGACGGAGAATCGACCGCCCGAAACATTCGCGAGACCATGTGGAAGTATCGCCCAATGGCCCACGGCTCGGTTGTCACCCTCCTGACGCGGCTCGAGGCTAAGGGAATGGTCAACAAGCGAAAGGGTTCGTTCGGGAAGGCCTTCATCTTCAAGCCGTCCAGACCTCCCGAGACCACCTACCGCACTCTGACCAAGGATATGGTCCGGCGCGTCTTCGGTGGAGACAGCGTGAAGATGGTGAGCTCGTTGCTCGATGCTCACACCGTTACCAAGGAGGATTGTGACGCCATCGTGTCGACGGTGAACAGTGCTCGCCGCAAGGCGAAGAGCGGGAAATCGCGCCGGCGATAGTTCCGACGCCGATGAAAGAGCGAGCCGTCCGATCGCGAACAGAGCGATCGAGCGGCTCGTTTCGTGCGCCGAAGGAGAGCGCGCGGCGCTCCGTGCCGGGGCGGATCAGCACTGCGCGTAGCCGCAACCGTGGCACTTGATGCACCCCTCGCCCATATCGAGATCGCCGCCGCATTCGGGACACTTGAGCCGGTAGGCGGATCGCGCCAGGCTCGACCGGGTCGGGGCCGAACTGCGCCGGTTGGCTGCGGCCAGCGTGATATCACCGGCGTCCCGGTTTTTGCCATTGGCCGGAGCTGCAGAGTCGATGGCCGGCTCGTTGGCGGATTCCTCGTCTGTCTCGCCGAGCAACAGCGCCTTCAGCCCGTATCGCTCGCGGGCCTGGGTGTAGCGTTTCAGTCCGCGGGCGAGGCCGTCCCCGAGCGACATGATGCGACCGTGGCGTGTCGGAATTTGAAGCGACGAGCCGATCCCCGAAAGCTGCTTGATCACATGGTGGAGCCGGCCGCCCGCGCGGAGCCAGAGGCTGATCATGCGGCAGATTGCCTCGAGGTCGCTTGTGGCAAGGTCGCCGCCCTTGCCGAGTTGGGCGAACACCTCCAGTTCACGCCCCGCGGCGGGATCCACCGTGATCTGGATGTGCATGTTTCCGAACGGCGTCGGTTGCCGGATGCGTATGCCGCTCGTGATGTCCGGGAGTTCCCGCGGCTCGAGGGCCTCGGGCGGCGTCTCGACGCGCGTAATGCGTTCGCCAAAGAGGTTTGTCTCCGAGGTCACTTTGCGATCGGGGACGTCGCTGTCGGGTGTGTGGGATTGGACCATTTCGCGGTGCCTCTCTTCTGATCCGGCCAGGGCCATGGGTTGACTGGAGCGACAACCGTCGCGATATACAGTGACGCCCTTGCATCCCAGGTCGTAGGCAATCCGGTAGATCCGATCCACGTCTTCGGGCGAGGCGTGGTTGGGGAAGTTGATCGTCTTGCTGATCGACGAGTCACAGTGTTTCTGAAACCCCGCCTGCATCCGAATGTGCCATTCGGGCTGGATGTCATGGGCGCAGACGAACACGCGCTTGATGTCGTCCGGAATGTCTGAAAAATGAGCGAGGGTGCCTTCCGTGGCGATCTGGTCCATCAGGCCCTCGCTGTAGAATCCCCGCTGCCGCGCGACTTCTTCAAAGGTCGAATTGATCTCGACCATCGGCGCGTGCCCGGTGTCCTGACTCTTCAGCACATTCCGGTAAAAAGCGAGGCTGAACATGGGTTCAATGCCCCCGGAGCAGTTAGCGATGATGCTGATGGTGCCCGTCGGGGCAACCGTCGTCGTACAACTGTTCCGCATCGGGCGGTGGCATTCGGTGTCCCAGCGGCTGCCCGGCCAGTTCGGGAAACAGCCGCGTTCCTCGGCCAGCCGCTCGGAATAGACGTGGGCCTCATCATTGACGAACTTCATGAACCGTTCGCCCCACTCAATGCCCTCCGCCGAGTGATAGCACACGCCCAGTCGGTACAGGGCGTCGGCAAAACCCATGATCCCGACGCCGATCTTGCGATTGGCTTTGCAGATGGCGTCGATCTCCTTGAGCGGGTACGCGTTGGCGTCGATGACGTTGTCCAGGAAGCGCGTCGACTCGTGGATCGTCGTCCGCAGGGCGTCCCAGTCCACCGCGGCCTTGGGCATGCAGGCGTCCTTCACGAACAGGCCGAGGTTGATGCTGCCAAGATTGCACGCTTCGTATGGCAGAAGCGGCTGCTCGCCGCAGGGGTTCGTGGCCTCGATGCGGCCGATGTGCGGCGTGGGGTTGGCCTGGTTGATCCGGTCGATAAAGACCATGCCGGGTTCGCCGGTCTGCCAGGCGTGTTTCAGGATGATGCCCCACACGTCTTTCATGGAATATACTGGGGTGTTTTTATCGTAATCCGACACGCGAATCAGGTTGCGAATGTCGTAATCTTGGATCGACAAGTCCTTCGGAAGAACGTACTCGATCCCGGTCCGCGGGTTCCGCGTGACGTGTGGGGCCGTTGGGTGGAGGCGAAACGACTCCATCCACGCGTCGGTGATCTTGACGGAGATGTTATAATTCGTGAACTGGGTGAGGTCCTGCTTGGCGTACAGGAACTTGAGAATGTCCGGATGGTGAACGTACATCATTCCCATGTTGGCGCCGCGCCGAAACGCTCCCTGCTGAATCGCGTTGGTCGCCTCGCTGAACGCTCGCCAGAAACTGATCGGGCCGCTTGTTCGGCCGCCGCTCGAACGGATGTAGTCACCCGTAGGACGCAGCTCGTCGAAGGCGAACCCGGTGCCGCCGCCGGCCTTCTGGATGAGCGCCGTGTGTTTGATGGAGTCGAAGATCCCGTCGATCGAGTCTGGCACCGGCAGAACAAAGCACGCGCTCAGCATACCCATCGACCGTCCCGCGTTCATCAGCGTCGGGCTGTTCGGCATGAATCGGCAGGACGTCATCAACCGTTTGTATCGAGTCTTCCACGCGACGCGGTTGGCCTCGTCCGCCCCGTAACGCGTCTCGACCGCGGCGATCGTCTCCGCCACGCGTTCGAAGAGCCGGTCGGGCGTCTCCACGCATGCGCCGGACTCGTCTTTTTCGAGGTACCGCGCTCGGAGCACGCGAACGGCGTTCTCCGACAGGCCGCAGTCCTCTGATGCGGCGCCGCACTCGACTTCCTTGCCACTGCGAAGCGTTCGATCCGTCGAAGTCGCGATCATGGGTTCTCCATGTGCCTCTGGTTGACTGGTTTTCGAGCTGTTCCGGCCCGTGCCGCTTCAGCCGGTTCTGTCCTGCCGGCCGATCCGAAACGGGCGTAGCGTCGGGTCTTGTCCCCGACGGGTGCCCTGGTGCGGCCTGTTTCACCACCGCGCAGACCCCCACCGGGGGCGTTGCGGATACACTCACCACGCCCACCCCGACGCAACCGCCTCGGAATGTGTTTCGGCTTATGACCCACCATAACTGGAGGGCAAGGAATCTAATACCCCAATATCTAGTGGGTGTCAAACGCCTGTGGAAATAATTCCTCAGGTCCCATAACTGCTTGTCTGGGCGCGAGTTATCGCGACTCGATCGAAAAAAGTTGCCCGCACGGTCGACTTGCGACGCAAGTTTCGGCCTGCGGGGCAGTTGTCGGAACACGGTGCCCCGCACGCGGTGAAAAAGCGGGGATTCCTGCGGGCGAAAGTTTCTTAAAAAAATCTTCGCGCGGTCCGACCTCGCCGCCCGGGCGGCCCTCACGGCGCCCTGAGAAGGCCCACACCCACGGCAATTCAGCCGGATGTAGTATGAGCGCCGGCGCGTCTGGTCGGCCACTCACGTCGGAGCGGCGGCACAAGCCCGTCACGGTACGATACTCTGGCGATGAGTGCGCCACCGATTCCTTGTCCACTTTGTGCCAACCTCGCCGACCGGGCGCTGTCGCAATTCGAAAGAGACTTTTGTCATTGCACGGCCTGCGACCTCGTGTTCGTGCCCCATGCCCAGCACCTCGATCCCGCCGTCGAGAAAGCCCGCTACGAAACCCACGAAAACACGATGGACAACGCCGGATACGTGGCGATGTTCGAGCGGTTTCTCGCGATCTTTGCCGCCTGCGCCCCCGGTGTGCGGACCGTCCTCGACTATGGATGCGGTCCCGGGCCGGTGCTGGTCGAGCTGCTCCGCCGCCGCGGTTATCGCGCCGAAGGATTCGATCCGTTCTTTGCGCGCGACGCGGACCTCTTGCGGCCTTTTGATGCGGTGGTCTCGACCGAGACGTTCGAGCACTTCGCCCGACCCGATCGCGAGATGGAGCGCCTCTCGCGTCTGGTGCGTCCCGGCGGTGTTCTCGCGGTGATGACCCTGTTCCACTCCGGCCGGGACGGCCTCGCGGACTGGTGGTACATGCGAGACCAGACCCATGTCGCGTTCTATTCGCACGCCACCCTGCACTGGATCAGCCGGCATTTCGGCTTCGATGTCGTTTTTCAGGAGCCGAAGAATATTATCGTCATGCGCCGGCGACTCGAACCGGAAGGCCGGTAGAGTGGGCATTGTCCACCGTTCGGCTGATCGCACGACCGCTCCGGTCACCCGCCCCGCCAGCGAGCCGCCCAAGAACAGATACGGGGCTTGCGATTGCCGACTCGCGGCGGCATCGTTGCCGGTGTGGCCCGGCTCTGGCGGCTCGCAGCTCTCTGGCCGGTGAGATGGGGCAGGGGACGAACGTCGATCCGAAGCGGCCGAGGCCTCCCGCGCGTGGACATATTGCGAAAGGATCGAGTCATGTGTAGGCGACGACCACACCACAAGTGTTGCAGCCTATTGCCGTTCGCTGCCATTCTGGTCATGTCTGCGGTGGGGGGCGGGCGGGCAGCGGCCCTGACCATCACCGAGATCATCGACGCGACCGGCGACGGGGCGGGCCATGGCTTTAATGCTCCTCACTTCGGAAGCATCGCCGTGGATGCTGCGGGTAACGTCTATATGACAGGAGAGTTCAGCCACAACGCCTTCAAGATCACACCTGGCGGTCTCATTACCGAGATCATCAACGCGACCGGCGACGGGGTGGGCAATATTCTCAGTCAACCTCTCGGTATCGCCGTAGGCGCCGCTGGCAACACCTACGTGGCGGGTGGCGTGAGCCACAACGCCTTCACGACAACGCCTTCAAGATTGCGCCCGCCGGGCTTCCGGACTGCAACAACAACGGCATCTCCGACGCGACGGATATCGCCAACGGCACGAGCTTGGACTGTAACGGAGACACGATACCCGATGAGTGCGAGTTCCCCGGGTGCGCCGGTATCCTGCTGGCAGACATGAATTGCCACGGGGACCGGAACGGTGCCGACATCCAGCGTTTCGTCGACACCCTTGTCGCCGGCGGAGACACCTGCCAAGCCGACATGTACCAGAACGGCGTCGTCGATTGGGTTGACGTGCCGCTCTTCGTGTCGACGCTGCTGGGTCCGTAGATCGCTTCCTTGATCATTGCTCGGAGCCTGCGAAGCGCGAGTTGTGACAGGCGGATTTGTGGAGTGGGGATGACCCACCTTTTGGCTGTTCCGGTCCGCCGGGGGCTCTCGCGAAACTCGATCGTCCCGGTCACCCGTCCTGCCGGTTGACGCCGTTTCGCCGGCGGTCCATGCTTGTGCACTGCGAGGTGCCCCATGCACGATCAGCCTTCATCACGCGCGTATGTCGACGCGGCGAAACATGCCCTCGGGTTGCTTGCCGAGCGGACCGACGTCGTCGACCGGATCGCCGGCGTTCTGATCGACGTGCTTCGGTCGGGCGGCAAGGTGATGACGTGCGGGAACGGCGGATCGGCCGCCGAGGCGATGCATCTGGCCGAGGAGATGGTCGGCCGTTATCGCCGCAACCGCCGGCCGTTAGCGGCGCTGTCGCTGAATGCCGATCCGACCGCGCTGACCTGCATCGCCAATGACTGGGACTACGACGAAACCTTCGCCCGGCAGCTCGAGGGTCTCGGCCGACCCGGCGACGTGCTCGTCGTCCTGAGCACGAGCGGACGCAGCCCCTCCATCCTCCGGGCCCTCGAGCGGGCACGCGGGCACGACGTGCGGACCATCGGGCTGCTGGGGCCGGTCGGCAGCCCCGCCGAGGCCCTGTGCGACGCGTCCCTCACGCTGAACGAGCCGCTCCCATCGTCGCATGTTCAAGAGATTCATATTGTCGTGATCCACACCGTGTTGGAGCAATTGGATCAAGCATTCGCCGCGGAAGGATGACCGCGGATTGCCGCGCCCCGGTTTTTGCCGGGTCGATGTGCCCGCCGGTGCCACCATTCCGGGGTGCTCCCCGGCCGCGGGGGCCTCTCGACTTCTTCCGAAAAATCCGCATTTGCCAATTCGCCTTCTGTCGCCAAGAATACCCCGACTCTCGCCACTCGCTCGATTCGAATGGAGGCACCATGCAAGGTCCGTTGAAAGCCGTTGTCCTCGCCGGAGGAACCGGGTCGCGGCTGCTGCCACTGACCAAGGTTACCAACAAGCACCTCCTCCCCGTCGGCCGCAAGCCGATGATCTATCACCCGATCGAGAAGCTCGCCGCCGCGCGCATCGAGGAGATCCTGATCGTCACCGGCGTCGAACACATGGGCGACGTCGTCGGGCTGCTGGGTTCCGGGAAGGAGTTCGGCGTCCGCTTCACCTACAAGGTGCAGGACGAGGCCGGCGGAATCGCCCAGGCCCTCTCGCTGGCGGAGAACTTTGCGGCCGGCGCGCCGCTCGCTGTGATCCTTGGGGACAACATCTTTGAAGACCCGCTTGGGGACCAGGTGAGTCGCTTCTGCGAGCAGGCCTCTGGCGCCCGCGTCCTGCTCAAGGAGGTCGACGACCCCAAGCGATTCGGCGTGGCCGACGTCCGCGGCGACACGGTCGTCGGCATCGAGGAAAAGCCGAGCCGGCCGCGCAGCCGCTATGCCGTCACGGGCATCTATTTCTACGACGGCGCTGTGTTCGACATCATCCGCGACCTGAAACCCTCCGGCCGCGGCGAACTCGAAATCACAGACGTCAACAACGCCTACATCGAACGCGGCGATCTGACCTGCGGCTTCCTCGAAGGTTGGTGGAGCGACGCCGGCACCTTCGAGTCCCTCGGCCGCGTTCAGGAGCTTGTGGAAGGAGCACCCCCGAGATGACCCATGCCGTTTTCTCCCCCGGGGCCGTGCTCGTGACGGGCGGCGCGGGGTTCATCGGGTCGAACTTTGTGCATCACGTGTTGTCGCAGGCCGGCGACACGCGCGTCGTCGTTCTGGACTGCCTGACCTACGCCGGCAATCTGGAGAATCTCGCCGACGTCGCAGGCGATCCGCGATATGCGTTCGAGCGCGTCGACATCTGCGACACCGAGGCCGTCTTGGACGTCTGCCGCCGGCACGAGGTCGATGCCCTCGTCAATTTCGCCGCCGAAAGCCACGTCGACCGCTCGATCACCGGCCCCGGCGTGTTCGTCAAGACCAACGTCGAGGGCACGCTCAGTCTGCTTCAGGTGGCCCGGGCGTGCGATGACATGCGGTTCGTCCAGGTCGGCACGGACGAGGTCTATGGCTCGCTCGGTCCGGCGGGCGCGTTCAGCGAACAGACGCCCCTGGACCCCCACTCGCCGTATAGTGCCTCGAAGGCCGCCGCCGACCATCTGGTCGCCGCCTTCGCCCACACCTACGGCCTCCCGGCCCTCGTCACGCGGTGCTCCAACAACTACGGCCCCTGGCAGTTCCCCGAAAAGATGATCCCCCTGATGATCAACAACGCCCGCCACGGCCGGCCGCTGCCGGTCTATGGCGACGGTCTCCAGGTGCGCGACTGGCTCCACGTGCGGGACCACTGCTCGGCCCTCTGGACGGTCCTGACCTGCGGCGAGCCGGGCCGGGTCTACAACATCGGCGGCAACAGCGAGCGGACCAACCTGGCGGTCGTGCGGGAAATCCTGAAGCGCCTTGACCGCTCCGAAAAACTGATTACCTTCGTGAAGGATCGGCCGGGCCACGACCGGCGTTACGCCATCGATGCCTCGCGGATCCGAACGGAACTGGGCTGGTCGCCGGCCACCGCCTTCGAAGAGGGCCTGGCCGAGACCATCGAGTGGTATCTGGGCCATCAGACCTGGCTGGACCGCATCGTGTCGGGTGCGTATCAGGCGTACTACGAAGAGATGTACGCGGGGCGGTAGGGGGTTGGGCAGGCGGACAACTCGCGTGTTATCGCTGCTCCGGTTTGATACCGATGATTGCGAACCTGTGGAGTAACTGCCTTGGGTGAGGTCACCTGGGAATTCGCCGATCCGCGCTTCGACGCAGATGTGGTCTGTCCTGAGATGCCGGACTCTCCGTGGGGTGGCCACCGGAACTTCGCGTATGACCTGGTGCGGTTTGTCCGGCCCCGCTTGATCGTGGAACTAGGTGTGCACTGGGGTACGTCGTTCTTCGCGTTTTGCCAAGCCGTCAAGGACGACAACTTGTCGACGAGATGCATAGCGGTCGACACATGGAAGGGTGACGCCCATGCCGGGTACTATGCCGAAAACGTCTTTGAGAGCTTTCAGAAGATCAGCTCAGAGCATTACGCTACGGTTGATATAGTGCCGCTTCGAATGGTGTTCGCCGATGCCCTCGCTTCAGTACAAGACGACTCCGTGGATATTCTTCATATTGATGGCTACCACACATACGAGGCCGTCTCCGAGGACTTCAGTTCGTGGCTCTGCAAGGTTGCACAGAATGGCATTGCACTCTTCCACGACG
The DNA here is from genome assembly GCA_046754505.1 of Phycisphaerae bacterium. Lineage (GTDB taxonomy): Bacteria > Planctomycetota > Phycisphaerae > UBA1845 > UTPLA1 > JAPULF01. The sequence continues at coordinate 252 of JBHHVX010000032.1, read as the reverse complement.
TGGCGGAGTCGAGCGATTATGGGTCCAGACGGTGCTGGAAAGAGCTGCGCAGGAAACATCCCGGTTTTGAATTCCGCCATTCCTATGGACTTGGTGTTCTGTTTCCGAAAGGTGACGCCCGATTCTCGGCGATGTTACGGGCGAACATCGAGGACAAGGCTCAGGTTTACGAGCACAAAGCGGAACTGCAGGCCAGGCAGGCGAATCAGGTGGAACTCGAGCGTCAGTTGGCACAGCTGGGCGAGCGCACCG
>JBHHVX010000031.1:0-30627 GCA_046754505.1 Phycisphaerae bacterium | reverse complement strand
TCCGCGGCTTTATGCGCTGATCAATCGAGCCACTGCGAGCGCCGCTTGAGCTTCTCCGGCACATAGGTCTCGGTCACGAAGCTGATGCTCTTGGTCAGCAGCGACTCGACCTCCATCTTGAACCCGTGCCTGAGCATCGTGGCGATTTCCTTTTCCCAGCCCCTCTTGCCCTTGAACCAGGGATAATTCAGGATCTGCTTCGCCCGCTTGATATCCTTGTCGTCGATGGCGATCTTCACGTCATCGGACAGGTCATACTCTTCGTAGTCGCGGCTGCGGACGCCGATGAAGCGGGCGTCGGGCACGGCCATCCGCTGCGACTCGAACGCCAGATTGATCGAGCCTTGCTTGATGACGCTGTAGATGTAGTACCCCCAGGGGTCATTGTCGAGCAGGCAGTAGATCGGCAGACTTAGCTCGTCGTGCAACCGGTGCAGCAGCCGGCGGACACCGCGCGGCGGTTGACCGTTGCCGTGGGTCAGGATGCAGTTGTGCTTCTTCCAGAACTTGTCCTCGTTGAATCGCTGCCAGACAGTGTCTTTTTCAACGTGCAGAACGAACTTGGCCTCGCCTTTCCGGAACTGGAAGACATCCGGCTCGACGATGCTGGGGATCGTGTAGCCGCCGGCGCCCATGCGGCGGAGGTCGATCTCGTCGCCCCGGCTCACGACGGTCAGGTTTCCGGCGATCGATCCGCGGCTGCTCGCGAAGACGTGCAGCTCCTCCCGCAGGGCGCCGAGGGTCACCTCGAGGTCCTCGATGATCGGGTCGCTCTCGTTCTGATCGTTGAACGTCTTCTCATTCGTGCCTTGAATCGTGTGCTTGGACAGATAGTAGAGTCCCCGGATGCTGACGGTCTTGTCCTCTTCAATCAGCCGCTTGCACCCGCTGGCGATCAGGACCGACTGCATGAAGTTCTTGGCCTTGCCAAGGTCGAAGAAATTGCGCGTCGCCGTCTTCTTGCCCATCTCGATGATCCGCTTCTGACGGTTGTAGTGGGCGTTCGACAGCGTCCGCATGGGGATTTCGATCGCCGGATCCCGCTTCCGGGAGGCGGACGCCACCACCGATTCCGCCAAGGCGGTGATCTTGGCGGCGGTGGGAGCCTTCGTCCGCTTCGGACGGCCCGCGGTTCCCGGCTTCGCGGTGCTCGTCCGCAACGTCTTCTTACGACTCGTTTTTCCGGCCATCGATACTCCTCATCACAACGCCGCCACCGATATCATCGGCGGCTTTATGGCGTGGCGCATGAGCGTTATACTCCGCCGGCACGGAAATCACGACGGGAGGTCACCCCATGCCGAAACTGCGACTCTTTACGCCAGGCCCCACCATGGTCAGCCCCGAGGCGATGCTGGCAATGGCCCAGCCGCTGGATCACCACCGTACGGCCGGCTTTCGGGAGATGCTGCGGCAGTGCACCGAGCTGCTGAGCTACGTCCTGCAAACCCGGACCAGCCCAATCGTCGTCACCGGAAGCGGCACGGCGGCGATGGAGGCGGCCATCCTCGGCTGCTGCCGGCCCGACACCAAGACCCTGGTCTGCCACGCCGGAAAGTTCGGCGAACGATGGCGCGACCTGCTGGCCCGGTTCAAGCTGCCGCACGTCGAGTACACGCTCGAGTACGGCCACGGGTTCAAGGCCGAACTCATCGATCAGCAGTTCAAAAAACACACCGACCTCAAGGCCGTGATCTTCGTCCACTCGGAGACGAGCACCTGTGCCGTCAGCGAGGCTCAGGGCATCGCGAAGGTCTGCCGCGACCGCGGAGCGCTGTGCCTGGTCGACGGCATCACCTCGATCGGGGCCATCCCCTTCAAGATGGACGAATGGGGCATCGACATCGCCGTCACCGGCTCGCAAAAGGCCCTGATGTTGCCGCCGGGCCTCGGCATTGTCGCCGTCAGCGACCGCGCGTGGGAGGTGATCGAGTCTCATCAGCCTCCGGCCTACTACAATGATCTCCGGACCTACCGCAAGGGCCAGAAGACCTTTGACACGCCCTACACGCCGAACAACCAGATGGTCAGCGGCCTGTTGTTCACGCTGAATCAGATCAAGGAATTCGGCATCGAAAACATCTGGGCCAAGACCGCCCTCCTGGCACGCGCCACCCGACTCGCGATCCACGCGCTCGGGCTGGATTTGTTCGCCACCGACCCGGTCGATTCGGTCACGGGGATCAAGGTTCCCGGCGGCGTCGACGAGGCCCGCTGGCGGAAGGACATGCGCGGACGCTATGGCATCCACTGCGCCGGTGGGCAGGGCAGCATGAAGGGCACGATGATCCGGCTGAACCACATGGGCTATGTCGACGAGGTGGACACGATCGGAGCCATCGCCGCGATGGAATGGACCTTGGCAGCCCAGGGCTTCGACTTCGAACCCGGCGCCGGCATGACGGCATTCAGCCGGACGTTTCAAGAGGAAGTGCCGGCATAAGGCGGAGCGCCGCGACATCAACGGCGTCCGTTCAAACGCGGCATGAATGCCGCAGCTCGGAGACGCGGCGTCGATCATGACGCCAAGAAACCCGGCAACATCGGACACACGCGTGCAGACATTCGCGCCGGTCAACCAGGTCTTTCTGGACAACATGCGCCAGCTCTGGCGGCAGAACCCCAGACTCGCCCAACGCGTCGACGAGGTCCCGATGGAGACCACGCTCGACGTCGTCGCCTCCAAGACCGGCCCGGCGACGGCCCGTGTCCGCACTACGGACGAGCGAACGCTGTATCTTCACAGCCGATACGATCCCCGGCGCGAGGCCGCGGAGTTCTGCGAGAGTCTCGACAAGAGCGACGCCACGCTGTTTGTCCTGTCGGGGCTGGGGTTGGGCTATCACGTCAAGGCCCTCGGCAAAGTGTTCGGCGATCAGATCGTCATCATCGTCACCGAACCTGATCTCGTCACGATCAAGACCTGCCTGGAACACACCGATCTGTCGAACGAACTGGCCACCGGTCGCGTTCTGTTCGTCACGGAACTCGACAAGGCCGCCCTCCACGAGCAACTGGGGCGGCATTCCACGATGCTGATGCTCGGCACCTGTTTCGTCGTCCCGCCGGTGGCCCGCGATCATCAAGCCGACTTCCACAACGCCTGCCGAAAGGCCATCACCGACTACGCCGCGTTCGCGCGGATGTCGCTCGTCACGCTTGTCAAAAACTCGGCCATCACCTGCCGCAACGTGGCCAACAACCTGCCGACCTATGTCTCGACACCCTCGATCGACATCCTGCGCAGGCGATTCAGCGGGTGCCCGGCGATCCTCGTCGCGGCCGGACCGTCCCTCGCGCGGAATATCGATCAGTTGACCACCCTCCAGGACCGGGCCGTGATCATCGCGGCCCAGACCACGCTCCGTCCGCTGCTGGCCCGGGGCATCCGGCCGCATTTCGCAACATCGCTCGACTTCAGCAACCTGTCCCGTCAGTTCTTCGAAGGCGTCGACCTACCGGAAGACCTGGTCCTCATCGCCGAACCCAAGGCCTCGTGCAACGTCGTCGACACGTTCCGCGGCACCGCGGCCCTGGCCGGCCGCCGCGCGATCCTGCTGGATAACGACTTCGCCCACCTGTGTCTCGGCGACGATCTGGCCCGGCGCACGCCGCTGGAAGCCGGTGCCACGGTCATGCACCTCGCCTTCTATCTGGCCTGCTGGCTCGGCTGCGATCCGGTCATCTTCGTCGGTCAGGACCTGGGCTTCACCGGCCACTGCTATTACACGCCCGGAGTCGCCATGCACCGCGCCTGGCGGCCCGAGCTGGGACGCTTCGGCACGCTGGAGATGAAGGAGTGGGAGCGGATCGCCCGACACCGTCCGATCCTCAGAAAAATGACGGACGTATTTGGAAGAGACATCTACAGCGACGACCAGATGTTCACCTATCTCCAGCAGTTCGAACGCGATTTCGCCCGATCCGCGGTGGAGGTGATCGACGCGACCGAGGGCGGCGTGCGCAAGAGCGGTGCGTGCGTCCGGTCCCTCAGCGAGACCGCCGATCGCTACTGCCGGCAAACGATCCCATCATCGTGCTGGTCGTTTCTGAAACGTGCGTGGTACGACACCTCCAGGACCGCCGCCGCCCGCACGGTGCTCGCCGAACGCCGCGACGAACTCGAGACCTTCCGCTCGCTGTGTCTGGAAACACGCGACGTCCTGAACGAGCTCGAGACCAAAGTCGCCGACCCCGCGGCGTTCAACCGCCGAATGGTCCGCGTCGATGAGCTGCGAACCATGGCACAGGCGCACGGCATCGTCTTCCGCATGGTGGGCAGCGTCTCGCAGTTGGGAGAGTTGCAGAAATTCAGCGCCGACCGGCGGATCGTGATGGACGGCGTCCGCGGCGCCGACCGTGCCCGCCGGCAGTTGCAACGCGACCGGCGTTTCATCGACGCCCTTCTCAACGGATGCGACGAACTGGCGGCCATCCTCGATGAGTCGCTCCGGCGATTCGATCAGGCAATGGAGGCGTCGGCGTGAAGACCATCGCCACCGTCGCCGTCGATCTCGAACGGTCTCCGCTGGGCACACGATCGCGCCTCGCCGACGACCTGCGCGGCAAGCCCGTGTTGCGCCGAACCGTCGAACGCCTGCTCCGGGCGCGGCGGCTCGACGCGATCCATGTCCTCACCCCCGCCCGCCAGGCGCGTGCGGCGGCGCAGGTCCTCACAAATCTCGACGTCCGTATGGAAACGCACTCCGAGCCGTCCGTCGGCTATGCCGGCCTCGTCCGGGCCGGCCGGGTCTGGGGTCTGGACGGATGGCGCGGGGGAATCGGCAGCGTCTGCGCATTTGATGAAGACCTGCACCTGCCGCTGGTCGCCGCGCTGGCCGAACGGGAATCGGCCGCGGTCGTCGTATCGATCCCCGCCGCCGCCGCCGTGATCGATGCGGCCCTGATCGATGCCATGATCGACCACCACGCCGAACAGACCGGCGACACGCGGCTGACGATCATCCAGGCGCCGCCGGGACTCGGCCTCGTCATCCTCGATCGCACCCTGCTGGCCCAGATGGCCCCCACCCAACAACCGATCGGTGTCATCCTGACCTATCGTCCGGATCAGCCCGTGCCCGACCTGACCGGCAAGCCCGCCTGTTACCGCCCTCCGGTGGCCGTTGTCGAGGCTCGCGGGCGCCTGCTTTGTGACACACGACGGGCGTTCGAGCGCGTGGAGGCCCTGCTCAACGCCGGCGGAGACGACTGGGACGCCGAGCGGATCGCCGGGTGGCTGTTGCAACGCGAAGCGACCCACGTCGCCGACGTCCCGGAAGAAATCGAGATCGAGCTGACGACCACGGACGCGTCGGGTTCCGGCTCGATCCTCCACCCGCGTGGAGACCGCGTCGGGACGCGTGGTCCGATCTCGCTCGATCTGATCCGAGCCGTCATCGACGGCCTGACGGGCTATGACGACGTCCGGATCGTGCTCGGTGGATTCGGCGACCCGTGCACCCATCCGGCGTTTGGGGAGATTTGCCGAATGTTCCGGGCGTCCGACGCGATGGCGATTGCCGTCCGGACGGATGCCACGGTCGAAGCGGCGCCGGTCGAGGCGGCGCTATTTGAGACTCCCGTAGATGTTGTGGAGGTGACCATCGACGCTGCCTGCGCCGAGACCTATCGGCGCGTGTGGGGGAGCGACCGCTTGGCCGAGGTCAGCAGCCGGATCGAGCGGTGGATCGAGCGACGCTTCGCCGGCAATTCGGTTCTGCCGCTGATCGTTCCATCGTTGGTGAAGGCGAATGAATCGCTGCCGGACATGGAGCCGTTCTTTGACGCGTGGATGCGACGGTTGGGCATGGTGCTCGTGACCGGCTACAGCCACTGCGCCGGCCAGCTCGAACGCCGTGCGGTGACCGCCATGGCTCCGCAAAAAAGCGACGCCTGTCGCAGAACTTTCTCGCGTCTCCTGGTCCTTGCGGACGGCACGGTCACCACCTGTGATCAGGATTTCGCGGGGCGCCAGTCGGTCGGAAGTCTTCGCGATGCGCCGCTGGTCGATCTGTGGCGGTCCGAACGACTCAGCCGCATTCGCCGAAACGATATCGATTCCCTGCCCCTCTGTCCGACCTGCGACGAATGGCATCGGCCATAACGGCTGAGGCCTGAATCAACCCCGGACACCGGCCTACTTCTTCCGCCCCGCCAGGATCCCGATCAACCCCGTGATCAGCCCCGCGCCGAGCAGGCCGCCCGCCACTGACATGTAGATCACGCCGCCGGTGATCGGCCGTATGATGTCTGGAAAAATCCCTTGAACCTGGGCCGCGGTCATGAGTCCGAGCAAGGCCATCGACAGCACACCAAGAATCAGACAGACGTTCAAGGGCATCGCCCCGGGCACCACACCGGTGGCGCGGCGGGCGGCGATCGTGGCCCCCGCCGATTCAAACGGTTGTTCGAACGCTGCGGTCTCCACCACACCGGCTGAATCCTCCACCGGCTCGGCCACGACCGCGTCGTCGTCGATCGCAGCCTCCGCCTCGGTCTCGGCGCCCTCCGTAGGAGAGATCACATCGAGTATCTGCCCCAGACTCGTGTCATCGCTTTCCCGCGTCAGGTCGAGCAAGCCGCTACCGCTGCCGACCGCGTCGAAGTCCTCGACCGGCGCGATGTGCGTCTTTTCCATCGGGTCGGCCTCGATGTCGAGTTCGTCGTCATCAAAGACGCTGATGCCGGCGCTCGTGATGCGCGTCTTGTCCTCGGTTGTCTTCGCGTCGGCCTCGTCGGCTCGTTCGAGGCTGATGACATCCGTCCCAGACAGCCCCAGGTCCGGCACCTGTTCCTCCGAGGAGAAGCTGGTCCGGTCGCCCGACGCGTCGCTGTCGTCCGTCGGCAACAACCCGATCTCAGAACTTAGTTCCGGTTCGGCGCCCGCGTCCGGTGGGGCCGCCGGCAGCTGATCGGGGATTTCCGACAACTCAACCGGGGTCGAAGGAGCCGCCTCGTCCAACGGAATCGGGCTGATTTCCTCAATGGGTGAGATGGGCGATACGGCCGCCGCCGAGTCGTCCAGGGCCGCCAGGCCGGTCGAGGAATCGGCCAGGCTCGACAGAGCCGACGCAAACGATTCGGTCTCATCCGCGCCCGACAGCGAGGTCTCGTCCGTCACGGCGAGGTCGACGACGCTGCTGCCTTCCTTGGCCGCGAGACGCTCCACGTCCTTGGCACGATAGAACATCTTGCCGGCGTCCCGCACTTCGCCGAGACGTCCTTCGGCCACCATGGCCTTGACGTCTTCGGGCGTGATGCCGAGCTGGTCACACACTTGTTCGATGGTCAGAAACTCCATTGCCATGACGACTGATTCTCCCCAACTGGCCCCGGATGCTCAGGGCTTGTCTTCCGGATGTTCCGGAACGGTGCGTGTGCCGCGCTCCGGACCGGCGTTCTTTTTCTCATGGAGCGGCACCGTCGGAAGGTGTACGCCAACCGCCGGGCCGTCGACCTCCTCCGAGCCGGCCGTGCCACCAAATCCGCCGTTGCGGTTCTTGGCCCGCCGCTCACGATCCAATAATAGCTTTACCTGCTCCAGCGACGGCTCGTCGCAGTTGTAGTCCTCAAGATAGCGATCAAACACAAACGACCGGGCCGCAACGAGCCGCAGCTTCTGCGTCGCGGCCACATACTCATAGACCCAGATGTTTCCGGCATCCACATCCATCATCCATAAGCCGGTCCGGTTCCGATCCAGCGGGCCTGTGAACGCGAAGATGCCGCGGGCGCCGGCCATCGGCGCATCTCCAAACGCCGACGGAATGGCCATTCCTCCCCTGGGCCGGATGAGTAGCGCCGTGGCAACGATCGCCAGCAGGATGGCAATAATCCACAATACGGTTTGTCGCGGATGCAGTGCAGCCGCGACGATCGGCCGGCTCTGCTGATCTCGTCGCATGGTTCCGATCCTCGCGACCCCGCGGGGGCCGCACCTGTTCCCCCGTTCGCGCTGAACCCCGCAACCAATTATACACCCATGACCGACCCATTCTCAATAGCGGGCACCAACGCCGTCCCCGGGGCCGACCGCCCCGCGCCCCCCGGGCGGCACCCGTCGTGGGTCCTGCGACAAACGCCGATCCCGTCGATATACTCTGCCTCGATGGCCACGAGACGCCCCATCGAGCCGATGCCGTGCCATTTGCGGACGGTCACGCCGCCGCCCGATCGCGCCGCCCTGCGCCGGGCCGTCGCCGCTTATTCGGACGGCGTCATGCTCGAGTCCGTCGCGACCGACACCCCCTCCGGCCGCTATTCCCTCTACGGCTTGCAGCCCGTGCGGGTGTTCGCCACGCGGACCCGCGATCCATTCGACCGGCTGGCTCGCGAGATGCGACCGTGGCAGACGACCTCCCGGCCGGAACGCTGCCCTTGGGCAGGCGCTTGGATCGGCCACCTCGGCTACGAGGCGGGCCGGTTCATCGAGCCGACGGCGGGCTTCAAGGGCGGTGCGGCGGCGATCCCGCTGTCCCGCTGGCGGTTGTTCGACACCCTGCTGATCCACGACGCATCGACCGACGAGTGGACGGCCACAGCCGTCGACCTACCCGCCACACTGGCGCGCCAGCAGCGGCCCCCGGCATCCGAACGCCTCAACGCGCTCGAACGATTCATGCGCTCGCTCCCGCCTGCGCCCGGCGCCGCCGTGCCGCCGCCGAACGCAGGCGTCTGGAATATGTCTCGCGACGGCTACCGGCGCCGGGTCGAGCAAGCGTTGAGCTACATCCGAGCGGGCGACATCTTCCAGGTCAATCTCGCTCGTCAGTTCAGCGCGCCGTTCGTCGGCAGCGCGGTCGATCTCTACCAGCGTCTCTGCGAGGCGAACCCCGCGGCCTATGCGGCGTTTCTCGCGTTCCCCCGCTCGTCGCGATCGGAGGCGACGGCCGTCTTGTCGTCGTCGCCCGAACTGTTTCTCCGCGTTCGCGGCCGCGACGTCGTCACCCGACCCATCAAGGGAACGAGGCCGCGTGTCGACGAAACCGGCGCGGACCGGACCGCCCGCGCCGAACTCAAGAGCAGCGACAAGGACCGTGCCGAACTCAACATGATTATCGACCTCGAACGCAATGATCTGGGCCGTGTCTGCGAATACGGCTCCGTTCGCGTCGCCCATGACGGACAGATCGAAACCTTTCCGACCGTCTTCCACCGAACCGCCACCGTCGTCGGACGCCTGCGCGAAGACACGGATGCCATCGACCTGCTGCGGGCCGCCTTTCCGGGCGGATCGATCACCGGCGCCCCCAAGGTCCGGGCCATGCAGATCATCCGCGAACTCGAGCCGGAGGCCCGCGGCCCCTACTGCGGCGCGATCGGCATCATCGGTCTAAATGGGGACATGCAGTTGAATCTGGCGATTCGAACGATGCGCGTTCACGGCGGCGTCGCCCGTCTGGCCGTCGGCGGCGCGATCGTCGTCGACTCCGACCCCGATGAGGAATACGCGGAAACCGGGGCCAAGGCTCGGGGCATGTTGGCCGCGCTGGGTGCCCGGACCCCGGACGAGCCGAGCGTCCCGGTCGCGGCGGGGTGCGGCACACCGTGAGCGAAAGCGTCTGTCTCAACGGCGAAATCGTCCCGGCTCGGGAGGCCCGCGTGTCGGTCTTTGATGCGGGCTTCACCCACGCCGCCGGCCTGTTTGAAACAATGCGCGTCTATAACGGACGCGTCATGCGGCTTCCCGAACACATCCATCGCCTGAACCACTCGGCCAACACACTCGCCATGCAGGTCTCGGGCTCTCGCGAGGAGATCGCGCGATCCGTCGATCGCCTGCTCGAGGCCAATGGTCTGTGCGACGCCCGTGTGCGGCTCACGGTCACGCCCGGCAACGTCCCTCGCCCCGGCCAAGTCGGCGACGCGGCACCCCGCCCCACCGTCGTCCTCACGGCCGCGCCGGTCCGCGCCTATCCCGCCGATCTCTACCGCCACGGCATGCGCGTCTGCATCTGTCCCTACCGGCAAAACGCCGCAAACCCCCTTGCCGGACACAAGACGCTGGCCTACCTGCCGCGCCTCATGGCCCTCAAGGAGGCCGCGGACCGCAAGTGCAACGAGGCACTCTGGTTCACCACGAACAATCAACTGGCGGAAGGATCGGTCTGCAACGTGTTCATCGTTCGTGACGGGACGATCGCCACGCCGCCCGAGGACACGCCGCTCCTGCCCGGCACCGTCCGAAAGGCCGTCCTCGAACTCGCCCGCACCAAAGGCATGACCATCGAAGAACACGCCATCGACATCGACGCGCTACTCGCCGCACAAGAAGTCTTTCTCACCGGCAGCGTCCTGGAGATCATGCCCGTCACCGCCGTCGAGCGCCACACCATCGGCGCGGGCGTGCCCGGGGACATAACACGACGCGTGTCCGAGTTGTATCACCAGCTCGTTCGCAAGGAGTGCGGCCAGGATGGCTGAACGATCTACGGCGACGGTTCGGATACTCTGCGAGGCGATGGAGCACATCGCCCCGACGTGGGCGGCGGCCGAGTGGGACAACGTCGGCCTGCTCGTGGGCGACCCCGCACGTCCTGTCCGGCGCGTGCTGCTGGCCATCGACCTGACCGCCGCGGTCCTGAGCGAGGCCCGGCGCGGGCGATTCGAGGCCGTCGTCGCCTATCACCCGCCCCTCTTCCGGCCGGTCACCCGATTCGTGGTCGGAACCCTCGACCAGCACTCCGTCGCCGCCGAGGCCGCCGCGAGCGGCATGGCCGTCTATTCGCCCCATACCGCCCTGGATGCCGCCGCGGGCGGCCCCAACGACACCTTGGCGGCACTGGCCGGCCTGAAAGACGCCGTCCCGTTCGAGGCCGCCGCAAGCGGTCCGGATAAGTGCAAGCTGGTCGTCTTCGTGCCGCCTGAGCGTGTCGACGCCATCGCGGAGGCCGTCTTCGATGCCGGGGCCGGCCGCATCGGCCAATACGAAAAGTGCAGCTTTCGTCTGGCCGGACAGGGCACCTTCTTTGGTACGGAATCGACCGCACCCGCCGTCGGCCGTCGCGGCCGCTTTGAGCGGGTCGACGAAATCCGCCTCGAAGTCATCCTGCCGCGCATCCGGCTTCCCGACGTGACCGCCGCCGTCCGACGCGCCCATCCCTACGACGAGCCGGCGTTTGACGTCTACCCGTTACAGCGCCTGCCGGACGGCCGGATCGGCCAGGGTCGGATCGGGCGATTCGCTCGACGCAAGACGCTCGCGGCCCTCGCGCGGTCGATGAAACAGAAGACCGGAGCCGCCAACGTCGTGACCGTCGGTGGACCTGCGCGCAGCCTTTGTCGAGGGCTGGTCTGCGTCGGCGCGGCGGGGTCGCTGCCCTTCGATATGCCCGCGACGCCGTGCGGCCCCGGCGACGTCGTCATCACCGGTGAAATCCGCCATCACGACGCGTTGTGCTACCGGCGCTCGGGCGTGGCGGCGATTGCCCTCGGTCACTGGGCCAGCGAACGCCCCGTCCTGAAGCCGCTTGCCCGACGCCTGGCCGCGATGCTCAATCGCGTCACGGTCGTGGTCAGCCGCAGCGATCGTGATCCGTTCGGCTCGGTCTAGCGGCGGTTCAGAGGGACACACCATGTTTGACGGAATCCTCCCGACGATTCGACGGCCGCAACTCCGCCTTGCGGGCGTGTATGTCCTGGCCGCTACGGCGGCCGGATGCGGCGCGTCGCACGCGGCCGCACCCTCGGTTCGAGATCGCCTCGCCGCGCCCGACACCGCAGAAACCGACCGGCCGGCGGCCGCCTCAACCGTCCGCCCGATCGCGACGATCAACGACCAACCGATCGACCGCCGCGCGTTCCTCAAGCGCCTCGTCGGCGCCCACGGACTGCCGCTGCTGCAGCGATGGATCATGCTCACGCTCGCACGGCAGGAGGCGCACCGGCGGGGGATCGACATGACCTCCGACGACCTCGACGCCGAATACGATCGCACCCTTCGGGCGGGTGTGGCCGAGGCCGCCGAGGCGCCCGCGTGGACGCCCGAACAGCGCGAGCGATTCATCGCCGCGCTGGTCCGGCTCCGAGGCTGGTCGCGGGATGAGCTGGACATGGTGATGAAACGACAGGCGATCCTGCGAAAGATCGCTCGATCCGACATCGTGATCGACGACGCCATGCTCCGGTCAGAGTTCCACTGGCAGTACGACGAGAAGGTCGAAGTCCGCCACATCGAAGTCGGCGCCCCGCGCTGGGCGGAACAGGTTCGCCAACACCTCGATCAGGGCGAGGCCTTCATCGACCTCGTCCCGCGCTTCAGCGAAAACCAGGCGAGCAGGCCCAACCACGGGCTGCTGCCGCCGTTCAGCGCCGATGACCCCGACATGCCCGGCATCTTCCGCAAGATCGCCTTCGCCCTCGAGCCGGGGCAGGTCTCCAACGCCTTCGAGTTCGAAGGCCGCTATCACTTCCTCCGTCTCGAGCGGCGGATTCCGGCGGACGACGTGAAGTTTGAGACGATTGTAGAAGAACTGACCGAATCGCTCACCCGCCGCCTCGTGGACAAGCGAATGGCCGAACTCTCGGCCCGCCTCCTCCAACAAGGCCACTTGACAATCCAGAACCCCGTCCTGCGCAAACAGTACCAACAGGGCCTGACCGACGGCACGATCCCCGGTCCCGCGCTGATAGGGTCCGGCACCTGATGGGCGCGCGCCGATCAGGACGCCGACCCTAAGAGAGTGGCGGCTGCCCATCGGCGCGTCGCTGACCCGTCCCGCAGGCTGAGGCGTCGGGCGTCCGCCCGCTCGGGGCCGCTGGATGCTCATAGCAACTGGACCCACTGATGGGGAGCGGGCCGGGGGCGAGCCCCATCGGTCAATCCCTTGCGCAGGCGTCGTATGTTGCGTCTCTTTCCAGGGCCGGATCGCGCCGTGCGGCCGCAGTCTGGTTTCCATTTTCACGGCGAAAACTCGCATGCAGGGTATCCCAGTCGATCACCAGGGTTCCGCCCGTCGCTTCGTGCTGCTTCTCCCAGTTGATCAACAGTTCCAGGCAGGCGTGATCGATGTAATGGAGATACTCCAAATCGACGTGCAGTTCGACATTCGCCGGCACTCGCTCCAAGGCTTCGGCGAGTATGGGAAGCCGGATGAATGTGGCGGCGCCTTCGATGTTCAGGACCACTTTGCGCTGGCCGGGCCTGGCATCCAACGACACGACCAGATGCGAGAACGTGTACAGGAGCTTAATCGCAGACAATACGACGCCGGTTATGACGCCGGTCAACAGGTCGGTCCCGACGATGGTCCCCATCGTAATGAAGTAGATCGCGACTTCTCCCCATCCATATTTCCGAAGGTCCTTGATCGACTGGAAGTTGACCAGCTTGTAGCCGATATAGACAAGCATTGCCGCCAGGGCCGCCGTCGGGATCATGCGAAGGATGAAGGCCAACAGCCAGACGAAGGCCAACAGCCAGACGCCGTGCAGGATGGTCGAAAGGCGGGTCTTCCCGCCCGCATCGATGTTCGCTGAGCTCCGCACGATCACGCCGGTCATTGGCAGCGCGCCGAACAAGCCGCAGATCATGTTGCCGACGCCTTGGGCGGTGAGTTCGCGGTTGTAATTGGTGCGGGTGTCCGTCTGCATTTGATCGACCGCCGTTGCGCACAGCAGGGTCTCGGCACTTGCCACGATGGCGAGGACAACACCGGCTTGAAGAACGGCCTCCCAGGGGACCGATTGAAGGACCGCCAGCGACGGAAAGTGGATTTCACTCCAAAGATTGTCGGGCACTTCCACGTAGAGGACCGGCAGTCTCAGGATCGCCGCCGTGATGGTCGCGATCACGATGGCCACGAGCGGTGCGGGGACCAGCTTCAGCCGCTTGGGGGCGGCCGCTTTCCAGAGCAGCAACGCAAGGATCGTGAGCAGGCCGACCTTGGCCGCCCACTCGTGGTTCTTGAGCTCGTTGAACACGGTTTCCAGGCTTTGTTGTGCCTTCGCCTGAGAGGCGTGCAGTTGATCGGCACGTCCTTGTTGGAAGTCACTCAGCGCGACTTTGCTATGCGTCAAGGCCGTCCGCGCCGCTTCGACCAACCGATCGGGGTTGCGCACCGTTTGAAGCACGGCCGGCGAATCAAGTTCCTCCACCAAACCGGCGAGGCGTTCGGTTTGCTCCTGTTGTTTCCTGGTCAGGGCCATGACATGGCGCGACGCCGTGTCAAACTCCGACGCCGCCACAGGAACCTGCTCGGCGACCCGTTCGCGAAGTTGCACCTGTTGCTCGTGCGCCGCACCGAACTTCTTGAGCAGATCGCGCTTGGCGCTTCGCTCTTCGACGGTTCGCATGTCCGGCAAAGGTAACCCCTTCTTGATCGCCTCGGGGATCGACATGAGATTCTGGATGCCGTTGCCCTTGGGGGTGTCGTCGACCATGACGTGGAACTGGCTCGACAAGATCAAGATGCCGATCCCGGCGAGCATTCCGTGAATGACTGCGGGTGAGACGGCTCGAAACCAGCGGCCGTAGCGGAGGATTCCCGCAACGAACTGAAGCGCACCCCCGATCAAGACGGCGATGCCCAAGACCTCCAGACCGTGCCGTTGCACAAGGTCGAAAACGATGACCGTCAGTCCGGCCGCAGGGCCGCTCACCTGGAGCGGGGCCCCGGCGATGCAGCCGACGACCAAGCCGCCGACGATCCCGGTGATCAACCCGGCTGCAACGGGGACGCCGGAGGCGATCGCGATGCCCATACAGAGGGGCAGCGCGACCAGGAATACGACCACAGACGCCAGCGCATCTTGTCGCGGAGCGAAGAGCAGTCCTCGTTTCACCGTGTGCGCCCGGTCGGCTGAGGATCCTTGGTCAACCGCCGAGCGTTGCTTGTCATCCATACGTCACATCCTCTATAGGTGCGGCACCGATCCAATGTCGACCGTGCCACACCGAAAAACAGGGTTCATGAATCTCAGTCGCCACCGATTCGAGGGATCCGATGCCTAGTCTACCGTCGCGCCGATGGAAACAAACCGCCGCATCTCGGAGTCGTAGGCGAAGACCTCGCCCGTCTCGAACTGATAGACCCATCCGTGGAGCCCCAGTTCGTTTCGGGCAAGAGCGGCCCTTGCCGACGGATGGGTCCGCAGGTGTTCGAGTTGCACCAGGACGTTGTTCTCGACGGCGATCGTCAGCGAATCGGCATCCTCCGAGATGTGCCCCTGGTTATCCGGGACGATGCGCCGTGAGTCTTCCGCGTGGATCAACCAGTCCCGTACGGCGGGCAATTCTGTCAGGCTTTCGGGCGCGAGTCGTCCGGCCATTGCTCCGCAATGCGTGTGGCCGCAGATGATGATGTCATCCACCTTCAGGACACTTACAGCGTATTCGATCGTCGCCGCTTCACCGCCTCGAACCGCTCCGTGAGGCGGCACGATGTTTCCGGCGTTTCGCAGGACGAACAACTCGCCCGGTTCCGTATTGGTGAGGAGGTTGGGGTCGATCCTCGAGTCCGAGCACGTGACAAAGAGTGCAATAGGTTGCTGCCCTTTGGCGAGTCGCTTGAAGACCGACTGTTTTGCACGAAACGGCCCCTTCTGAAACTGCTGAACACCTTCGATTATCTTCTTCATCGGACACCTTCTTTGTCTGGTTTGGGATTCAGGAACGCCGACGCACTCCTGAGGAGAAGGGAGTGAGAACCGGCAACGATCTCGCCCTCGGGACGCAATCCACTGCAGGTAACGAGCATGGAAACGGCACCGCGTCCCGTCAGAAACGCGTCCGACGGACGGACGTTTCAGGAACAACACTCGCTGCCGAGAAGCGAGATGATTAACAGAGCAGAGGCGCTCTCAGACCGTTCGGGAGAGAATGTCCATCGTGGGAGTGGTTCGGACGCGGCGGGAGCGTGTCGCCAGCCGATCGCCTGACCCCCGCAACCTGTACGCATGTTGCGGAAGATGTTCTGCCGGAAACGGTCCGCCTCGGCCGCGACTCAATCGTCTTGTCCGTCTTCGTAATCTCGTTGGCCAACTCCCCATCGTTCACCTGGGCGGTCCGCACGCTTGCGATATCTGGGAGGAAGATCGCGAAGATCATCGCCAGCAGTCCAACCGCAGCGCCGGACGACACCTTCTTCGGGACCGAAGGTCGGGACGAACTCAACGGTGATATCGCCATGGCTCTCCGCACTATCGTGGCGCCGGACGGTCAACTGGAGGAATGCGTGAAGAGGCTCCTCGCCTGCCTGCCCTGTCTCCGAGACACGAGTACGGAATCATTGTCGAGAGCCCGCGAGAAGTCAACCGCAACATTCCGGGACCGATCCTGCGCGGACGGGTGACTTGACGACTTCGACCTGATGGACCACCCGCGGCCGGGCCTTCGCTTGCTTAACGCGGCCCCCGCGATCCGGGCAGCAGTCCAAGCCGTACTCCCAGAAGTGATCCACGTCCGGCTCGGCAGGAGTTTCACGTTCGTGTCTCGGGCGGCCCGGTTGACCCCCAATCTTGCGCCGTTTCCTCCTGCCCTTGGGCTTGGGTTTCGGCGGCTTGGACGAGGTCGATGAGTTCTTGCGGAGCTTCGCAGTTTCAGCCTCCGGTTCCACAAGGCGCTTCTCCAGCCGGTGGATCATGGCAATCGACTCGGGCTTGGAATATCACTCAATCGTCTCCGTGCGCTTTTTATCGGACGAAGAGATGGCACCACTCAAGGAACTTCCAGCAAGAGCCGTGAACGGTTATAATGAAGCCGTGACGGCAAGCACCCAACGGCATGGATGGACAGCAGCGGTCTTGCAGAAACGACCGGAGGTGTCGGTGTGAAGACAAGGCACACGCTATGGATCGTATCGGTCGTGTTGGTGTTCGGCTGCGTGTCCGATCGTCCTGTGCGCGGCTGGATCCACCAGGCCGGCGAAGGCAGGTCGCTTGTGGACTTCAGGTTTGTGGACGAGCAGGGCAGGGCAAGGTCGTTGCGAAACATCCTGGGCGACTACACGGTGCTCGCTCTGACGCGCTGCGACCAAGACACCCATCGGCCGGCGACCGCGCTGCTTCAGGAGATCGTCGCCGAACACAGCCGTGCGGATTACGTCCGGGTGGTCGGAATCGACATCCACTGGTCCGAAGGGGACGACACCCACGCGGGATCCTGCCACTTGATCCGCGAGCAGCGCAACCTCGCCAGTCTCTGCGACGCGACCGGTGCGATCCGGCGTCGGTATCATTCGGATGATGGTGAGGACACGCTGTACCTGATCAACCCGGCCCACAGGGTTGTTCAGATTGTCTCGGTGGACGATGCGGACAAGCTACGGCGGCTCCTGAAAACAAGCGTGGCGCAACTTTCCAGGACACGAGCGGAAGAGCTTGACCAGGAACCCGAGGAACTGGCAGCAGATTGATCCGTCACCGGGTGCGGGTGGCCTCGCATCGCCGGACGCGGCGAGCCTGTGCCGCCGTCATGCCGGCCTTGTATAGCGCCGCCCGGGGTATATAAATACAATCGTCAGAACGTCGTGCCGAACGAGAAGCTGAACACCTGGGCGTCGTCGTCGCCGTCCTTGGCGATGGGAACCGCGAAGTCGAACGAGAGGGGAATCGGTCCGAAGTACTTGATGTAGATCCGGGCGCCGACACCGACGCTCGCTCGCCAGGTCGTGAGCTCGAAGTCGTCCTCGATCGTACCCATATCGACGAAGGCCACGCCGCGCATCGTCTTGCCGGCCAGTGGAAACGAATATTGGGCGTTGGTCAGCAACATGAAATCGCCACCGACGCGGTCGTCGCGGAGGCCGTCCCGCGGGCTGACGCCGCGAAACTCGAAGCCGCGAATCGAACCGAGGCCGCCGGCAAAGAACCGCTCGAAGACCGGGGCGTCGCCGAAGATGTTCCCGACCGTCGCGCCGTATTGGACGATGTGCTTGCGATCCAGCTTGTCACGCTTGACCGTGAAATACTGATCGTACTGGGCGCTGAGCTTGCCAAACGTGAAGTCCCCGCCGAACGCACCGGCCTGTTCCCACGACACCTTGAAGCGGTTGCCCGTGCTGGGTAGCCAGCGGCTGTCGGTCGTGTCACGAACGAGCGTGGCCTTGATCGAGGTGATCCAGTTGTCGCCCTCGACATCCTCGATGTCATCGGCGCTGTATGGCGACACATCCGTGACTTCCACCGACTCAAATCGTAGCGCCGCCTCACCCGACCAGTTGCGAAGCAGACCCTCGCGGAACCGCTTGTCGAAACTCGTGTTAAAGCCAATCCGGCGCTCGTCGAACGCGTCCCGACCTCGCTCAAACACAAAACCGGCGAGGTTGAATCCGATCTCCCGGTCGAACAGATACGGCTCACGGAACTCGATCCGCCCACGCGTCAGCTCGGTGCCCGGCTCGATCTGCAGTCGGAGCGTCTGCCCGGCACCCCGAAAGGCCTGCCCCTTGAAAAACTCGCCGCCGCTGCGCGGCCAGTCGAACAGGTCGAAGTTGCGCTGTTCGATCGACACCGAGCCGATCACCCCACTGTTCGTCGTGACGCCCACGCCGAACAGCAGCGAGGTCGTGTTCGCCTCGGCCACATCCACGAGGGCGTCGCGGACACCGGGCAACTCGCCCTGCGGCGTGATCGTCGCCTCGCTGAACAAGCGCGTTTCGACCAGCCGCCGCTCGGCCCGCTTGACCGCTACCGTGTCATACAGGTCTTCGGGAAAGAAACGCAGCTCGCGCCGGACGACGCGGTCCTTCGTATGCTGATTGCCGCGAATCTGAATCCGGCCGAAGCGGTATTGCTCTTGTTCCCGGACGGACACGGTGAGGTTGACATACCCGTCGTCCTCGTCAAAGACATGCGATGTCGACAGAACCGTATAGAGATAGCCCTGACGGCCGTAGTCATCCAGGATTCGCTTCCGATCCGCGGCAAGGACATCCGCGTCGATCGGGTCGCCGACCCTGGACTTCATGGATTCGGCGAGTTGCTGATCTTCGAAGACCGTGTTGCCCTCGAAGGTAATCGACTTGATCAGATGCAGCCGTCCTTCGTCGATCTGAACGATCAACGTCAGGTCGCTCTCGCCTTCCAACTCCGTGCGATAGCCCACCTGGGCGTTCAGGTAGCCGCGATCCACATAGTATTTCCGGATCGTCGCGGCGTCGCGCGCCGCCGTCTCGTCGTCAAAGGCCCCCGTGCGAAACAACCAGAGATAGGTCTGTGTCTCGATCAACGACCGCACCTTGCGATCAGTGAGCGCGGCATTGCCTTCCAAGACGATGTGCCGAACCTTGATCCGCGGGCCCTCCGAAATCCGGAACAGCACGCGGTGTTCGGTTTGAAGCACCTCACGGTCGACCTCGACCCGGACGTAGCCGTGGCCCGCCTCCTTGTACTTCCGCTCGATCCGCCGCCGGGAATCGTCGATGAGGAACTCGCTGATCGGCGACCCGATCGAAAGCTCAATCTCGCTCAGCAGGTCCTGCGTTTTGAACTTCTCGTTGCCGACAAAATCAATCTCAGCGACGAAAGGCCGCTCCCGAACCACAAACGCGAGCGTCAGGAGCCCGTCCTCGATTCGAGGCTCGCCGTACGGCGTCCCCTCGAACTTGCCCGTTGCGGCCAGCCGGGCGCAGGCCTCCGCGATATCTCCGGTATCCCACAGCATGCCGGGAGTGATGCGGACAATCGGAAGCATCGCTGCCTGATCAACCGTGACAAGCCCGTCAAACGCGATGCGGTCTATGACGCGGCCGGTGGGATCCGTGCCGGGAGGCGGTGAGTCGACGTCTGTGTCCGGCCATAGCAGCCCCATCAACGCACTCAGCGCCAAAGCAGCGCATGCCACGCACAACAGCGGACGGAGACGGCGATACCTCGGGGGACTCCCCGAACGGTCGGACATCCTGGCCTTCCAAGCATCCGGCGGCACGTCGGCCGCCTGTGGGTCGCCGGAGACTATAATCGTCGGTGGTGGATTGTCAAAAGAGCTGTGGGGTCCGCTGTGTGGACCATTGAGTTGTGGCGTCGCCCCGCCGTGGCCGACGCGGCCCGGCCTCAAGGTTCACGCAGCGAACTCTACGCCGCTATGTGAAATGCTTCATGGAGCGACCGATAATCTCGCTGCGATCACACTGATAGACCGCGATCGATCCCGCGTTCGACTGGGCACCCTCGCCCGCGCGTGTGCGACGCGATGTCGCGGTCCAGGGAGTCCCGAACGCGGGCGAGCGTACAATCACGGGTGTCGTGAGACTCTGCCATGTTGTCGCGTCTGCTGCTGTTGTTCATCCTCGTGCCGTTCGTGGAGCTGGTGATCCTGCTTCGGGTCGGCGCGATTCTGCATGTGGGGCCGACGATCGGGATCATCGTCGCCACCGGCCTGATCGGCGCGACCCTCGCCCGGCGACAGGGCCTCCGAACCGTCACTCGGATCAACGCCGAACTGACCGCCGGCCGCATGCCCGCCTCGGAACTCGCCGACGGCGCCCTGATCCTTCTGGCCGGCGCGCTGTTGGTCACCCCCGGCTTCCTGACCGACGCCTTCGGACTGGCCCTGCTGGTGCCGGCATGCCGCTCACGCATCCGGCGTACACTGGTTCGCTATTTCAAGACCAAGATAGTTATTTCCGGCCCGGGCACGATGGACGGCGACGCCCCCTCCGGCCCGGAATCCCCGCCGTTTGAAACCGGCGCCCGACCAGTCCGGTACGTCCGGAACGAAGCCCTCGACGATCCCTCGACGCCACACGATCCATAAGCCCCCGCGTCGACCGCCGCCTCCCTCGGTCAGGGCGTTTCCGGCGTCTCGGGCCGGGCGGCCATGCGGGCCGTCGCGGGGAGGTAACTTCGGGCCATGATCCGCACGAGCCGATCGGGATCGGCCCGGCTCATGGCATCAAGGACTTTCTGAAAGGTCTTGCCCTGTTGTTGGGCGAACAGCCGGACGGCGAGCATCCGCACCACGCCGTTCGTATCCCGCACGGCGGGAGCGGCCGCCACTGTCAGACGGTTGTCGAGTTTCGACCAGCCACACGCCACCAGCGCATGGGCACGAACCGTCCAGTCCGGGTCAGCCAGCAGCGTCGCCATCGCGGTCCGCAGCGCGTCCACGTCGAGCGTGTCGTCCGCGGCGGCCAGCAACGCCCCGATTCCGTCCGCGGTATCCGCCCGACCGGCGTCGTCGCCGGACGCGACCTGATCGAGCAAACGTTGCAGCCCTTCCGGACCGGTGTCGATGCCGTCGCACCGCGTCGCGATCGGTCCGGCGGCCAGGGTGCCCAGCCCCGAAACCAGATGTCCGTTGCGATAGACCGGATCGAACAGGGCCGACACCTCGATCGTGCGCGGCCTCACCGCGCCGCGGATCAGACGTTCGCGCAGGCGGCCCACGTCGATCGCAACGGTCTTCTCCCGGGCCTCCTCCGGCAACAGCACCGGTCCGGGATCCAGCATGATCTGAAGGTAATTCTCGAAGGCGCCGTTCGCCTCATCGACGATCTTGGCGCTGACGGCAATCAGCGGCCGCGCCATGAAGCCGTCGCCGAACGTGATCGGAAACGGCCCGGCGTTCTCGATCCGAAACACCAGGTTGACCGGGCCGACCGGGGGAAGTGGTTCCTGCTCGAAGCCGACCGTGAACTTCAGGAAGTCACCCGGCCGCTTGTGATAGTCGAACACGCGGCGATCGAATCGCTCGATCGCCCGGACGATCTTCGAGTACAGCGGTCGCTGAGGAAGCGGCTCGCCGTATTTCGACAGGAGTTGACAAATCAGATCGTGGGCGATGCCCGTGTGTCGCAACAGGGCCGCCTTGTGCAGGACGGTGAGGGCCTGCGATTTCCGATCGCGCTCGAGAAGTATCCGTGCCATCTCCAGGGCCGCGAGTTGATCAACCGCCGCGAGAGGCTTGAGAGCCGTCTCCGCGTCCTCATCCCGATGGTGCATGTGCAGGGCGTAGCCGTAGGCCAGCCGAGCCAGCGAACTCGGCTTCTCCGACTCCATCGCCAGCTTTGCCAGCTTCAACGCCCGCTCCGCGTTCGGCCGGTGATAGCAGAAAAACCATGCCATGTCGGCCGCTTCGTCCAGCCGCCGATGGTCGATGACGTCGGTAAACCGCGATTCATACTCCCGCGCCACCTGATCGAGATCGGCCCTGGCCCCCGCGACGTCGCCCAGCCTCTTGCTCGTGTGCGACCGCAGCAACAGGGCAGCGCGCAGCGTCGGGTTTTCCCGAAGGGCCGCCGTCGCGGCCTCTCGAGCCTTCTCGTAGTCGCCCGAGTGCAGGTACGACGCGGCCACCTTTTGCATGAAGGACGCCGGCACCGGCCCCGCACCGTTTCGCTGGTGAAGATCGATGGCCCGCGTGTACCACTCCTGCGCCTGCGCATGAAGCGACATATCGTCAAGGAAACCGGCTAAATCCCAGAGAAGCTGGATCTGGCCCGGGTTGGCCGAGATCATCTGAAGCGCCAGCTCCACCCGCTGCAGCGCCGGCTCGGTCTCGCCGAACATCTCGTACGCAAGCTGTCGGGTCGGGATATTGACCGGATTCAGACGGAGCGCGTGTTCGATCTCGCGCGTCGCGTCTGTGTTCTGTCGCCGTTCGTAGTAAAACCTCGCCAGCCCGCGATGCAGTTCGCTCTCATAGGGCCGCGGATGCGGCCCGTGCGCCAACTCGGCCTGAAGATAATCGGCGCGGGCCTGGGCCGTCTGACGGGTCTCCAGTTCCAGTTCAAGGTGGCGAATCCGCGCGGTGACGTCCTGGGGACGAATCTGCGTGTACTGATCCAAGACCGCCCGGGCCTCCTCCTGGCGACCGAGCCGCCCCAATAGATCGTAAATCCATTGATAGGCATCAGCACATCCCGGCGACACCCGCCGCGCTGCCTCCAGCAGCGCGAGCACATGCAGCGATGCGCTGCGGGCGTCGGTCCGATCAATCAGGTGCCCCTGATGACGCGCGACGTGGACCAGCCACGCACCGGGGTCCGACGACGGCTCAGTCAGGACCGTCGACGCGACGGCGGAGGACACCTCCTTCGGCGGCGCCGATACCTCGGCCTTCGCCCCCGTCTGGGCAGGTGCTTGGAATAGAACGAATGCGGCGATCAGGGCGTTCATAAGGGTTCTCCTCAGGACACGGTCGCACCGGCCTCTCGGACAAAGCCGCTCTGGCGCGCAGCCTCGGCTAGGGCTTTCTCTCAGTGCTATTATCGGCCATTTGGCCGTCATCGGGTGAGTCCCGCAAGATCGGGTATCTCTCGGCCAGTTCCCCAAGGTCGTGATACAGCTCGGCCCGAGCCATCAGAAAGGCCGCAACCTGGACCTGCCCGGCCGCACCGCAGGCTCGGGCCAGCATCGCGTGCACCAGCGCCGCCTTCGGCGAGTCCAGCAATCCCGCCAACATCACCTTCTGATCGAGCGCCGCCGCCGCCTGGACGAACCGCCCCTCCGAGACCTGGCAACGCAACTCGATGGGCAGCAACATGAGCCGTTCCGACAAGCCGAGCCCAGGGTCGTCGGAGTTCAGTGGTGCGATCGCCCGGACCGCGGCCGCCGTGTCACCCAGATAGAGGCGGCAGTCGGCCAGCAGGATGCGGCACAACCGCCCGAGCCGGTGTGATGCGCTCACGCCCGAGGCCAAAACGCCGTCGCAGAGCTCCGCCGCCGCCGCAAAGTTTCGCTGCCCGTGCGCCACGACGGCCAGGTTGTGACAGACCAGCAGCTTGCCCGCCCGATAAAGGCTCACCAGCCGCAGGGCGGTCTTCAGTTGTTCTTCGGCGAGATCAAGACGCCCCGTCGAAAGATAGACAGATGCCTGATTGGTCGCGCGGACCTGCCGAGCACTGCAGATAGCGAGGACGATCCATCCGGCCCCGGCGAGAAATGCAGCCGCCCACAGCGGATCGCTCGTCTTGGCGGCCGCCGGTTGCGCGAAGGCCGCCGCCACGCCGAGCAGAACAATGCCCATCAGGAGCACACGGATCAACGTCGCCAGCCAAAGCTGACGCCGCAGCGTTTTGACCAGGCTCGCGGCCTCGGTGGCGGTCATACGGGATGCTCCGCGGCAGCGTAGGCGGCAGACACCGACCGCAGCAGATCGAAGTCCCACACGAGCCGCTCCGGCTTGATCAACAGTGTCGCGTCACGCCATAGCCGCCCCGCTTCGTCCGCCTGGCCGAGGTGATGTCGCGCAGCGGCCAGCAGGGCATAAGCATAGCCGGCCTGCGTCGACAGGTCGCGCCGAAACGCCGCTCGCCGCTCCTCCATGTTCGACACCGCGTCCTCCATGTGGCCCATCGACACCTGCTGGTAGAGCCGGATCAGATCGCACAAGGCCCGCAACGGACGCGGCATCGGCACACGCTCCAGCCGCCCGATCAGGTCGACCGCGTCGGCCAGCTCACCGATGCGAAGCTTGGCCCCGGCAAGGGCAATGTTCGCGCGCTGCAACTGCGTCGCGTCGCCAATCCGACGCAGGAGGAGCGCTTCGTACAGCCGGGCGGCATCCTCGAAATGCCGGTCTCGCTCGGCCAGTGTCGCCCAGAGCAGGAATGCCTCGCCCCGCAGCGACCGCGGCCGGATCGGGCGTCGCATCACGCGATTCAGGATATCCACCGCCGCACCCCATTGTTCCAACTGACCATGGTCCGAGGCAGCCAGGATATCGCGCCGCAGTGCACGCTGCCGTTTCCCCACCAGCCAACTGGTCCCCAGCAGCCCGAGCACCAGCAGCCACGGCACGGCCACGCTCACCGCCGTCGGCAACCCCCACCGCTGGGCAAACAGCGCCAGGACGGCCAGCCCCGCCACCCCGCCGGTCATCAGGGTCTGTGTCCCCAGCCGCCACGACCGTGGCTCCGTCGCCGCCAGCCGGGTCTCGATCAATTCCGCGACGCCTTCACTCATGTCCACATGATACCGCCGATCTCTCACCGTATACTACCAGTCACGAGCCGGCCCGACCGGCGGCTTCCTTGTAGCGCAGGCTTCCAGCCTGCTTGTGGTGTGGGCTTCCAGCCCGCCTTAAGCACGGGCCACTGCCGATGTCCATGCAGGTGTGCTACGAACGCGACGTCGAGCCGGGCGTCCTTCGATCGAAAACGGTCGCCGTCATCGGCTATGGCAACCAGGGCCAGGCCCACGCGCGCAACCTCCGCGACGCCGGCCACCGCGTGGTCGTGGCCCAGCGCCCCGGCGGCCCCAACCACGCCCTCGCCGTCGAACACGGATTCCAGCCCGTGTCGGTGGTCGAGGCGACCCGGACCGGCGACCTGCTCATCCTCGCCCTGCCCGACGAGACGATGGCCGCCGTCTACGACGATGAAATCGCCCCGCACCTCCGTCCCGCCGGACCGCCCGAGACCGCGTCGCCTCAGACGCTCGGTTTTATCCACGGCTTCAACATCCGATTCGGCCGGATCGAACCGCCGGCCCACGTCCACGTCGTCATGGTCGCGCCCAAGGGTCCTGGAACGCTCGTCCGGGAATCGTTTGTCGCGGGTGGCGGCCTGACCTGTCTCGTGGCCGTCCATCAGCAGGCCGAACCGGCCGCGGCCGCGGAGCCGTCGGCCCGGCAGATCGCCCTTGGCTGGGGCGCGGGCATCGGCGGCGGTCGAGGCGGCATGATCGAGGCCACCTTCGCCCAGGAGTGCGAGGCCGACCTCTTCGGCGAGCAGACCGTCCTCTGTGGCGGCATGATCGAACTGATGAAGGCGGCCTTCGATGTTCTCGTCGAGGCCGGCTATCCCGAGCAACTGGCCTATTTCGAATGTATACACGAAGTGAAACAGATCGCCGACATGCAATACGCCGCCGGCCTGGCCGAGATGCGGAGCCGCATCTCCAACACCGCAGCCTACGGCGGACTGGTCACGGGACCTCGGCTGATCAACGACGCCACGCGCCGTGAAATGCGCCGCATCCTCGACGAGATCCGCTCCGGCGAATTCGCCCGCCGGTGGATCGCCGAGTGCGCCGCCGGCCGGCCGCGCCTGACCCGACTTGCCGAGGCCGAGGCCGCCCACCCCAGCGAAGCCGCCGGCCGCGCCGTCCGCGACCTTGCCCGCCCGGGCCGCTGATCCAAACCGCGCCCGTAGGAAAGCGGCGCCCACGCGGCCCGGTAGCGTCGCCCCCCCGTGGCCGACGTGGCCGACGCCGGGTGCCACTGGCGGCTTGTCCGCCAGTGCCCCGCGATTCGCCGGCCCACCGGTTCTGTCGCGAACCCGCCGCGGCGGCGCACGCCTCACGGGCGCTTGCGGTCTGGCCCCCGCCGGCTAGAATGGTCTATCCAATCGGGGACGTAGCTCAGTTGGGAGAGCGTCGCGTTCGCAATGCGAAGGTCGTGGGTTCGAGCCCCATCGTCTCCAATCGTTGTAATTCACGCCACTCTCGCTGCCTCGGGTGACCCGCCGAACCGCCGGCTTGAGACACGACAGCCGCGTAAGCTGTATGGTCGACAGCGTAGACATCGCCGTCGAGGGCGGAAACGAAACAACTGATTGGAGGCGGCGGGAATCGAACCCGCGTCCCGGCGCATTTCAGACAAGGCTTCTACGTGCGTAGTCAATCATTTGAATCTCGTCGCCCCGGACGCCGACCGACAGGCTTCCGGCTTGACACACTCGACAAGTGTCTCGTTCACCCGCGGCCGAGCAGCACGGGCAAACCAGCCCTCTAAAGTGGCGCTTCCCCGCTCAGAAGGCGTCAGCGGTTCAGCGGACGACCCTGGTTAGGCCGCCATGGCAAAGTTGGAGTTGCCAACTAAAAGTTGCGCCGGTTTTTTAACGAGGCCAACCGACATCCTCGGCACGCGACACTTGCCCTCAACCTGCCCGGTCGAAACCATTTCGCCCCCGGCGGTCCGATCTCACGCGATCAGACGGCGGCACCGGCTCGATTCGGCCGCGCCGCCTCAGCGGCACACCCGAGCGGCACACCCGATTCGAACCCACGTCATCCTAGTCAATCACCGCCCGCCGGTCAATAATCCCCAGCGGGCACGGTGACCAAGGCCGTGCGGAGCGACCCCGATGGCACTGCCGCTGAGATACAACTGGCGAAACCTGTTCGTCCGAAAGTCGAGCACCCTGCTGACATTCGGCGTCGTGGCGGTCATCGTGTTCGTGCTGACCTGGGCGTTGGCCTTCGGAAACGGACTGCGGACCTCGCTCAACACCGGCGGTCTTGCCGACAAGCTCATCGTCATCAAGCCCGGCGCAACGGGCGAAAGCACCAGCATCATCTCAGAGGAAGAGTACAAGCTCCTGACGCAGTTGCCCGGACTGAGGCGTGCGCCCGACGGTCAGGTGCTGACCAGCGGCGAGGTCTGCATGCAGGTCTCGCTACCGCGACGCGGGGACCACGGGGCCCAGGAAACACCGGTGGCCATCCGAGGCATCGAGGAGATCGGTTTCGCCGTTCACGAAAACGTCCGGCTCGTGCGAGGCCGGCGGTTTCATCAGGGATTGAATGAACTGATCGTCGGGACGGCCATCCTCGATCGGGTCCGCGGCCTGGAGATCGGCGGGCGGGTACTGCTCGGCCGCGAGGGCACGCGTCCGTTCACGGTGGTGGGCGTGTTCGAGGCGGGCGGGGGGCCGCTCGAGTCGGAGTTGTGGGGCTCGGTGACATCGCTGAAGCACGCCTTCGGCCGCGACCTGCTGTCGAGCGTGGCCCTGCGGATCGAGGACCCGGCAGAGGCCGAGGCGCTGATCAAGCGGATCCGAACGCCTCCCTTTCAACTCAACGCCAAGACGGAACGGCAGTATTACCGCGACATCGCCGACAAGTCGACGATCATCGTCGACCTCACGCTCGTCCTGGTGGCGTTCATGGCGGTCGGGGCGTGCTTCGCCGTGGCCAACACGACCTATACATCCGTCGACAACCGGTCCCGCGAGATCGCCATGCTACGGACGATCGGCTATTCGCGGCGGACGATCGTCTTCGCCTTCATGATCGAGTCGCTGCTGGTCTGCGGCGTGGCCAGCGGCGTCGGGATTCTCGCGGCGTTGTGTTTTCAGGGGCAGAGGCAGGATTTCATGGCCGAGGCCACGTGGTCCACCTTCGCCTACGAGATGCGGGTCTCGCCGGGGATTCTCGCCACGGCCGTGACGGCGGCCCTGCTCGTCGCGACCCTCGGAGCCGTGGTCCCCGCCCTGCGGGCCTCCCGCCTCGATATTATCACCGCCCTTCGCCAAGCCTGAGCGGTCGTGCTACGATACATTCGATGGAAGCCTCCAAAGGTATCAAGGAGCAACTGGGCAGGCTCCGCATCGACAAGGCTCACCGTCCGGCGACGCCCGCCAGGGCCTCGCGGCGAGGCCGGCTGTGGGCCGTCGTGGCGGTGCTGCTCGCCGTGGGAGCGGCCGCGTATGGCTGGCGCGCCCGGCTCACCGGAGCGCTCGCTACCGGCCTGCACGGCCCCGCGGAGGTCTCGCTGATCACGGCGGTCTTGCGCGATGAGCCGGGGGCGCCGCCGATCCTGACGGCGACCGGCAAGATCGTGTCCGACCACCGCGTCAACGTCGCGACCAAGGTCTCGGGGCAGATCGTCGAGCTGTCGTTCGAGCAGGGTGATTTCGTCCGGCAGGGGCAGGTCATCGCCCGCATCGAGGACGTGAACTACAAGGCGCGTCGCGACAACGCCGCCGCCAAGCTCGAGCGATCGAAGGCCCGGCTCGAGTATGCCGGGGCGAATTTCGACCGCGTGAAGCGACTCTACGCGACGGACAATGCCCCGGAGATCGAACACGCCAACATCAAGAGCGAGTGCGAAGCGGCCCGGGCCCAGGTGGCGGCCGACGCCGCGGATCTGACTGAGGCTCAGTGGCGGCTGGACGAATGTGCGGTCAAGGCCCCCATTAACGGCGTGGTCCTGACGCGCAACGTCGAGGTCGGCGACTTTGTCGCGGCCGAGGGCGGGTTCGGCGGCATGGCCAACTCGCAGTTCGCCACCATCGCCGACATGACCAAGCTCCGCGTCGAGGTCGACATCAGTGAGCTGGATATCGCCCGGATCAAAGAAGGGATGCCCTGCCGCGTCACGCCCGACGCCTACAAGGACCGGCATTACGACGGGTTCGTCCTGTGGGTCGACCCCGGCGCGAATTACTCGAAGGCCACGGTGCAGGTCAAGGTCCGCATCAACGACCCCGACCCGTTCCTCCGTGTGGAGGGCACGGCCCGCGTCGACTTTGTGACCGCGCGTTCCGAGACCGCGGCCCCATCCAAGGACAAGACCATCTGGCTGCCGGCGTCGGCCGTGCGGCTCGGGGCGTCGCCGACGTACGCCACGGTCTTCGTCTATCGCGACGGCCGCATCAACGAGACAGCAGTATCTATTCGAGGCCGGACCGACCGGCAGGTTGAGATCGTCTCCGGACTGACGCCCGGCTCGCGCGTGGTCGCCCGGCCGACGGACGAGCTGCGCGACGGGCAGAGCGTCCGGCCGGCGGGTGCGGAGTAGTATCTCGGCGGTAACCCATGGCGTCCGGCCGCAACTTCCTCTGTGCGTGCATCGCGGTGACGATCACCGGCTGCGGCGGTCCGGCGCGGCGACCGAAGCCGGTCGTCTACCGGTGCGCGACAGAATCGACGGCGGGGTGCCACGGGCAGCTTGCCTGCCCGTGTCCGTGCAAGGCGCTGTCCGTCGATGCACTGGCGGACAAGCCGCCAGTGGCACCCATCGGGACAGCCGGGCGCTGCCGCCAAGACGGTCATGGACCCGTCGTCTACGATCACATTTATACGCGCGTGAACACGGTATTCGCTCAGGCCCGCTACGACAAACCGCGGGACCGCGCCCCGACGTCGCGTGCCGACGAACTGCCGCCCCTGATTCTCCAGAGCGTGATCACATCCGCCGGCGCGGCGCCGCCGGGCGGGCGGTTCGGAGCCGTGCGGCTCGACGACCGCGGGCGGGCGTTTGTCGACACGGCGCGGCCGACGATCTACACCGACTCGGGCCGGGCGCTGTTGAACGGACGTGACTATGAACAGGTCGTGCATGTGTGGTGGAGTCCCGCGGCGGACGCTGCTCCGCGGTGGCTCGGCGTTCGCACGACCCTGGGCCGCGACGGCTTTCCGGCAATCTGGGAGGTCATCGGCTCGGATACGAATGTCGCGCTGATCTTCGTGTCGGAGTCGCTCGAACGAGCGAGCGCGACGGCCGTCGGCGCGCCGCTGCCGGGACGCCGTTTCTCGATTGAGCGGAGCCTCCGAGATCGGCCCGAGGTCGTCGTGCCGCGGATCCTTGCAGACGGACCGGTGCCGATGGGGCCGTGGGTCTATCTGACGGAGGACGGCCGGTCGGTGACGACGCTGCTCTGTCGCTGCATGTCGTCGCAGGTCGAGGAGATCGTCGAGACGGACTATTACGACGCGCTGCCACTTTCCGGTCTGGCCGGCATCCCACTCGGTCCGTCGGGACGGGCGAGACCCCTGCCGGGCGAGGCCGCCTCGCTCGATTTCGCCATTCCCGCTCAGGCCGATCCTCGCTGGCTGGAGCAGGCCCTCCGCCTGCCGCCCGATTTATGACGGGTGTAGCTGTTGGCCTAGACGCCACCGCTGCTCGCCCGCTCCCTCACGGCCTGCTGGACCGAGAATCCCTTCTCGGTCCCGACCGGATGGAAATCCCTTCCCATGTCGCGATCCAAGGCAGGCCGTCGCCAAGGAGACAGGAAGGGA
>JBHHVX010000030.1:0-30783 GCA_046754505.1 Phycisphaerae bacterium | reverse complement strand
CGGTCGATGCCCTGATGCGGATGGGATACACGAACGTCATCTCCATGGACGGCGGGATGCGCGGATGGCGCGAGGCGGGGTATCCGGTGGAGGCGGGAGGGGGCTGAGGGGTTAGTCAGTTTTCAGTTCTGAGTCGTCAGTTTTCAGTGCTCGGCGGGGGCACGTTCATGCACCGGCGAGACGCCGATGCCGCTCCTCCTACGGACTGAGGTGTGACGGGGTACCGAGAGCGGTGAGGTGGGTGCGTACCGCTCTCTGACGGTCGCGGTTCGGATCGGATGGCGTTGCGGTCGCGGTCGCGGTTGCGGGTGGGGCGTGGGCGCGTAGGATCGGCCGTGTGTCGCGCACGCGGGGTCAGTTTCGGGGCGGAGATGCACTGAGGGGGTCGCCCGGCGCTCGGGGGCGGACACCGGAAGAAGTCTTTGCCGAGCGTGTTTCCTACTCCAAGCGGAAGCTGCGCGGGCAGTTTTTCACGCCTCCGGCGGTGGCCGAGGCCATGGTGCGGTGGGCGTGTGGGCATGGCCCGGCGAGTTTTCTAGATCCGTCGGTGGGGCCGGGCATCTTCGTTAACGCGCTGGCGCGGTCGGGCGTTTCATCGGTGCGGCAGGTTGTGGCGGTGGACGTGGATGCGGCGGCGCTGGATCTGGCGCGGCGGCGGATCGACGCCGGCCGCTTTGACTCGGTCGACCTCCGACAGGCCGATTTTCTGGAGGTGTCCTTCGATGGGCCGTTCGACGCCATCGTCTGCAACCCGCCGTACATTCGCCATCACGAGGCCCGTCTTCCCGAGGCGGTATTCCGGCGGTTCGAGCGGGGCTGCGGCGTTCGGCTGAGCCGGTTGACGAATGTCTACTGTCTGTTTCTGCTGCGCGTGATGTCGCTCTTGTCGGACCGGGGGCGGGCGGCGGTCATCACGCCGACGGAGTTTCTGAATGCGGATTTCGGCCGGGCGGTGAAGCAGGTGTTGCTGGGGTGTCCGGCGTTTCGCGGGTTTGTCGTGATCGACCACGGAAACAGCGTGTTTGACGGCATCCTGACGACCGCGACGATCACGTTGTTCGACACGTCAACGGCCGGCGAGGCGATCCTGTTTTCCGAGGCGAGCGATTCCGAGGGGGTGGCGGCGGCGTTGGGTCCGTTCGGCGGCAACGGCGACGGCTTGGTGCCGGCGGCGGGGGCGTCGGTGATCTCGATGGTGCGGTCGGGGCTGGACCCGGGCACGAAATGGAGCACGTCGGCGTTTGGCGCGGCCTCCGGTGGCGGCCGCGATCGCCTGAGACAGTTGTCTGACTTTGCGTCGTGTAAGCGGGGCATCGCCACGGGGGCGAACGCGTTTT
Source organism: Phycisphaerae bacterium (assembly GCA_046754505.1). Lineage (GTDB taxonomy): Bacteria > Planctomycetota > Phycisphaerae > UBA1845 > UTPLA1 > JAPULF01. The sequence goes on along the minus strand of JBHHVX010000030.1, from coordinate 29,446 downwards.
TTACGCTGACGGTCGAGGAAGCGCGGACGTGGCGAGTGCCCGACGCGGTTTTGAGGCCGTGCCTGACCAAGGCGGCACAGGCGCGGCGCCCGTGTTTCGACGGGGACGACTACGACGCGCTGGCGGCGGGTGGGAAGAAGTGCCTGCTGCTGGACGTGCGGCCCGAGACGGCGACGGCGGCGGTGCGGGCCTATCTGGACCTCGGGGAGTCGCTGGGCGTGGATCGGCGCTATCTGACGCGGCATCGCCGGCCGTGGTATGTCTCGGAGCGGCGGCCGCCGGCGGACCTGCTGGTGACGGTGTTCGGCCGGAAGCGCCTGCGATTCGTGTTGAACCGCGCGGGCGTCTTGAACCTGACCGCGTTTCACTGCGTCTATCTGAAGCCGGCATATCGGCGATTCATCGGCTATCTGACCTGCTATTTCTATTCGACCGCGGCCGCCCGGTCGTGCGCGATGGAGCACCGCGTCTATGGAGACGGACTGCTGAAGTTCGAGCCAAAGGACGTCGGCCGGCTTGGCGTGCCGGACCTGGACGGCGTGTCGAGCGCGAATCTGGCGGCGGCGGATGCGGTGCTGGAGACCCTGCTGGCGTGTGGGTCGTGGGAGATCGACGGTTCGCTGCATGCGCGGATCGATCGGCTCTTTGATTGACGGCGGAACGGGAGCCGGTGAGGCGCGGCGGTCAGCCGAGTTGCCAGCGGGATTCGAGTTCGTCGGCCATGCGGGCGAGCTCTTCGCGCTTCTTGCCGCCGAAGGCCCGGCAGCCGACTTCGCAGAACTTTCCGCAGAGGGTCTGCTGATCGTCGTCGGTCATGACGTGGTCGCCCATGTTGAAGAGCACGTTGTCTTCCTTGTAGATGTGGTTGTTGAGGAGGTCGAGGTATCGGCGGGCGGCGGCGCGGAATCGCTGTTCGCCGTCGGCGTCGCCGCCCTCGATCGCCTCGAGGGCGTCGCCCATGTCCTTCGTGTGGGCTCGAGCCTGGCGGTGTTCTTCGAGCATGACGCCGATCGGACCTCCGTCGCGCGGGATTCCGCGGGACTCGAGAACCGGGAAGAACAGGTCTTCCTCCTTGGCGTGGTGACAGGCGTCTGCGAAGAAGCGGAAGAACTCGACGCACTTCTTGAAAGAATCGGCCTCGAAGCCTTCGCCGCGATCGGCCCGGACGACGAGGTGCTCTAGGACGCGAAGGACGCGGAGGATCACCTGATGTTCGGACTTGAGGACGGCGGTAGGCATCTGATCATTGGTTTGTGGGTCCATGGGGCGGATTCCTTGCGAAAACGGGCGTTGTTGTCGACGGCGGCGGGGCCGATCGGGCCATGCCGGTTACTTCGGGCCATCTTACCGCAGGGAGCAGGCTTGAGAAAGAAGGCCGCGGGGCTGCCCGCTCCCTTACGGTTGCCTGTTGGAACGAGGATTCCCTCTCGTTCTGATGCCCGGACCGAGAAGGGATTCTCGGTCGAGCACGCTGTTCGGACCGGGTGACGATTTTTGACGGATGGTGGGCTGCGTGGTCTAATGCGGGGTTCGACGTGGTCGGGTCGGGGTTTCCGGGCGGCCGAATTCACGGACAGGATAGGATTGCGAGGGGGACCGGGTCATGCCGAACGTTACGAGAACATCGCCCGGACGGGGGGACCTGCTGCGGACATGGTCGGTGGCGGACGCGATGGAATTGTACAATGTCCGCCAATGGGGTCAGGGGTTCTTCGGCATCAATGAGGACGGGCACGTCGTGGTAACGCCACGGGGTGCGTCGGGATCGGCGGTGGATCTGAAGCTGCTGGTGGACGAGTTGCGGCAGCGTGGGATCGGGCTCCCGATGCTGATCCGGTTTTCGGACATCCTTCGGGCCCGGATCGAGCAGATGAACGCGGCGTTTGCACGGGCGATCGCGGACCATGACTACAAGGGTAGTTATATGGGGGTCTATCCGATCAAGGTGAACCAGCAGCGTCACGTTGTCGAAGAGGTGGTTCAGTTTGGCGAGCCGTTTCGGTATGGTCTGGAGGCAGGGTCGAAGCCGGAATTGCTGGCGGTGTTGGCGCTTCTGGAGTCGTCGGAACCGCTGATCATCTGCAACGGCTACAAGGACGCCGAGTATATCGACATGGCCCTGTGGGGCACGAAGCTGGGCAAGGCGATCATTCTCGTGGTCGAGGAATACCGCGAGCTGGAGCTGATCCTGGAGCGGTCGGTCGCGCTCGGCGTGACGCCGCGGCTGGGTCTTCGGTTCAAGCTGAACTCTCGATGTACCGGGCGGTGGCAGGAGTCAGGCGGCTCGCGGTCGAAATTCGGCCTGACGGCAACGGAGATTCTGCGGTCGGTCGATCTGCTGCGGACCGAAGGGATGCTGCATTGTCTGGTTCTGGCGCATTTTCACATGGGTAGCCAGATCACGAACATCCGGTCGATCAAGGAGGCGCTGGCGGAGGGGGGGCGGATGTACGTCGAGTTGGCGAAGCTGGGGGCGGGCCTGCGGTATCTCGACGTGGGCGGGGGGATGGCGGTGGATTATGACGGCAGTTCGACGAATTTCGCCTCGAGCGCCAATTACTCACTTCAGGAGTACGTGTCTGACGTGGTGGCGGCCATTACCGACGCCTGTGATGCGTGTGAGGTGGCTCACCCGACGATCGTGAACGAGTGCGGGCGTGCGATCACCGCGCACCACGCGGTGCTGGTCTTCAATGTTCTCGGGGTGACGGAATTGACGGCGGGCCGGCCTCCGAAATCTCTGCCGGAGGACGCTCACACGGTCTTGCACAACCTGCTGGAGGCCCACGACGGCATCACGACGAAAAACTTTCAGGAGTCCTACCACGACGTGGTTCACCTGCGCGAGGAGGTGCTGAGCCTGTTCAAGCTGGGGTACCTGACGCTGGCGGACTGCGGCATCATGGAGTCGGTGTTCTGGTCGGCCTGTCGGCGGATTCTCCGCATCATGCGGGACCGCGAGTATGTGCCGGACGAACTCGAGGGGCTGGAGGCTCAACTTGCCGATACCTATACGTGTAATCTTTCGGTGTTTCAGTCCGTGCCGGACTGCTGGGCGGTCGGACAGCTTTTTCCGATCATGCCGATTCACCGACTCGAGGAGGAGCCGATGCGGCGGGCGGTTCTGGCCGACATCACCTGTGACAGCGATGGGAAGATCGACAAGTTCATCGATCTCCACGACGTCAAGACGACGCTCGAGCTGCACCCGCTGAACGGCGAGGATTATCACCTCGGAGTCTTCATGACGGGGGCGTATCAGGAGACGCTCGGGGATATCCACAACCTGTTTGGCGACACGAACGCCGTTCACGTCACGATCTCCGGCGATGGGCAGTACTTCGTGGATCATGTCGTGGACGGCGACACGATCCAGGAGGTCTTGCATTACGTTCAATTCTCGACTGAGATTCTCCAGGCCAAGCTGCGCCGCACGGTCGAGTCGGCGGTGCGGGAGAAGCGTCTGACGTTCGGGGAGTCGGCGGAGTTTCTGGCCCGATATGAGCAGGGTCTGAAGGGGTACACATACCTCGAGGGCTGAGGGGCAGAAACACCACGACGTCAGAAAGCCGAAAGCCGGTGGTTGGTTCCCCACCTTCGGCGGGGATGGGGCATTTGGCGTGGTGTGCAATCCCGTTCGGGGCCGGCGGGTATACTGTGGCGACGGCGGATTCCGGGCAGAATCGGTTGGGGGGATATCTGGTTGGCCGAAGGATGGCCGGATTACTGCGGTGTTGTTGCCGTATGTGCCGATGCAGCAAGGGTTTAGTCGGCGGGACGACGGATGCCCAGTTTCACCTATACAGCTCGGGATTCGAAGGGTCAGACCATCACGGGGGTTCTGACGGCCGATAATCAGCAAGCGGTGTTGCGTTCGCTGGACGATCAGTCGCTTTTTCCGGTGGAGGTTCGGGAGGGCGGCAAGGCGCAGCGTGCTCTTGGAGCGGGGAAGCGCAAGGTTCGGCCCGCGTTGGTCGCGGTGCTTTATTCCCAGTTTGCGGACCTGCTGCGTGCGGGCGTGCCGGTTCTGCGGTCCTTGGACGTTCTCGCCAAGCAGACGTCCAACGGCGTTCTGAAGGAGGTGTTGAACGAGGTTCGCGACGACCTGTCGGGTGGGCAGACGCTGGCAGACGCCATGTCGGTCCACCCGAACGTGTTCGGCCCGCTGCACCTGTCGATGATCCGGGCTGGAGAGCAGGGGGGCTTCCTCGAGGATGTTCTGGCCCGAATTGCGATCTTTACGGAGCGACAGAACGAACTGAAGTCGAAGCTGATCGGGGCGATGGCGTATCCCGCGATTCTGATGGTGGTCGGGGCGGGTATCATCACCTTCATGCTGTTGAGCGTCGTGCCGAAGATTCGGGACTTCCTGTCGGGGGACCTGCCGTGGATTACGCAGGCAGTATTTGCGGCGTGCGACCTGCTGAAGGCCCATTGGCAGGAGTTGGGGGGCGGGGTGGTTCTGTTCGTGCTGCTGGTGGCGGGGGCGCTTCAGAGCCAGATGGGCCGGCTGTACTTCGACCGGCTTCAGCTCAAGGCCCCGCTGATGGGCAAGGTCGTGACGCTCGTGGCGATCTGCCGGTTTTGTCGCGTTTTGGGGACGCTGCTGCAGAACGGGGTCCCGATCCTGCAATCTCTCAAGATTGCGCGGGGCTCGGCGGGGAACCAGATTCTTTGCAAGGCGATCGAGGAAGCCACGGAGAATGTCCGCAAGGGGGCAGCATTGGCTGTTCCTCTGGGCGAGAGCAAGCTGTTTCCGCTGGATATCGTCGACATGATCGCGGTCGGCGAGGAGAGCAACAATCTCGACAACGTGCTGGTGACGATTGCGGATTCGTATGAAGCTCGTACGTCCCGGAGCATCGATTTGATGGTGCGGCTGTTGGAGCCGCTGTTGTTGGTTATGATGGCGGGGATTGTGGCGACCATCGCCATTGCCCTGCTGCTGCCGATCCTGACGATGAGTAACATCGGCTAGCGACGCCGATCCCGCGTCTGCTTGAGGTCAAGACAAGGAGAACCTAACGATGAAACGCTATGGAACTTACCACCGTGCCCGGAAGCCGGGCTTCACCCTGCTGGAAATCCTGCTGGTGGTCGGACTGCTGGCGCTGCTGGCGTCGATCGCGATCCCGGCGCTGAGCGGTCAGGCGGAAAAGGCGAAGATCAACATGGTCAAGGGTGTGATCGGTCCGAACGGGACGCTGTCGCAGGCCCTCGAGAACTACCAGTTCGACATCGGAAGCTGGCCGGACGAATTGAAGTATCTGATCGAGAAACCCAGCGACAGCGACGCCGCCGACCAGTGGACGAGCAAGTATATCGAAGACGCGAGCGGCTTGCAGGACCCCTGGCATCACGACTTCCAGTATCAGGCGCCGGGATCGCACCACGAGGATGGTTTCGATCTGTGGAGTCTGGGTCCGGACGGCATCGACGGCACGGAAGACGACATTAAGAATTGGAAGGACGATCGGTAGGCGGCAGGCGGAAACGCCAAGAAGCCGAAAACCGAAGGCCTGGAGTTTGTTCCACAGCCTTGGCGGGGCTGGGGCGACCGGGCCGGGTGGGGATGTGAACCTATGACGCAAGACGACTCAGCAGGCTCGATTCCGAGGCGGCGGCGATGCCGGGTTCGGGGGTTTACGCTGATCGAGTTGGCGATCGCGTTGAGCCTCCTGGTTCTGCTTGGGACGATTGCGTGGCCCGCACTGCGCGGGCGGATCAAGGCGGCGGAGTTGCCGGATTCGGCGGACCGGATTCGGTCCATGCTGTTCATGGTGCGTTCTCAGGCGGTGATGGAGCACCGGCGTTATCGCGTCCGGTTTGAGCCGGAGGCCCAGCAACCGATCATCGAATACGAAGTGGACCCGATTCGTGATCCTGGGACGTGGGAGCCAGTCCGGGCGGGATGGGTCGAGGATCGAATGCTTCTGGGGGATGTTCAGGTCCACGAGGTCCAGCTTGGGCGACCGATATGGACGAGACCGCTGTCGGAGAACGACCAGCCCGGCGAGCAGTTGGATGACCCGAATTCACAGGAGGAACCGGCGGACTCTCAGCTCGACGAGGTCCTGCTGACGCCCAGCGCGACGGCAATGGACGACCTGGAGATCGACGAGAATCGTCCGCCCATCGTGTTCGAGGTGGATGGTTCGTCGGACTGGGCAGTTCTGATGTTGGCGCGGGTCAAGCCGGAGGACGAGCTTGAGGAGGAGACGAAGCAGCTTTGGGCGGTGCTCGACGGTCGGACCGGGCTTGCCAAGATTCGTGAGAAGATCACGGAGGACCAGCTCGCTGACCCGGATTTCTATATCGCCCGGGCGAAGCTCGAGTTACCAGACACGGTGGACCTGGATAATCTGACGTTGACGGCCACGGATGGCCCGATCGATTCGGGCGGCGGCGATGAGCTGAAGCTGGGAAACACGGGGCCGGGTGGAGGTGGCTCTGATTCCTTCGGGACCGGCGACTTGGGGAACGCCTTCGGTGGCGGGCTGGACCTGAGCGGCAAGGATGCAGCGGGGCCCGACAGCAGTCTTGGCGGCCTGACCACGGGCGGGCGTGGCTCTCGCGGCGATGGGGTGGCGGACCTCGGTAGGCGGGCGGGCGACCGCAGTGGTAACTCGTCGGGCATCGCGGGTCGTCGCGGGGACTCGGGCCGAGCGGGGGGACGGGGCGGCAGCGAAGGCCGCGGTGGGCTCGGCGGCGGGCGGTCCGGCCTGGGTGGCAGTCGAGCCGGTGGTGGGACGCGGGCGGGCGGCAATCGAGGGGGTTCCGGCCGAAACGCCAACAGTGGCTCAGGGGACGGTGGACGGCCCGGATCGCGGGGGGATCGAGGGTCGGCGCCGGGTGGCAACCGGGGGAATGATCGCAACGGCGGAGCGGGCGGCGATCGAGGGTCCGAGCCGGCGGACTCGGCTCAGGATGATCGTTCTCAGGGCCATGACAACGGATCTGACCTGGACCAGAAGGTACAAGAGGCGCTTCAGCAACTGGACGAGGCGCTGGCGAATACAGACCTGTCCGAGTCGGAGGCCGCTCAAATCCGGGCCATGTTCGAACAGATTCTCAGGAACGAATCCGGGGGATGACGATTCTGATCGGCGGGGTCGGGGGAGGGGGTGCGCGCCGACGGAGCGTCGCGGGCCAGGCATGCGACCGTTGGACCGTGTGACGGGTAGAAGACACGGCGGCGGAGGGCGATGGTTGCAGGATTGGTGGTATGACGAGCGTCTCACGGGCACAACGCGGAGAGGGGGACGGGCTTCGGTGTCGCCGGAGCCGGCGCGGCGTCGTGCTGCTTGAGGTCGTCATTTCGATCAGCATTCTGCTGGTGGCGATGGCGGTCATCGGGTTGGTCTTTCGCAACGGTCAATACAACCTTCAACGCTCGGAGCGGATCACGCGGGCGATGCTTCTGACGGAGCGTCTGCTGGCCGCGCTCGATACGGGCTATCTGAGTCTGACGGAGCGTGAACAGTCCGGTCCGTTCCTGGCCGGTGCAGAGGACGGCGTGTCGTGGCGGATCGAGGCGAACCCAGACGACAACATCGACGGACTGATGAAGGTGGATGTCGACGTTTTCCTGGGCGATCCCGACGGGCCGGAGGACGAGCAGATGCGGATATTGTCGACTCACGTCTTTCGTCCGGATCCGGCGGTGGCGGCTGAGGCGGCGGCGGCGGCTGCCGATCTGGCATCAGGGAACCCGCTTCCGGGGTTGACTCCTGGGGGCGGGGGCGGCGGAGGGGGCGGAACGCCGTCGAATGATGGGAACGAGGATTCACAGGACTGTCCGCCGGCTCTGCTCGCGATTCTTGAGGATTTGGCAAGCAAGCTCGGCGATCGTGGCCAGGATGTGAGCGCGGACGACCTCTGTACATTACTGATGAGCAATATCGGTGATTTTTCCGGTCAGTCTGGAAACCCGGGTTGAGGTCATGTTGATGGTGACGGATCGGGACCGAAACGGACGAGGCGGCAAGCGGCGGGGATTTACCCTGCTGGAGGTCTTGCTGGCGATCGGTCTGATCGTGCTGATGTCGTCGATGATGTTTCTGTTTTATGACGCCTCGCTGAAGGCCCGGGATCGGGGCACGCGGATGATCGTGGACACGCAGTTGGCGCGTGTTGTTGCAATGAAGATCGCTGACGAGATCCGATCGGCCAACGAATTCGGCTTCGGCGGGCAGAATCTCGGCGTGAGCGGTGACGATCGAATGATCCGGTTGCAGACGGTTGTTCTGCCCGATCCTGAGTTGCTGATTGTCCGGTCGGTCAAGGACGCGCCGCTGCCGGCGCAGAGCGATGTCCGCGAGGTGCAGTATTACCTGGCGTACGACGAGGATGAGACCTATGTGTACCCCGATGACACAGAGGCTTCGGCGCCGTTGGGACTGGTGCGCCGGGAGATCAAGACGCTGAACCAGGTCACGCTGGATGAGACGAACGCGCTGGATGTGGATCTGGATCTGGTGGCGCCGGAGCTGAAGTACCTTCGGTTCCGCTATTTCGATGGCCACGGCTGGGTGGACAAATGGGACAAGCAGGTCAGCCTGACGTCCGGTCTGGGGCGTTCGCTGCCGCCGGTCGTGGAAGTGACGGTCGGTTATGTGCCGCTTCCGCCGGAGACCGAGGAGGAGATCAGCTTCAAAGAAGAGCAGGGTCTGTTGCCGTCCGAGCCGGAGCCGTACGCGACACAGACCTATACCGTGACGGTGCATCTGCGACAGGCGCCGGAGGCCGCGGCGGTGCTCGGCGGTGTGGTGCGTCAGTTCACGGGTCGTGCGGAGGTGCTCGGCTGGGGGTTCGAAGGTGAGTAAGCGCGGGCATGGTGACCGGAGCCGGGAGAGACCGCGTATGGCGGGTGCCGTCGGCCGGTGGAATCCGCGGGCATGCGGGGACCGTCGCTGCGGTCTCGTTCTGGTTGTGGTGTTGGTGATGATCGCCTTGCTGGCGTTGCTGGCGGCGGCGTATTCGTTCATGGTGCGTGCTCACGTTCAGACGGTGATGTCGAACTATTACGTGTTTCAGGCTCGTCAAGCGGCGGACAGCGGCCTTCAACGGGCCTTGGTGCTGTTGCAGCAGAGCCGCGGTGATCCGGAGTCGTGGTTTGACAATCCGGATGAGTTCCAACACCTGCTGGTGTATGGCACCGAGGGCAGCGACAACGTGGAGGAGCGATCGGACGCGGAACGATTCGACCCGACGGCGAACGCGGCCTGGCGCGTGAATCTGGTTCATCCGGACTACGACAATCGGGACAAGATTCTCTACGGCCTTACGGATGAGGGGTCGCGGCTGAATCTGAACACGGCGACGGAGGCGCAGATTCGGCGCCTGTTTGAGGCGGCGATCCCGAACGACGCCGATCACGAGGTTGATATCGACGTTCTGGTTGATTCGCTGTTCGACTGGCGCGAGCCGGGCAACCGGGCGCGGCCGCACGGCGCCAAGGACGAGTACTACTTTTCATTGAGGCCGCCGTATCGGGCGAAGAAAGGCTCGTTTGCCACCGTGGACGAGCTGTTGCTGGTTCGAGGATTCACGGGGTGGGTGCTGTTTGGAGAGGACTACAACCGCAACGGGCTGCTCGATCCGAACGAGGACGACGGGGATACGTCGTTTCCGCCGGACGACGCGGACGGCGAACTGTTTGTGGGTGTCGCGCCGTTCCTGACGGTCTGGTCGGCGGAGGCGAATGTCTCGAATGACAATCGCCCGCGTATCAACCTGAACATGGAGGACACGCAGAAACTGCAGGAGTTACTGCAGGATGATTTCAGTTCGGAGATTGTCAGCTATGTTATGCAGGTTCGATCATCGGGCATGCAGTTTAACAGTGTTATGAACCTGATTCCCGCGCCGCCGAAACCGGAGACCGAAGAGGAGGAACCTCCGGAAGAGGACCCCGGCGCGACAACACAGCCAGCCACATCTCAACCGGATTCCGAGGCCGATAACAGAAAACCTGAAGGGAACGAGAACGATAATTCCGATTCAGGACAGGCGCCGCCCACGGACAACGGGTCCGCGGACGAACCGCCGGTGCCGGCACCGCCGCCGCTGCCGGAATATCGCGATCTGACGGAGGAGCCGCCGCCCGGCATGGCGGATGATCTCCCGTTGATTCTGGATCGGTTGACGGTTGCGCCACTGCCGTTGCTGCCGGGCCGGATCAACGTGACGACGGCGCCGCGGGAGGTGCTGTCGGCGATCGAGGCCCTGACCCTGGAGGACGTGGACGCGATCATCGCGGCGCGGAAGAACCTGGACGGCGCTGCGACGGCGACGCCGGCATGGCTGGTGACCGAAGGGACGATTGATTTGTACACGTTTCGACGGATTGTGGACGGGATTACAACGAGCTCCGTGATGTACCGGATCGAGGCCGTGGGCTATGCGGATCATGTGGGCGTGGTCCAGCGGATGATGACGGTCGTAGACATCAGCGCGCTGGTGATGCCGCAGTTTTCACAGGCGTTCCTGGGAGCCGGAGCGCGACCGCCCGGCGCCCAGGTGCTGTACCAGCAGGACCTTACACCGCTGGGTGTGGCGTACAACCCCTATGGGGAGGAAAAGCGTGGCCTTGCCGATCGGTCTGGGAAGTAAGAAGTTTGTCGCGGTAGACTGGGACGCGCGGGATGTCCGCGTCGTTGCGTTCCGCGCGCGGGCCGATGGGATCGACCTGCTGAAGGCGGTGTCGGTTCCGATTCCGGCAAACGTGTCGGTCTCGGATGCCGAATCGCTGGGGGCTTTTCTGCGGCAGGTCCTGCGGCAGGCGAAGATCTCGGCGAAGCAGGCGTTGCTGACGATTCCGCGGGATCGCGTGGTGCTCAATCCGCTGAGCTTTCCGCCGACGCCGGCCGAGGAGCTGGCGGCGATGGTCCGGTTTCAGGTGGCGAAGGAGCTTCCCTTCGCGGCGGACCAGGCGACGATCGACTTCATTGTCAACGGGACGTTTGATGCGAAGACGCCGTGCGAGTTGCTGGTTGCCGCGGTTCGCAACGAGGAGATCGCGTATTACCGGAAAGTTGGCCATGAGGCCGGGCTGTCGGTGCAGGCGATCGGCCTCCGGCCTCACGGGAACCTGATCGCCATCGCGGCGAACCGTCCGGAGCCGGCTTCGGGAACGCTGCTGATTGTCGAGGTGGGCCCCGGGCTGACGGAGATCGACGTCGTTCGCGCTGGGGTTCTGGCGTTCAGTCGGGCGGCGTCGGTGTCGCTGGCTGATCTCCGGGCCGGCCCTCAGGATCGCGTGGAGGACAGCCGGATCGTCTCGACGGCGATTCGGGAGCATCCGCGTGATGACGCGACGAAGCGGGCGGTCGATGCGGTGTTGATGGAGGTGACGCGGTCGTACGAGGCGTATCGGGCGACGGATCCGAGCCTGCGGGTCGACCGGGTGGTCGTGGCGGGGGCGTCCGGGATAGAGGCTGAATTGGTCGAATCGCTGTCGTCGCGTTTCGGGGTTCGCGGCGAGTTGTATGCGCCGGGACAGGCGTTAAGTCTGACGGAGAAGCGGTCGCGTGAACTTCGGGGGTTTAGCGCCGTCCTGGGGTTGGCGATGGGGCATGGCGGCCACGGGTTGGCGCACTTCGATTTTCTGCACCCCAAGAGGCCGAGCAGCAAGCGGTCGCGGCGGATGAAGAAGGCTCCGGTGGCGGCGGCGGCGGCGGTGCTGTTCATCGCAGCGGGCGTTGCGGGGCGGATCAACTATGTGAATCCGGAGTTGCGCGAGGCCGATCGGCTGCGGAAGGAGGTCAGCGTTCGCAAGAAGGAGGCCGAGGCCATGGGGAAGTTCAAGGCCAGGGTTGATGCGATCCGGGACTGGCAGCGATCGGAGCAGTGCTGGCCGGAGGTACTGGGACGATTGACGGAGGCGTTCCCGCCGAGCCAGGAGGCGTATGCCACGCGTGTCATTGTCGAGACGCGAAAGCCGCGGCGGAAGTCTCGGTTGTCGGTCAGTGCGGTGCAGATTCAGCTCCGCACGCAGTCCTCGACGAGCGTCAACGCGCTGAGCGAGCGGATGCGCGAGTTGGGATTTGCGGAGGTCACGCCCGGCAACACGGCGCGGACGACGTCGTCGGACGGCTATCGTTATGACACGAAGCTGGACGCGGTCATCCCTCTGCGGAAGCATTCCGAGAGGTCGGTGCCGGTCGACGACGGCGAGCCGTTGGCCGCGGACGCGTCGCCTGACGCGGCGGATCGTTCGCCGGAGCGCGGATCGAAGCCGCCGCCGACGACGAAGCCAGAGGGCGCCGCGGCGTCACAACCGGTGGAGGAATCGAGACCAAGCAAGGCGGCGGCATCATGAACGGGCGAGACCGAATGCTGGCGATCATGATCGGCTCGGTGTTGGGGCTGGTCGTCGTGTACAAAGTCGTGGACGGCGTGTTTCTCGGGCCGCTTGAACGGGCGTCGAAGACGATTGAGACGGCGGAGGAGGCTTTGGCCAAGTACCAACGGGAGATCGACCGTGGCCGCAAGCTCCGGTTGGTCTGGCGGGACATGGTCGGGCGGTCGATTTCGCAGGAGGCCTCCGTGGTTCTGGATCGGTTCGGTCAGGACCTGAAGGAACGAGCCGGGCGGCACCATCTCGACAAGACGAGCTTTAACGGACGCGGGTCCGGCAAGATCGGGCGATCCAAGAGGGCGCCGATCACGACCGTTTCGTATTCGGTCGCGGGTCAGGGCTCGTATGACGATGTCATGGCGTTTCTGCGGGATCTGTACGCGACGCCGTATCTGTGTCGGATCACGAAGCTGAGCGTCAGCCCGATCAACCCGAAGGTCGGACCGAATCTTGTCAAGATCGACCAGCTCGCGATCGAGACGCCGGTGTTCCCGAAATTCGACAAGAAGACCTCGCTGGCGATCAAGCTGCCGAACACGATGAAGTCGATGGACCGGACGGACACTCCGCCGATGGACCCTGCGCGCGGCGCTGTGGTTTCAGGAGAGGCGTGGGCGAGGCTGGGCGACCGCAACATCTTCAAGCTGTATGTTCCGCCACCGAAGCAACTTGTGGCGATCGACAATCAGGACTGGCGGGATGTTGTTGTGCGGTTGCGGCCGTTTTGGGAGGGCAAGCCGTTCGGGGAGCAACCGATCCTGACCGTCGGGCGTAAGAGCAAGAAGGATGCTCCGACCTTCGAGGGGGATGCGGTCGAGATCACGGCGATCTATGCCGACGCGGAGGCGTTCGGCCCGCGGCGGTTTGACGCGAAGACGCGGCCGCCGTGGGTGTTGCACGTTCCGGTGCATTCGCCGGCGCCGCCGCCAGAGCAGATCGACCTGGCGGTGGACAACCAGGACGACGACGTGGTCGACGTGGTGGTCGTGGTGACGGACGGGGGCGGCAAGAGCGTCACGAAGCCGACAATGCGGATTCCGGCCGGGAAGCGGATGGATATTGACGTCTACGAAGAGGTGAAAACGGTGGCGGTGACGGCGACTTATGCGTCGGGCAAGCCGGCTGGGTCGCGGACGTTCATGCCTGCGAAGACGAAACAGGTGTTTCCGATCGGCGTGGAGGGCGAGGCGCCTCCGGTGGTCGTAGTGGCGGCGCCGGTGGTCGTGGTGGATCCGCCGGCCGATGCGAGTCTGGCAGTGACGGGGATGTGGACGGCACCGGACGTGCATGTGCTGATCGCCGTGAATGACAAGACGCACGAGCGCATGTTGATCGCAACAGGTCAGGACGTGGATGGGGGGGCGCTGATGGCGGTGCATCCGTTCGGCGGTGTGGTGTATATGGCGGAGACGGGGCACTACTACTTGTATCCGTTTGAGGAGCCTTTCACGAGCCGCGTGTTGCTGGAGGGGCTTGAGACGGAGGCGACGCAGGTGGAGGTGGGAGCGGCGATCGAGCGGTGGGCGCGGGGTGACGAATGGGCACAGTCGCAATGAGTGCGCCCGCCGACACGTCGGCGAACGGACATGCAACCCTGCGGCGCGATAGCGCCGAGCGGTTGGAGACGGAGGATTGACGATGTCGTCATGGCAAGGCAATCGGAATGGGGTGCTCGTCGGCTTGATGAGCCTGGCGCTGATGGTGTCGTCGCTCTCTCTGGTGTCCGGCGTCGGCTCGCCGGGATCGGAGCCGCCGAAGACGAAGACCGCAACCACGAAGAAAGCTGTGAAGGCGACCGACAAGAAGACGGTGCCGAAGAAGGACACGGGCACCGACGCTCAAATCGCGGCGGCGAAGAAAGCGGCCATGGAGTCCATCCGCAAGAAGCAGGCCGAGAAGATCGGAAAGCAGCGTGCGGACGATCGGTTCAAGATGGCCAGAGAGCTGGCGGAACGGCGGAGGCTGGCGCGCCCGGCGGCCGGTGTCAAACCGCCGGCGGTTCCGAAGGGCAGCGTCAAGACGGCCGCTGAGAAACTGAATCTTCAGGGCAAGGGCTACGACCCGTCGAAGGTGGTTCGCGTGCCGAGGCGGACGGGGCCGCCGCCGGCACCGAAGACTCAGCCCGCGGTTGTGGCGCGGCCGGCGGTCAAGGTGAAGCCTGGGCAGCCTCCTCGCCCGACGCATGGGGTGCCGACCCTGCCGAAGCCATCGGCGTTGCCGCGTGGGACCAAGCTGCCGATGAGGGGGCCCGGCCGGGGCGGCAAGTCGGCGGTGGGCGCTGTGCTGCCGATGGGGGCGTCGCGGGAGGTTGCCGCGGATGGCGGCATTGTGGCTCCGACGATGCAGTTTCCGGCGACGCAGCCGGACCCGGATGCGCGGGCCTATCGATTTGACTATGTAGACACGCCGTGGCCGGATGTACTGAGTGACGTGGCCCGGATCAGCGGATTGGTTCTGGTCGGGGACTACAAGACGATCACGGACACCGTGTCGTTTCGGAGTCCGCGGGACTTCACTTTTACGGAGGTCCTTCACACGCTCAATGACCTTCTTCTTGACCGGACGCTCGACAAGCGGATCGTGGAGCGTGACGGGATCTATCTGGAGGTCTGGCGGTTGCCGGACCGGCTGAAGAAGATCCCGCCGGAGAAGATGTACCAGACGTTCGCGGCGTTTGAGGCGGCGGACCTCGATCCATTCGACATGGCACTGACGTATTTCGAACCCCCGCCGGGCTGGACGCCGTTTCAGGTGATCGACCTGTTTCGGCCGCAATTTGATGACTACTATGGCACGGTGGTGGACGGAGACCGTATTCAGCTCACGGGTCTGGTGCGTGACCACTACAAGTTCCGCGAGACGCTTCGGGCGCTGGCGGTGGGTCCGCCTCCGGACGCCGACACGGGTCGAACGAAGGTCGTTCGCAAGCTGCACGTGCGGAAGGCGGCGGAGATTCAGCAGGTTTTGCGGCAGATTTTCCTGATCCAGGCCGCGCCGAAGGGGAATCGGCCGGGAGTGAACCCGAACGCCGAGCAGGCCAAGCAGACG
Organism: Phycisphaerae bacterium; assembly: GCA_046754505.1. Classification (GTDB taxonomy): domain Bacteria; phylum Planctomycetota; class Phycisphaerae; order UBA1845; family UTPLA1; genus JAPULF01. The sequence goes on along the minus strand of JBHHVX010000030.1, from coordinate 14,037 downwards.
ACGATCGTGCCGGATGCGGCGAACAACCAGTTGATCATCAAAGCGGCGCCACAGGTTGTGGCGCAGATTATGGAGACGATTGACACGCTCGACAGCGGTCCGGAGGTGCGAGCGCCGGTGGTTCAGCGGATCGTCCTGGCGAACACGGGCACGGCGACGATCCTTCAGGCGTTGAAGCCGATCTTGGCGACGCAGCGGACGGAGATGAGCAAGAAGGCGGCGAGATTGTATATTCCGCCGGACATTCAGGACGCGGTGAACGTCGATATTTTTCCGGACATGGCGGGAAACGCGGTGGTGCTGGTCGGCAGCACCGCGGGGGTCGCGGCGGCGACGGAGATGGTGAAGCAGTGGGACGTGGCCGGCGCCGGCAAGGATCACATCATTGAGCTTGAGTATGCCGACGCCGCGGAGCTGACGGCGACGCTGTCGAACATTTTTCCCATTGGCAATCCGAAGGCGGGCGGCGGCGGGGCGCGGTTTCAGCCGCAGTCGGGCAATCGCCTGCTGGTGGTGTGCAGTGATGCGGACCTGGAGCGCGTTCGTGGGCTTATCGAGAAGCTGGACGTGCCGCCGGACGACGACGCGAGCGAGCGTTTTGTTCATTTGAAGAGCGCTCGCCCGAGCGAGATCGCACCGATTCTCGAGCAGATCGCGGGTGGCAGCAGTGGGGGCGTGACGCGGTCAAGGTCGGTTCAGCGGATCATCAAGGGCAAGCGTGTTGTGCGTCGGCCGGTGGTTCGGAGGACGGTCGGCGGCGCGACGGGTCCACGTTTTATTCCAGATGACGCCAGCCGCCTTCTGATTGTCTATTGCAACGACAAGGACTGGGAGAAGATTGAGCCGATCATCCGCCGGTTGGACGATGAGGCCGAGACGGTGGAGCCGGTGTACCACACGTTTGCGCTGGTGCATGCCGACGCGGCGGACGTGGTGGCGATGCTGAACCAGATGTATCCGCCGCCGCCGCGCATGAAGGGTGCGGCGATGACGGCGGCGTACCAGTTCTTCGCCGATCCGTACAACAACACGGTTCGAGTGTATGCGAGCCAGCCGTTCATGGACGAGATCACGCCACTGATCGAGAAGCTCGATATCCAGACACAAGGCGAATTGACGATCATCAAGCTGGAGCACGCCCGGGCCGAGGATGTCGCCGTCATTCTGCGGGAGAACTTCGGCGGGGGCGGGACGGTTCGGCGCAGGACCGTCGTGACGAAGGGGAAGGTGCGGCGCCCGGTGCGGATGTCGAGTGCGGCGAGCACCAAGGGCGTTGTGATCAACGCGGAGCCGGTGACGAACTCGCTGTTGGTCACGGCACCGCCGGAGACGCTCGAACAGATCATGGCTTTGGTGGCGGACATCGACCGCGAGTCGGAATCGAAGGAGCCGTCGCGCGTGATCCTGACGGCGGAGAATCGGCCGGCGGGCGAGATCGCCGACACGCTGCTGAGTCTGACCGGTTCGGGTGTTCGTCGGGTGGTGAAGCGGAAGTCGGGCCAGAAGGCGGCGAGCGGTATTGCGGGCGGGGGGGCGCTGAAGGTCGTGCCCAGCGGCAATCGCGTGATCCTGGACGGTCCGCGGGACGACGTGGCGAAGGCCGTTCAGTTGTTCACCGAGATCGACGTTCACCAGCAGACGCCCGTCTTCAAGAAGTACGCCGTGCTTGACGCCGAGGAGACGGAGGCGGCGTTGCGGCCGATGCTCGGCGTCAGCGGGCCGCGCGGGAGCAAGGTGAAGGCGCGTGCAAAGAGACGGCCATCGGCACGGGGGTCGAGTCCTTCGGCCGTTCAGATTCACGCGAACATCTATGACAACACCATTCTGATCGGGGCCATGCCCGAGGACTTTCCGCGGATCGACGCCCTGCTCGAAACGATCCTCCGCGACGGCGACCCGGTCGACCCGGACATGCCGACGGATATGGGGGAGTTTTGGGTCATCCAGTTGAGGCATCGCAAGGCGTTCGACATCGCGTACGAGGTCGAGGACCTGCTGAAACCGCCGGGCAAGCAGCCCGGCCCGACGCTGGAAGAGGGTCCGACGGAGCGGACGCTCTTGGTGCGGAGCAAGCCGTCGCAGCGGGAGAAGATTCGCGAGCTCGTGGAGATGTTCGACGTGCCGGACACGACGCGGGACATGGGGGCGTACAGCATGACGCTGGACCCTGAGGAGAAGATGTCTCCGAAGGTGCTCGCCGAACTGGTCAAGACGCAACTGGCCGACCGAACCGGCCGGAAGGTCGAGATCGTGGGGTTGTGGGATACGGGCAATGTCGAGATTGTCGACGTCCATGAGGGTGAGCCGCCGGCGGTGGAGGCTCCGGTTGACGCTTCGGAGAAGACCGCCACGAGCCAGCCGGTCAGCCCGTGTGTCCTGCCCGCCAGTCTGCTCCGCGCGGTCGAGGCCGTGACGCTGGGGCAGACGCCGGCTGGCCGGCATGTGGACGATCCGATCGACCCGCGACTGTGCCCCGTCTGTCATCAAAGCCCGTGTGTGTTGCCGGCGCGGCTCGTTCGTTCGCTGGACGCGGTTGCCACGGCGTCGTTGGGCCAGACGCCGCCCGGTGACGACGCATCCGAACCGGAATCGGCCCAGCCGCCTGTGACGCACAATCACCTGATCGTGGAATCAGGTTCCTCCGAGGCGCCTTCTGCTGAACCCGCTGAGTCTCCCGCCGCCGACGTCGAGGTTGCGCCGAGCGGTCCGATCCGGTTTATCACCGGTCCCTTCGGCAAGGTGTTTGTTGAGGGCGTGACGGAGGCGGAGCAGGAGATCATTGATGAGATCGTTTCGGATCTGACGTCGGGGAAGGCGCCGACAAAGATCGTTGTATTCCCAATGAAGTACGCGGATGTGGCGGTGGCGGCGCAGTTGCTGAACCAGGTGTTCAATCAGCAGGCGCCGGCTCGTCAGCCGCAGCGTCAGGCGAAGCGGCCGCAGATTCCCGGGGCGAAGGGCGTGGCGCAAGCCGCCGGGCAGAAGGGCCGGCGGCCGGGTCCGGTGCGGGCGCCTCGGGGTCAGCCTTCGCGTATCAAGGTCGTTGCAGACCCTCGGACGCGGAGTCTGCTGGTTGCGGCGCCGATGACGGACATTCCGCTGATCGTGGACGTCTTGCGGCAGATCGATCGGAAGGTTCCTCCGAAGGAGCAGAACCTGAAGATCTTCCAGCTGGAGAGCCTGGATGCCACGCAGGTTGTGGAGAATCTGCGGGAGGTGCTCGGCCTGAGCGGGGGTTCACGGCGGCAGCCGGGGCGTGGGGGCGCGCGTGGCCAGGTGGTGCGCGGCGGCCAGCAGGCCGCTCAGCAGCGGATCATCCAGATGCAGCAGGGCCGGCAGCAGCCGGGGCAGGCGACAGTGGTGTCGAGTGAGAGCATCAAGCTGACGGCGGAGGCCCAGACGAATTCAATCATCGCGCAGGCCCCGCCGGACACGCTCGAACTGATCGCGAAGTTGATCGAGGACCTAGAGAGCGGCACGAACACGACGAAGAAGGAGATGCGTCGCGTGCACCTTGATTACGCCAAGGCGACGGAGGTGGCGACGATCGTGCGGGACGTTGCGGCGCAGACGACCACGGCGCGGCCGGGCGGTGGCGGCCGGGGCAGGCGCGGTGCGAGGCGTGGCGGCGGCAGCAGCAGCAGCACGGGTGTGTCGGTGAACGCCGACGCGCGGACGAACAGCGTCATCCTTGCGGGGCAGGCGAAGGACCTCGATCAGGTTGAGGAGATTGTCAAGGAACTGGACGTGGACACGGGCACGGGCGAAGGCATCCGGCAGTTCTCGGTGAGAGGAGATGCGAAGTCGATTTCGAGCGCGCTGAAGTCGGTGTTCGGAGCGGGCGGCAAGGATGCGGACGTGGTGATCAGCTCGGACACCTCGACCGGCACGGTGTTGGTGAAGGCTCCGGCCAAGGAGATGGAGGAGATCGAGCGGCAGATCAGCGAGATGGACTCGAAGGTGGCGATGTCGCAGCAGCGGCAGTCGATCGAGGTCAAGCTCGGTGATGCGGAGAAGATTGCCCAGAACCTTCAGGAGCTGTTCCGGGACTCGCGGTCGCGGCGGGGGAGCAAGCAGAACATCACGATCAAGGGCAACAAGTCGAGCAAGCGGCTGTATGTGACGGGTGCGGATGACGAGACCTTCAAGCAGATCACCAAGATCGCGAAGGAGATGGATCAGTCGCCGACGGACATCCAGGTGAAGGCTTTCCATCTCGAACACGCCTCGGCCATCGATGTCGACCAGAAGCTGACGACGATGATGGGCAAGGCGATGGCTACCGGTGGCGTCGACTTTGACTTGGATCTGGTCGGCGTGGTGCCGGACGCCCGGACGAACTCCCTGATCGTCACGGGCGGGCCGATGACCTTCGCGCTGATTGGCGAAGTGCTGAAGCAGATCGACGTGGAGCCGGAGACGCCGATCGCGCGGGAGACGAAGTCGTACACGCTTCCGCGGACGGTGAACGCCAACGAGGTCTCGAACAACATCAAGGCGCTTTTCAGGGGCCAGTCGTTCAAGAGAACGGGCATCGAGGCGCCGACCGTGACGGCCAACATGTCGAGCAACATCGTGACCGTGCTGGCGAACGCGACGCAGCACGAGCAGATCAAGACGTCGATCATCGACCCGATCCTGGCGGCGGTGGGCGAGCCGCTGGAGGCCTATCGGGTGCCGCTCAAATACCAGCGGGCGGAGGACATCAAGCCGACGCTCGAGGACTTCATGAACAAGTGGCGGCAGAGCCGCGGGAGCAAGCCGCAGGACGCCTTCACGATCACCGCAGACCCGAATGCCAACATGCTGCTGCTCAACTGTTCGCCGTCGACGTACGCGGTGTTTGACCTGCAGCTTAAAGCGATGGACACCGAGGCGTCGAAGCCGATCACGCGGGAACTTAAGACCTATTCGCTGAAATACGCCAACATCAACAGCGTGCGCGACGCGATCACGCAGGCGTTTCGGCGGACCGGGCGGGTGCCCGAACGGGACCAGGTGGCGGTGAGTCTGGACTCGAACACCAACTCGGTTCTGGTTCTGGCGAGTAAAGACAACCACGGGCAGATCACGCAGATGATCGCCAGCATGGACGTGGAGGGAGGCGCGGGGGCGACGCAGGATTTCCTTTACGAGGTCAAGAACGCCCGGGCGGTCGACCTGGCGAACACGCTGAACAATATCATCCACAACTCGCGGACACCGACGCGGGGCAAGTATCCGATCAACGTGATCGGCGACGACGCGACGAACAGGCTGGTGGTGACGGCGTCGCAGGTGGATTACGAATCGATCCTGAAGACGATCGAGGCGCTGGATGTGGAAGGCGCCACCGGGATGATCACCAAGACCTTTACGGCCAAGTATGCGGAGCCGTGGAATATTCCACGGGTGATCACCGAGCAGTTTCGCACGCGGAGCCGCAATCCGAACGATCAGGTCGTGGCGAGTTATATCAATGGAACGATGTCGGTCGTCGTGACGGCAAGCTTGGAGAACATGGCCAAGGTCGAGGCCTTGATTGAGCAGGCCGACGTGCCGTCGGCCGACAGCGCGAAAGAGACGCGTTTCTTCAAGCTGGTCAACGCCCGTGCGGACGGGCTTGCACGGATGTTGAACGAGGCCCACCGGGCGGCGACGCCGCGTCCGCGGAACGGGGTGTATCCGATCACCTACGGCTCGGACATGAACAGTAATATGCTTGTCGTGACGGCTTCGGCGGATCGGTTTGAGGCGATCGCGGCTCGGATAGCGGAGCTGGACGGCGACGAGACCGCGGGGCGGACGACGCGGTCGTTCCCGGTGAAGTACGTGGCGGGCTGGACGCTGGCGAGCATCATCAACCAGCAGTTCCGCAGCGGCAGCCGCAATCCGACCGATCAGGTTCAGGCCAGCTACGAGGATGGCACGATGTCCATCATCGTGACGGCGAACGACAAGAACATGCAAGAAGTGGAAAAGCTCATCGCCGAGTCGGACAAGATGAACACGGGAAACGTCAAGGAGACGCGGTTCATTCAGTTGGACAATGCCCGGGCGGACGAACTGGCGCGGTCGCTGAACGAGGCCTTCCGCGCCAAGACGGTGCGCAGCCGGCAGGGACAGTGGCCGGTGACCGTGACGGCGGACGTGGCGTCGAACAACCTGATCGTGACGGCGACGACGGAGTTGTTTGAAGAGATCAACCGGATGGTGGCGGAACTCGACGTCACGGAGCAGGGCGCGGCGGAGCGGCTGCGGCGGGTGTTCAAGCTGACGTATGCCGACCCCGGTTCGGTGCAGGGGGCGATCTCCGAGTCGTACCGGCAGACCGGCCGGAATCCGTCGCCGCGCGACGTCGTGGCGGTTGCGAGGGACTGGACGACGAACAGCGTGATCGTGACGGCCTCTCGGAAGAACATGGAGGGGATTGCGTCGCTGATCGAGGAGATCGACCAGCCGGGCGACGCTCAGCGGACCCAGCACGTGATTGAGGTGACGAACACGAACGCGTCGGACGTAGCCCGGAGCCTGCAGGACGTCTTTAACGCCGCGAATCGCGGCCGGCGGCAGCGGCAGTCGGCAACGATCCGGGCGATCGAGGGGACGACGAAGATCGCGGTGTATGCGAATACGGAGGAGCTGGAGCAAATCAAGCAGCTTGTGAAGCAGATCGACATCGAGGGCGGCCGGGCGGTTCACACGATCGTCATGCCGGAACTGGTTCCGGCGAAGACGGTGGCCGACACGATCAACGACCTCTTCGGGGGCGGCCGCCGCGGGCGGGGCGACGGAGTTCACGCGGAATACCACGAGCCGACGAACACACTGCTGGTCCACGCGACCGAGTCGGAGTTCAAGAAGATCAAGGAGCAGGTGATTGACGTGCTCTCGACCGAGGACACGAAGTTTGCCGTCCAGGACTACCGGATTCACCTGAAGTACGCGGTCGCGGATGAGGTGGCGCGGACGCTTCAGGAGTTCTTTGACAAGAAGTCGGGCAGCAGCGGCCGGCGCAACCTGCCGCCGTGGATGCGGTTCGGAGGCTCGCAAGAGCAGCAGCGCGAGAATCAGGTGTCCATCATCGCCGAGCCGTCGAGCAACATGCTTCTGATCTCCTGCACCGAGAAAACCAAGGCGCGGATTGACGACATCATCGCGGAGATCGACGTGGACCCGAGCGAGAACAGCACGATGGAGATGGTCTCGCTGAAGTATATGGATGCGGCGGACATGCTGGATATTCTGACGGAATACCTGAGGGTCTCGAAGCGGTCTCCGGAGGACGGTGGGCGCCAAGGCGTGCCATGGTGGGCCAGGGGGCGTCAGAACCAGCAGGAAGAGAAGACTGTTCTGGCCGGTGACATGCGTCTGAAGGCGGTGGAGTCGCTGAACGCGATCATCGTGGCGGGCAAGCCGGAGGGGGTGGCCGACACGGTGGCGAAGATCGAGGAACTGGACCAGCCGGATGAGGCGATGAACCGGCCGGTGACCATCAAACTGGCGCATTACAACGCGAGCGAACTGGCCGACATCCTCAAGCAGATGTACGAGGATCGCAGCCGGCAGCGCGGCGGTCGGGGCGGCAGCAGCACTCAGGCTCCGACGATCGTTCCGGTTGAGGCGACCAACAGCCTGCTGGTGAAAGGCAAGCGTTCGGACGTGAGCCTGATCGAGGAGATGGCGAAAAACCTCGACGCGGACATCGAGGAGGAAGGCGGCGGGGGTGTTCGGATCGTGCAATTGAAGGCCGGCCGTGACGTCGAGGAACTGGCGCGGAAGATTGAGGACCAGATCAACGAGGTCGAGGAAAACAAGAAGCGGACCCGCCGTGACTATCAGCCCGACAAGGTGAGCATCGGGGCGGACGTGACGTCGAACAGCCTTCTCGTGTCGGCGTCGAAGGCGAAGTTTGAGGAAGTCAAGGAACTGGTGAAGACGCTCGAGGACATGGGGCCGGTCGGGGGTACGTCTCGTCAGGTCATCCGGCTCAAGAACCTGTCGCCGGACCAGGCGCGGCAGTTGATCGAGCAGCTCCAGCAGGGTGGGAAGGGGAGCAACACCGGGCGTGGCGGTCGGTCGGGTCGCGGCAGGCGGCGCGGTCGCCGGAGCGATGTGAGTTGGCATCAGGGCCGGCGGCTGGACCGGGCGCTGGAGGGCGGGACCGTTCGGAGGATGACGGTGGCGGGGACGCTGCCGGTGTTCTTTGCGCAGGTGGCCCTCGGCATGGCGGTGGCTCAGACGCCGAACGACAAGAGGCCGGCAAAGACGCCGCAGTCGTTCACCATCCGCAAGGTTCAGAAGAAGGCTCCGACGACTCAGCCGAAGAGGCCGGCGAGCAAGGTCCGGCCGGCGAAGCGCGGCGCGGCAAAGGTTCCGGCCGTGCGGAGAGGTGGCAAGCGGTTGACGCCGGAGCAGGCGATTCGGGCGACGACGCAGCCATCAGCCATCGGGCAGATGTCGGCGGCGGCGCAGCAGGCGTTTCGCAAGCGGTTGTCCAACGCGCCGATCAGCGTGAGCGAGGCCGGTCCGGACGCGGTGATCATCGAGGCGAACGATCAGGACATGGAGGTGATCCAGTCGATCCTGGAGATGCTGGACACGGCGCTGCCGCAGAAGACGATTGAATACATTGCGCTGCACAACGCCCAGGCGCGGGAACTGGCCGGGACGCTTCAGAACGTCTTCTCCAAGATCGAGAAGATCGGTGAACGGTCGGTGCGTCCGGAAGACAAGGTCGACATCATCGCCGACCCCGGCACGAACGGGCTGTATATCGCAGCGACGGCGGACAAGATGAAGCAGGCGATGGAGTTGATACGCCAGAACGAGGAGGCCGCCGGCGAGACGACGAAGCTGGTGCGGACCATTCCGTTCAAGAACCGGAGGGTTTCGGAAGTCGGCGAGACGCTGAGGAAGATGACCACGGCGTACTTGCGTCAAAAGGGGTTGCAGACGGACGCGATTCAGATCGAGATCGACGCCCCGACGAATTCGATCTTTGTCACGGCCGGGGAGGCGGACCTGAAGTTTGTCGAACAGATCATCAAGGGGCTGGACGCGGAACTGCCGCCGGCGGAGGAACAGAAATACCAAGTGGGCACGGCGGACATCATGATCGTTCCGCTCCGGGTGGCGGAGGCGGACAAGCTCGGGACGCTGTTGAATGAACTGCTTCAGAAGGCGGCGACGGGCGACACGCCGATGAAGGACTTCATTCGCCGGTTTCGCCTGCTGGATGAACACGGCGAGCCGCTGGCGACGGTGGACCTGAACCGGCCGATCGTCATCTTCGGCGAGGAGGGGAGCAACTCGCTCATCATCGCCAGCACGAAGGAAAACTGCCTGATCATGAAGCAGGTGGCGATGGTGTTCGACGCGGAGCCGGCCCGCGCGGCGATTGAGCACAAGATTCTGACGCTGGTGCACGCGGACGCGACCGAGGTGACGGAACAGTTGAACGCCATGCTCAGCGAGGGGGAGTCGCTGACTCAGCGTCCCGGCAAGAGCGGGGGCGGCTTCGGTCAACCCGATGGCGACACGGGCTACCTCGTCTACAAGGCCGTCGTCAAGGCGGACCCACGGACCAACCAGGTTGTCGTCATCGGCCGGCCGGACGCGGTGAAACTGCTGACGGAACTGGCGGCGAGTCTGGACGTCAAGGGTCTGGACGTGATGCCGTTTGAGATTGTGAAGCTCGAGTACGCCAGCGCCGCGGCGCTGGAGACGGCGCTGACGGACATGATCGACAAGCGGGCCGAGTCGCTTCCAAAGGGGACGGGTCCGAACGCGGACAAGGCGGAGAAGGTCGTCATCAAGGGCGACCCTCGATCGCGGTCGTTGATCATCGCGGCCCGGAAGGTGCGGATGGAGGAGTTGAAGGGGTTGATCCACCGGCTGGATGTTCCGGCGACCGGGTTGGTGGATGACATCCGGACGATCACGCTCAAGGAGGGCAACGCGACGGAGATGGCGGACACGCTGAAGACGTTGTGGGAGCAGCGTAAGCAGGAGCAGGAAGGGACGGGCGGATTCAAGCTCGAGGTGCCGGCGATTGTGGCGGACGCCCGGAGCAATTCGCTGATTGTCGCGGCGAGCAAGGGCGATTTCGAGGCGATTGAGCAGGTGGTGGCGAAGATCGAGTCGCTCGAACTCAACCCGATGGCGAACATCTATATCGTTACGCTGAAGTACAACTCGGCGCAGCAACTGTCCTCGGCGTTGACCGCGCTGTTCCAGAAGCGTGCCCAGATGCGGACGGTCGACGGCAAGACGCGTCCCGAGGACGAAGTGGAAATCCAGGTGGATGAGGTCACGAACTCGCTGCTGGTGGCCGCGTCGCGCGAGAACATCGAGGTGCTCCGTCAGAAGGTCGCCGAGCTGGATCAGGAGACCGGCATCGCGGGGCAGGTGGAGTTTTTCATCTGCGACAATATCGAGGCCAGCCGCGTGAAGGACACCGTAGACGAGTTGTTCGGCGGCGACGGCGTTTTCAAGCCGGGGGCCGGTGGGGACAGCGCGTTGGCGCAGAAGCGAGAGCGGGTCACGGTGACGATCGACAGCCGGGCGAACATGCTGATCGTCTCGGCCAGTCCGGAGAACATGTCGCTGGTTCGGCAGGTGTACACGCGGATGAACAGCGTGCAGACGCCGTGGGACGCGGCGATCACGAAGCTGATCACGATCGAGCACGGCGATGCGGTGCGGATTGCCGCCCAGTTGCAAGAGCACTTTGACAAGCTCGACCAGGTGCGCGGCGAGGGGCAGGGCGGCGGCGGAAACTCGGGATTCGGCATCACGGTCTTCGCCGATGAGCGGAGTAACCGCATCATCATCGGCGGCACGAAGGACGGCATCGACCGGGCGGTGTCGCTGACGCATCAACTGGATGTGCCCCCCGGGGACGGGACCTCGACGATTGTCGTTTATGGTCCGCTGCGGGAGGCGTCGGTGGCCCGCATCGGCGAGATGATTCGCAACGTGTTTCAGGAACGAAACCAGTCGCGCGGCAGCGGCCCACAGGTGCAGAACATCCCGGTGACGGTCGAGCCGGACGAGCGGAGCAACACGCTGCTCGTCAGCGCGTCGCGTGAGGATCACGCTCTGATCAAGGATGTCATTGACCGGCTCGATCGGCGCTCGAACCTGCTGGAGATGGTCAAGCTGTATCCTTTGAAAGAGGCCCGGGCGGAGCGGATCAAGGAGATCCTCGACGAGTTGTTCCAAGCGGCGGGCGGCGGGGACGGCGGGGCCGGCGCGACGGTGGGCGTCACGGTTGACGAGCGGACGAACGCGGTGTTGGTCGCGGCGCCCCCGGGCGAGTTGGAGAATCTGGACGTCCTGATCCAGCAACTCGACACGGTCGAGCCGGTCGGCACGGCCGAGATCGGCATCTTCCAGTGCGAAAACGAAGACGCGAGCAAGATGGTAGACCTTCTCAATGAGATTCTGACCGGCGCGGCGGCGGCGGGCGGCGGGGGCGGCGGTGCGGGCCAGGAGAATGACGCGGCCCGGTCGGTCGACTCTCTGCTGATCAAGTACGACTTTCAGGATGAGAAGGGCCGGCAATTATTGATGCAGATGATGCAGAAGAACGTCCGCATCAGTTTCAATGAGCGGACGAACAATGTGATCGTCGTGGCGCCGCCCGCTTCGTTGCACCTGATGGAGGCCCTCATCCGCAAGCTGGACCGCATCCAGAAGCGGGCGGTGATGGTGAAGGTCTTCGCGCTGGTGCAGGCGGATGCGACGCGGATGGTGGACCTGCTGGAGGCGATGTTTGCGCAGGACGAGGGCTCGGACCAGCAGCGGGCGTTCCAGCAGGGCCGCGAGTTCGAGGTTGAAGGCGGGCTGAGCACGACGGGCGCCGTTCCGTCCGCGGCGTCGCAGGGTGGCCCGACGGTCAAGGGGACGTTCGGACGGCCCAAGACGACCTTCACCGCCGACGAGCGGACAAACTCGGTGATTGCGGCCGGGTGGCCGGAGGACATCGACGTTGTGGCGGACATCATCGACCAGCTTGATTCGCGTACGATTCGCGACCGGGACTATGTCGTCTATTCGCTGATCAACGCCCAAGCGGCGGACGTTCAGTCCGCCCTCGATGCCTACTTCCAGGCGGAACAGGCCCGTATGGACCGGCTGGGCGACAACATCGCGCCGCAACGGCGGATGGACCAGGAGGTGTCGGTCGTGGCGCACGAGGAGTCGAACCAGTTGCTGATCTCGGCCAGCCCGCGGTTCAAGTCGTCCGTTCTCAACATGGTCGAGCAGCTCGACCTGCCGCCGCCGCAGGTGATGATCCAGGTCATGATCGCCGAGGTGACGCTGAGCGACCGCTTTGAGATGGGGCTGGAATTTGCCCTCCAGCAATTGCGTTTCAGTGAGACGGCCCTCCCCGGAGGCAACGGTGTTCTTCAGAGCACGCACTTTGACGTGATCGGTGGGACCGACGTGGGCGCGGCGGGGTCGGGCGTGGGCGGCTTCAGCTTCACGATCACGGGCGAGGACTTCAACTTTCTGGTGCGGGCGCTGCAGTCGGACAGCCGGCTGGAGGTGATCCAGCGGCCGATGATCATGTGCCAGGACAACCAGGAGGCGAACATCACGATCGGCAACTCGGTTCCGTTTGTTCGGAACACGCAGGTGACGGACAACGGCCAGGTGACGAGCCAGATCGAGTATGAAGACATCGGGATTATTCTGGACGTCACTCCGCACATCAATCCGGACGGGTGGGTGTATCTGCGCGTGGCGCCCGAGATCTCGGCGATTACGGACTCGACGATCGACGTGGGGAACGGCGTCTTGGCGCCGGTCTTTACGAGCCGGACGGCGGACACGACGGTGGCCGTCAAGGACGGAGAGACGGTCGTCATCGGCGGCCTGATCACCACCAGCGAGAACGAATCCGAGACAAAGGTGCCTTTTCTTGGGGACCTTCCCGGGATCGGCGCGCTGTTCCGCTCGATGAGCCGGACGAAGGACAAGACCGAACTGTTGATCGCCCTGACGCCGCGGATCGTCCGGACAGTCGAGGACGGCCGTCGGCTCAGCATTGAGGAGCGTGACGGGTCGGGCATCATCACGGAGAACATGAAGCAGAGTCCGCTGTTCGAGGGGCTTCAGGTGTTCCCCGAGTCCGAGGGTGAGATTGAGGATATCGAGGCTCCGCCGACGGTCCCGGGCCTGCCGCCGCCGATCCGGAAGACGCCTCGTCGGCACTATGGCCCGAAGGTGCCGGAATACGGTCCGCGGCTGCCGGCTTCGGACGAGATCCTCACGCGTCGCGACGGCCCGGCGCACGGCGTGGACGGGGCGCGATGATTGGGGTGAGCAAGCGGGGGACATCGACGATGGCACGCAGGCGGCCGGGACGCGGGGCATTTCTATCGTTGTCGATTCTCGCGGCGGTAGCCGCGGGATGCACGGAGCCGGCGAGGGGCTGGGACCGCTCTTCGGGCTCTGCCGACGCCGCCCCGGTGGAGTCCAACATCGTCGGCGTGCGCAAGTTCATCAGCAGCAATCCGTGGCTGATTTTCAATAGCGACGGCACGGGCCGGGTGGACGGTCTGAAGGTGATGCTCTATCTGGAAGGCACGAAGGAACCGAAGGGGGTGTTCGGGACCGGGACGATCGTCGTGACGTTGTACCGGGTCGATCAAGATCCGGCGGGCGGTCGCGTTGCGCGGCAAGTCTTCGAACGGGAGTTTCCGCCCGACAAGGCGTATCCCTGGCGACGCAAGCGTGCGACGGGGATGGGGTGGGGCTACGGTCTTCGGCTGCCCTGGGGTAAGGATCTCGATCTTTCAGGACAGAACATTTTGATTGTGGTGAAGTATGTTCAAGAGAATGGCCGGGTCGTGGCCTCGGCGCCACAGGAACTGCTGGTGCCCGAGGCGAAGTACCACGCGCTGAAGATCGAACCGTAATGGCCGGCGCCGGGCGGCTTGGCGCGACGCCGGCCGATTGCAGGAAATAGTGCGGCGGTTCGGGACAATAGTCTCTTGCTGGACCGAGATTACCGTGCTGGACCGAGATTGCCGTGCTGGACCGAGA
>JBHHVX010000029.1:0-31685 GCA_046754505.1 Phycisphaerae bacterium | reverse complement strand
CTTTGAAGGCACGGGGCGGGCGCAAGTTGTGCGCTCGCTCACGGTCGCGGTTCGGATCGGGACTGTCCGGTCCGCCGTAAGTGCCACGCACCCGCGCCCGAATTGCGCTTTTCCTGCAATTCTTGCCTGATGGTCCTATATTCGCGACTCATTTTCAGTGTCAGGAGTGCCGTTGTGGTGGGATGATCGCTGATTCGAACCTGTCCGTCGTGTCTCGCATGTCTGCCTGCCAACTGGCTGTAGTGCTGTAGCCCGCCCTGACCGATATGCCTGTATCAGTACCAGTGTTTCCCCAGGCGAGGCAGGTCCGGTCATGCCGCGTATGTATCAATACTATCACCCCGGTTTGCCCAGCTTGCGATTGTTTCTTATGTTCATATTGTCCGACGCCGATGCCAGCACTGAGAAGCAGGCGGAAGCGCGATCGGACCTGCGAACGGGGGGTTTGCGAGGGATTGTTCGAGCCCCGCGCCGGCCAGCACGAAGCCGGCGTCTTCCGCTCGCGGGACCGGCCCGGTCATCGGGTCGCCCGGAGAATTCACTCCGAATCAGGCGCCCGCTGGCCCTGGAGCATCTGAGCGGACCAGCAGCCTGCCGGATACAAGCAATGCTTCATTCACCTCGCCGAAAGGCCGTGCGCCGATTGGCCGGGCGGATGGTGTGTTCAGGATCGGGAAAGACGGCAGAAGGGACGCTGTCGATCGCCGTTGCCTCGTGTGGGGAAACGGTTGGAACCTGCGGGGAACACCCCGCAGACAGACGCTGCGTGTCGGGAGGACCCCGGCGTGCGGAGCTGCAGAGGAGCGACAGCGTTCCGCCCCTGCAGGAAAGGAGACATTGGGATGTTGAAGCGACTGAAAGCGTTTATTCGAGACGAAGAGGGTGCGACCGCCACCGAGTACGCGGTCATGCTGGCCTTGATTATCGTGATCGCGCTGGGCGCGATCAGTGCGTTGGGAACGAAGGTCTCGACCACCTTTGCGGACATCGAAGCCAACATGCCGTAGCGATGTGTTGTCTTCCCGTCTCTTCACGGACGGGGCGGCCGGTGGTGACGAGCACACTGGTCGTGAGAATCGGCGCGGCTGGTGGCAGGCGGAGGCGATTGCTCCGCTTGCCACCGCCGCGGTTTTTTCGCTCGAATCGCGCAGTGCGAGGGTTTCTGTTGTCGCCGCACGTTTCCATGGACTGGGTGTTGGCAGGCCTGGTACCGGTCGCGGCCGTGGCGAGCTGGTATGACTGGCGTCAGCACCGTGTGCCGAACTGGTTGACAGCAGGCGTTGCGGTGAGCGGACTGACATGCCAGGCGCTCTTCGGCGGGCCGCCGGCCCTTCTGGCGGGCGTGACGGGGATGCTCGCGGGCCTGGGTCTGCTGGTGGTACTGTGGTTGATTGGAGCGATGGGTGCCGGCGATGTGAAGCTCGCCAGCGCCCTCGGGGCCTGGTTGGGTCCTCAAATGATCTTTCACGCGGTGTTGGCCGGCGGACTTCTTGGTGGTGTGCTCGCGGTGGCGGTGATTGCGCGACGCCGGGCATGGCGCCCGGCTTTATCCGGAATGGTAGGGGCAGTGAACGAACTTGGTTTCCGGCGTGATCCTGGGGCGCCTCGCGCGGATGCGTCGTCCCGAGCGTCGGCGGGCGTTGTCCCGTATGCGATCCCCTTGTGCTTGGGGGCGCTGATCGTTGTTGTGTGCAATTATTCCGGATGGTGGGAAGTACTATGAATCAGAACCAACGACAACCCGTTCGTAAAGCCGCCCGCTCGCGACTCGGCTATGCCCGTCGCGGTGTTGCTGCGGTCGAGGCCGCGGTCATGGCCCCGCTGGTGGTTACAGCCATGCTGGCCATGACGGAGATTGGTTATACCTTCATGTTGCGGCAGACCGTGACCCTGGCGGCCCGGGAAGGTGCCCGGGCCGGCGCCCTTCCCGGCGCTGCGATGAGCGACATTCAGGCTGCCGTCGATGCGTCGATGTCGGCGGCTAACCTGACGCCCGCCACGGCGCCGGGGAATCCGAGCGATCCGAACTTTGCGGACACGCTCGACGGGTATGTGACGACGAGCAACATCGACCAACTCGGCCCGACGGACACCAATCTCGAGGTGACGGTCACGATGCCGATCGATCGGACCTTGTTTACCGGGACACTGTTGGGGGGCGGCAACTTTACCGTGAGTGCCACCTCGTCGATGCGGCGCGAGGGTATCGAGTAGCCTCCGCGCCGGGCCGGCGAGCAGGACGCGGTCCGGATAGCCGCGTCTCGTCAGTCAGGCGTGGAGCGAACGGGGCGTTTCGGCCCCGGCTCTTAGCCGTTGGATGAACCGCCGGAGCGCCGGGCATGCCCGGGCGCGACCGGCGGCATGAGGCATTTGCGGGTGGAAAGGGGAGGCGCAGCGTCATGAAAGCACGATCCATTATTCCGCTGGTCATCGGCCTTGGCGTCGGTTTCTTCGCCATCAAGATGGGCATCGACATGGTTCGGAAGGCGAGGGGGTCGCAGGGCGAGATGAATCAGGTCGTCGTGGCCCGCCACGCGATCGACGTGGCCAGCCGGATTGAAGAGTCGATGGTCACGACCGTCGGCGTGCCTCGCGCCTTGGTGCCCGCCGGGGCCTTCACCGACCGCAAGAAGCTGATCGGCCGCGTGGTGAAGATGACGATACCGGCGAGCATGACCATCAACGACTCCATGCTTGCGCCCTCCGGGACGAGTCCTGGGCTGGCCGCAAAGATCCCGGCCGGTCACCGGGCCGTGAGCGTGACGGTGAACGAAGCGTCGGCCGTGGCGGGATTCGTGATGCCGGGGGCGAGGGTGGATGTATTTGCGGCGGATCGGGGTGGTCGTGCCACCTCGTTCCCGAGCCGCTTGATCCTGGCCGATGTCGAGGTGGGTGCGGTCGGACAATCCATGAACGAATTGAGTTCCGACGGCAAGACCGTTCGGATGACCAAGTCCGTCACGTTGTTCTTGAAGCCCGACCAGGTGCCGCTGCTGGATGCGGCGGCCACGCGAAGCCGGATCCGGCTCGCCCTGCGCGGACAAGGCGAAGAGCGGCCGAAGGGTGTGTTCTGGTCCAGCCTGCTCAAGAAGGCGATGGCGTATCGCCCGAAGCCGGTGGTGGTTGCCGCTGCGCCGCGTTCGCACCCGGGCCACGTCGTCACGGTGATCAACGGCTCCCGAATCGAACGTCTGACCTTCGACTCCAAAGGCCACCTTCTCGGCGAGCCGTCCACGATCGTTCCTACCGCGAGTCCCATCGACGACGAACGAGAGAACCCTGACAGGGAGATTTACGAATGAATTGTGCCATGGATGGTCACCTGTATGACGGTCAGGTTGGCGCACGGCCGCGCCGGCTCCGTCGTTTTGTTGGTGTTGCGCGGGGCAGCGCCGGGCTGCTGATCCTTGCCGCTCTTTTTCAGTCTGTCTCGCCGGTCGACGTCATGGGGCAGAGTTCTTCTCAGGCTATAGTCGTTTTCGCATCGGCCCGCGTCGTCGCGAATCGCGCGATCCGCGTCGTCGAGGACCGGCCGTTGGCCAGGCTCGAAGGGACCGCCGCATTGGCGAACCGACCCGCCTCCATTACCCTCGGCGATCTCGAACTTCCCTGGCTGCCGGAGAGCGTCGGGGCCGCGGACGGACGGACGGTCGAGCCGGTTGTCTCGTTGGCGGTCGGTCCGCCGACTTCGACTCCGGGCAAGTCCGGGTCCTCCAAGAGCGCAGACAGATTCATTCGCAGTATTCGCCGGCTCGGCGGAGCGACCGGAAGCATCGCTCTCACGGAGAAGGAATCGGTCGCGATCGACCTCGGCGTCGAGATCGACTCCGCGGAGATCGCCAGCCCGGACAGCGAGGTCGCGGAGGTGACCGCCACGTCGGGAACGAGCGTGGTGGTTCGGGGCCTTTCGGTCGGGTTGGCACAACTCCTTCTTCGGTCGAGAGAGAGCGCACGCGTCGTCCAGATCCGCGTCGAGCGCGACCTCTCGGCCCTTCGGGAGTTGATCCGCTCGCTGGCACCGACGTCCGACGTGAAGGCCCAGAGCCTGAACGGAACGATCATCCTCAGCGGGCGAGTCCGCGATGGTGTGATGGCCCAGCGGATCGTGGATATTGCCAAGCTGGTTCAGGGCGGCGAGGTACAAAACCACCTGAAGGTGGCGGGCGTGCAGCAGACGATGCTGCGGGTCGTTGTTGCGGAAGTGAACAAGCAGGCCATACGGCGGTTGGGTGTGAACTGGGCGTTCGGGGCCTCGAAGATTTCCCGGGATTTCTTCTTCGCCAACAACCTGAACCAGATCAATCCGACGGTATTTGCCAGCGCGGGGCTGGCGGACGTGGCCAATTTTCGGACGCCCGCCAATGCCGGTCTTCCTCTCCGGGGCCAGCAATTGTTTTCGGTAGCCGGCGTCGGGAATGGGCCGAACACGAATGTGACGTTCGGTTTTCCTCGTACTGAGTTTCAGATGTTCGTGAACGCCCTTCGGGAAAACCGGCTGTTTCGGGTGCTGGCGGAACCGAACCTGGTAGCGTTGACCGGTCAGACCGCGACCTTCCTCGCGGGGGGCGAGGTACCCGTGCCGGTCACCCAGGGTGGCGCGGTGGCCGGTGCCATCGTGATCGAGTACAAGGAATTCGGCGTGCGGCTGGCGTTCACACCGACGCTGCTTGGGGGCCAGCGGATGCGGATTCACGTGATGACTGAGGTGAGCGACGCGGTGCCCGGCCCGCAGATTGTGGGCGGATTGCCGGTGTTCAGCTTCACGACGCGACGGGTTGAATCCACGGTGGAGTGTGGGAATGGGCAGACCTTCGCGATCGCGGGGCTGCTGCGGGAGACGGTTCGCGGCGTGGTCTCGAAGATCCCCTGGCTGGGGGACATCCCGGTCCTGGGATCGCTGTTCAGTTCGGTGGATTATCAGCGTGACGACACCGAGCTGGTCGTGCTCGTCACGCCGCAACTGGTTGAGCCGCTCGATCCGCAACAGGTTGTACCCCCACCGGGGTCACTCATGACGCATCCGAACGATTATCAGTTGTTCGCCAACCAGAAGCTCGAAGGGGTGGCTCATTCCGCGCCGTCTTTGTCGCCGGTGCCGCGGGATACCAGTCCGGTAAACGTCTGGCCGGACGGGGCGAGCTGGCCGACCACACAGTCACAACTGGCGTTACGGGGACCCTGGGGCGTGGAAGGGTACCAGGAATGAGGAATTGCCAAGGATTGGTCGCGAATTGTAAAGATAGGTAGTTACACAAGGACACGGTGAATGGCGGGGTCGCCCGACGGCATTGCCGGCCGGCCAAGCCACATAATCGATCGTTCTATGTCTTGTGTGACGCCTGAGTATTTCCGGGGGGAACGGGATTTTCCTCGGAGCAGGATTCGACTCCGGCGGAGGCCGGGGAGCATGGGGGGCACCTCTTGGTGCGGCCATCGTCGAGGCCGCACGCGGCCGGGCTGGATCAGCGCGGGCCGCATCGGTCTGACATTGCAATGAGAGCGGCGTCGGGGGTTCCGGCGTCAGCGACTGCGCCGCGTGCCGGTCGGGTGTTTGAAGACCGGTCCGGGATCGGCGGAGGGAGAGAGATGATGACGATCCACCAAAGGCACCCCGCACAGAGCTCCATGCAACCGGGGCGCCGCCCCCTCCACGCCGGTACCCGCCGGCGGCGGGCGACCGTGATGACGCAGGGTCTGATCTTCGGAAGTCTGGTCGGCATGGGCGTGATGGCGTTGGCTGTGGATACCGGTCTGATGTTCAACGCCAAGCAGGAATTGCGAAATGCGGCGGATGCGGCGGCTCTGGCGGCGGCGTCGCAGCTTGGTTCCACGCAGGATCCGACCGCTCTGGCGCAGGCGGAAGCGGCGGCGTTCGCCAGCGCCAACGAAGTGGCCGGAACGCCCACGACGATCAATACTCAGACTGATGTCATATTTGGTCATGCCGTGTTGAACGGGACCAAGTACAACTTTCAGCCGAACCAGACGCCGTATGACGCCGTCCAGGTGATTGTACGGCGTGATCCCACGGCCGCCGACGGTCCGGTGTCGCTGCTGTTTGGCAAGGCGGTGGGCGTGGACACGGCCAATCTGCAAGCCACGGCGACGGCCATGCTCGTTCCACGGGACATCGCCGTCGTGATCGACCTGTCCGGGTCGATGAACGATGACAGCGAGTTGCGCCATTACAAGCAGTTTCCCTCGGAGCAAGACGGTTATCGCGACGGTGTTCAGATCAACGTGAAGGACGTCTGGGCCGCCCTGCCGATTGCGTCCGGTCACAACGGGATCGGGAACGGTCCGGATCCCTCTGCTCCGGGCGCTCTGAACGGTGGGAATAGTCAGCCCGGGACCGGCTCCGGCTCGCCGCAAAGCTCGGGCGGGAATCCGGACAATGTTCCCGAGCCGCCGGGTGGAAGCTCGAATCCGGCCGGCCCCCGCTGGGGATGGATGACGGGCTGGGGTCAGGACATTGTGCTCGGGCAATACAACCCGACGAGTGATCCCGGCTTCTATTACATTCGCCAGCGTTCGACGACGTCAGACTCCGATGTCATCGAGAACCTGACCGAGTCGGGTTATTCGTCCGCAGAGCGGGCTGCGCTGCTGAGTCGTCTGTATGACTCGAGTTCCACGCGGTATCGCAATCGCGTGAAGGTCATGCTCGGACTCGCCGGATGGCGGAGCGGCAAGTCCGGAGGGAAGTACACCGGCGGCGGTAATGGAGACAATCGTGTCGACAGCAACGAACTCGTTGACGAAACGCCTTATCCGTTCAGCGTCGGCAGTTGGAGCGACTACATCAACTATGTACGGTCGAGTTGGTCCCAGATGCGCCGGACCGACCACCATCTTCAGTACCGTTACGGTCTGAAGACTTTTGTGAACTATCTGATGGAGCGGCGGGCGCGGAATGCTTACACGCCGGAGCTGGCCGACTGTCCGGAAGAGCCGCTGAATTCGGTCAAGAACGCCGTGCAGTCGATGATCGACGTGATCGTGTCTCTGCAGACCCAGGACCGTGTTTCGCTGGAGACCTTTGCCCAGTACGGCTACCACGCCCACGACCTAACGGAGGCCGTGGCCGGCAGCGCCATGGCCGCGGCCCTGCAGGTCATCCCGGACGATTTGAACGGGCACCAGGCCGGTCACTTTACGTCGGTGACGAATATCGGCGCCGGGGTGCATGAGGGCTATCTGGAACTGACGAGCGCCCGCGCCCGCACGTCGGCCGCGAAGGTCGTGATCACGCTGACCGACGGCAAGCCGAACGTGAACCAGTCAAACCAGTACGTTGGCAACAATGCGTCGAGCGCGGTCAATTGGGCCCTGGACGCCGCGGATGAGGCCAAGGAGGCCGGCATGACGGTCTATACGATCGGCGTTGGTGCCGATGTGAACGAGGGGCTGCTGCGTCTCGTTGCGACGCACCAGACCGACGCCGCCGGGAACCCGATTTACGACGAGAACGGCGTCGTCCAGACCGACAACTACTTTTTCGCGGATAACTCGCCGGACCCGAACAACAACGGGCTTCCCGGATATGTGCAGCAGCTTGAGAACATCTTTCAGACGCTCGGCGGTCGTCGGCCGGTGCGGCTGATTCAGTAGTATCGTCCCCTTTTTCGGACGCCGCGGCCGACTTCAGCGGTCGGCTGCGGCGACCGATAGGGACGGTGCGGGGACTCGACACCGGGAGACAGCCGCCGGTGCCGCGCGGTCGAACCGTTCCCGCGAGATGCAGCCGCCTCATGCGGCGCGGATTCCAGGCAGCCATGAATCCATCCGGGCGTGTCATTCTTTTTACATCGGACGAAGCCGCTGCGCCGGACCTGCGCCGGCGCATAACGGTCCTCCCGCGTGTCAAGATCGTGGCCGAGCTCGATGAACCGAGCCTGTTGGCCCATGCCGTCGCCCAGTTTCCAGCCGATGTGCTGCTTGTCGATATCGATCGAACGACGGACGTTGTTCTCGAGTGTGTCGCTCAATTGGGGCAATCGTCACCGGCCCTGGCCGTGTTCGCCCTGAGCAATAACACGGAAGGGGACATCGTTCTTCGCTCCATGCGTGCCGGGATGAAGGAGTACCTTGTCAAGCCGCTCGACGTGGAGGACTGGGCACGCGCCTTGAATCGCGTAGTCGCCAACAAACCCGCCGCACAAGAGCCGGGCAAGCTGATATCGGTGATGGGCAGTGCCGGGGGTGTCGGGGCGACGATGCTGGCGACCAACCTGGCGGTCGAGCTGGCCGCCCTGTGCCGCGAGGACCAGAAGGTCGCGATCGTCGATCTCGATTTCCGTTTCGGCCAGGTCGCCACACTTCTCGATATGCACAGCCAGTTCACCGTGGCGGACCTCTGCGCGACGCCAGAGCAACTCGACCCGCAGATGATCATGAAGGCCCTGGTGCATCATCCGTCCGGCGTGTACGTCCTCACCCGCCCGCACAGCTTCGCGCAGGCCGAAATGATCACGGCGGCGCATTGCGCGAGCGTGCTGACCGGCCTCCAGGAATTGTGCGAGTACGTCGTTGTGGACGGACCGACGCGACACGATCAGGGCGCACGGATCGTGCTGGATGCGTCTGATCACATTCTCTTTGTGCTGCAACTGCTGGTCACCAGCGCCCGAAATACGGACCGCATGTTACAGGAGCTATCGGTCCAGGGATTCAACGCGGATCGCGTTTCACTCGTTTGCAACCGATTGGGACGTGATTCCGCTCATCTCGAGATTGGCCACGTCGAACAGACGCTGAATCGTAAGATATATGTGACGATCCCGGATGACTGGCGGACCGTCAGCAGCAGCATCAACGTCGGCCGGCCGTTGAAGGTTGATTTCGCGCGATCGAAGGTGCGATCGGCCATCGCCCGGCTCGCCATGATGCTGCACGATCCCGACGCCCTCGCGGTGGACACCGATCACCACGGCGGGCTTCTGGGGAAACTCTTCCGAAAGGGCACGAAGCCGGAGGAGCCCGCCGCAGAGGTGGTTTCCGCGTAAACGACTTCGGTCGCCCACAATTGATCTTGATGAATGCGTGTGCGTCGTCGGCGAACGCGCTGTGTTCAGCGTGTCACGCAAAGACCAGGCGAATGGCAGACCCGCCCAACGGCGAGGCCCACGGGCCAGCCAAGCCGCGCGCTTGATCTTTCCACTGATGTGCGATGCCTGAACAAGTACCGGCGATGCCAGTGCCGCAGGGCGCTGGTGGCACGTGGATACAACACGGACAGGATTTCGGAGTCCAGGTTTATCAGGTCTGGTCTGCGCTGACGGCCGCGTCCTGGAGACGCTGTCGGCGCCCGAGGTTTGCGCCGTTGGCGCAGCAAGTGACGAGGAGGCGGCAGCATGTTTGGAAGGTCGAAGGTACCGGTCCTGAAGTCCCCCAAGGTTCCCCTCAAGGGCGTTGCGTCTTCCGGCGGCCTGCCGGGCGCTGCACCCGTGCCCGGGAAGACGGCTGCGCCGCAGGCCTCTACGATCAAAAACAAGGGCGAGACGGAAGCGCTGGACCGGTCTGATGAGTTTTATGCGCTCAAGACGCGGATTCACCGCAAGCTGGTTGAGAATCTTGACCTGGCAGCGTTGGGTAATCGGAAAGACGACGATGTCAAACAGGAAGTCAAGCAGATCATCGTCAATCTGTGCGAGCAGGAAGACGCCCTGCTGAACTTTGATGAGCGACAGCGTCTGGTCGCGGAAGTGCTCGATGAGACCTTTGGGCTGGGTCCGTTGGAGACGCTCCTGAAAGACCCGCACATCAGCGACATCCTGATCAACGGTCCCAAGCAGGTCTACGTCGAGCGCAAGGGGCGTCTGCAGCTCAGCAGCGTGAAATTCAAGGACAATGCCCATCTGTTGCATGTGATCGACAAGATTGTTTCGTCTGTGGGCCGCCGCTGCGACGAGGTTTCGCCGATGGTGGATGCCCGGCTGAAGGACGGATCGCGTGTCAATGCGATTATCCCGCCGTTGGCGATCGACGGTCCGTCGATGTCGATCCGGCGATTCGGCGCCGATCCCATCACGTGGGAGGGCTATCTCGGCTTTGGATCGATCACGCAGGAGATGGTGGACTTTCTTCGGGCGTGTGTGCTGGCGCACATGAACGTTTTGATTGTTGGTGGAACGGGATCCGGAAAGACCACGCTGCTGAACAACCTCTCCTCGTTCATTCCGGATGTTGAACGAATCGTGACCATCGAGGATGCGGCGGAGCTTCAACTTCGCCAGACGCATGTCGTGCGTCTGGAGTCGCGGCCCTCGAACATTGAGGGGAAGGGTCGCATCTCCATTCGCGAGTTGCTGATCAACTCGCTGCGCATGCGTCCCGACCGGCTGGTGGTCGGTGAATGCCGCGGTCCGGAAACGCTCGACATGCTCCAGGCCATGAATACCGGGCATGATGGTTCGATGACGACCGTCCATGCGAACAACGTTCGAGATGCGGTGCAGCGTGTGGAGACGATGGTCATGATGGCCGGGTTCGATCTGCCGGTGAAGGCGATCCGGCAGCAGTTTGCCAGCGCGATCCACATCATCGTCAACGCGGCCCGGCTCGCCGGCGGTCCGAGAAAGATCATGTCCATTGCCGAAGTTCAGGGCATAGAGGGCGAGACCGTCACGATTCAGGAGATCTTCAAGTTCGAGCAGCTCGGTATCACGGGGGCCGGCAAGGCCCACGGCCGCTTCATCGCCACGGGCCTGCGTCCGAGTTTCTTTGATCGTCTGAAGTACTCGGGCGTTGAATTGGGGCCGGAGATGTTCGAGCGGCAGGTCCTTTCGACCGACACTACAGAGTAGCCATCTGGCCGGTTTCGGGGGGGTGTCGGACGCGCATGCCTGACTGTTTCATGCTTGCGGAAGTGGGGACTTTCGAACTGCTCACGTTCTATGCGCTGCCGATGATCGGCTCGGTGCTGCTGGCGTTTGCGATCTTCAATCTGGCCGGCGACCTGCGCAAGACCGAGTCGAGAAAGATCGTCCAGCGCCTCAAGGGCCGAGCCGGCTTCGGGACCTCGGAGCGTGATGCACGCCTGGCCCGGGAGTCGATCCTCCGGCAGACGCAATCGCCCACGTCCGGCCTCGGCGCCGTCATTGCAAAACTGAAGCTGACGGAGAAGGTCCAGCGTGTTCTCGATCAGGCCGACCTCCCCTGGTTTGCCACTGGGTTTCTCATCAACCTCGTCGGTTTCTCGGCACTGGCCTTCATCATCAGCTACTTCCTAGATGCTGTCCTGTGGGTTGAGCTCACCGCCGGCGCCGGCGCCTTCATCATTCCGATGGTCATCCTCTACGTCAAACGGAACATGCGGCTCAACCGGCTCATGCGGCAGTTGCCGGATGTCTTCGATCTGATGAGCCAGGGGCTGCGTGCCGGACACTCCCTGGCCAATGCCATCCTGCTCGTTTCCGAGCAGCTCCCCGACCCGATCGCGACCGAGTTTGCGCGTGTTTTCCACGAGCAGAACCTCGGCGTCAAGATCGAAGACGCCCTCCAGAACATGGCCAACCGCATCGGGCTGATGGACGTCCGCTTTTTCGTGACGGCCGTCCTCATCCAGCGTTCCACCGGCGGCGACCTCGCCGAAGTTCTCGACAACATCAGCGGCGTCATCCGCGACCGCATCAAGCTTTTTGGGACCGTCAAGGCGCTCACGGCCGAGGGTCGTCTTTCCGGCTGGGTCCTTCTTGCCCTGCCCATCGTCGTCTTCATCATGGAACTCGTCGTCAACCCCAAGTACGCCAACGTCCTCCTGGACGACCCGATGGGGCGCTACATGCTGATGGGCGCGGCTATCGCTCAGTTGCTCGGGCTGGCGATGATCAAGAAGATTGTCAATATCAAGGTCTGACCGGGATCAGAGAACGGCGGAACATCCGATGGATATTGCTATATTGGGGATCATGGGCGCCCTCGCGATTGCGATGGTCCTGTACGCGCTTCTGCTGGGTCGAAACGACGAAGACGAACTCGTCCAACGGAGGGCAGCGGGTTTGGCGCCCGACGCCGATGAGCGAGGCGACCAGGCCAAGCACCGAGCCGGTACGCCGAGCGTCTTTGTGAAGGCGGCGCCGTTCCTCTCAAGGCCCGTCATGCCCAAGAACGCCGATCAGCAGACAAACCTGAAGGGCCGGCTGGCCAGCGCGGGCCATCGCCAGGACAGCGTCGCGACGATGTTCCTCGCCAGCAAGACCTTGATGGCCTGCGTCGGCGCAGGCGTGGGCATCTTCCTCGGCCTGAATGCCGACAAGGAGATGATCCACATCGTCGGACAGGCCCTGATCGGAGCCGGCCTCGGCTTCATGCTCCCCAATCTCTGGCTGAGCCTGGCCATCAAGCGGCGTGTGGAAGCCATCACCCACGGAATGCCGGACTCGCTCGACTTGATGGTGGTTGCCGTTGAATCCGGCCTCGGCCTCGACGCCACCATCCTCCGTGTGGGCGACGAGATGAAGAGGGTCCACCCCGAGCTCGCCGAGGAACTCCAGATTGCGTCGATCGAGACCCAGATGGGCGTCCCGCGAAGCGAAGCCCTCACGAGAATGGCGGCTCGCACCGCCGTCCAGGAGATGAGAGCCCTCGTCGCCGTGATCACGCAGTCCGAGAAACTCGGTACCAGCATCGCCGTCGCGCTCCGAAACCAGTCTGACAGCCTGCGCACCAAGCGTAGACAGAAGGCCGAGGAGCGGGCACAGAAAACCGCCGTCAAGTTGTTGCTGCCGCTGATCCTCTTCATCTTCCCCACGATCTTCGTCGTGCTCGCCGGACCGGCCGCCATCTCTCTCATCAAGACGTTTAGTGATCTGTAGTCCGCGCAGTTTCTGCACGTTTCGTCCCGCCGTGACCGGGTCGGTGGCGGAATCGGCGGGGGCTGAGGTGGTGTCCCGTCGGGACGAAGTGAGCCAGGGAGCTGCGTCGGAACAAGGTGAATGGCAGACTCGCCAAACGGCAGGGCCGATGGGTCAGCCAAAGCCATTCGATCGATCATTTTGATTTTGGGTGATGCCTGAGTGGTGGGAGGGCACTGGCGGACAAGCCGCCAGTGGCACCCGCGGGGCAGATGCCGCACCGGTTGGGCCTTGCCGCCGGGACCTTCGGGTGCACGTCGGCCACGGTGGGGCCGACGCTACGACCGCTCATCGAGTCCGCATGAACCTGTCTTGGATCGGGCCTGAGAGGTCGGGTGCTCCACGCAGCCCGAATTGCCGATAATACTCATGCGTTGATAGGGCTGAACAGGCGAATCCCCTGCGCCAACCACGATGGCGACGCGCACCGACACGGCTTGCCCGGGGCCGCGCCCCTCGTTGAGGACTCGAATCATGCGAACTCTACGCTGTCTTGGCTGCATGTTAGCGATGCTGCTTCCGGCCCTTGTCGGGTGCAGTGAACCCGACCCCCAGATGCAGGCGAACGCCCCGCCGCAGGGATACGCGCCGAAACATCCCCGCAACACGGAGTACTTCGTCTTCCACAACGATCAAGGCATGATGGCCGACCGGTGTATTTCGGACATCCACTTCATTCCGCACACCGCCGAGTTGTCCGGTGTCGGCGTGGCGCGGCTCGGCCGTTATGCTGAATTGCTCGCCGGCAGCGGCGGCACGATCTACTACGACACGGATATTACGGACGAGGGTTTTGTCGAGGCTCGCCTAAAGACGGCCACGGATTTTCTCGCGGGCGAGATACCGGGCACTCAGCCGATCAGCGTGGCCCTCGGCATGCCCGGCGGGCCGGGGATTGGCAGTGCTGAGGCCACGAAGGGCGCGACCGTCGCCCAGCAGCCGGAGCCCCGCGCCACGGCGTATCGCCTGGACGACTAGGATGGCTGTGAACGGGATTCTGATCGATCGACACACGACGTCGGAGCCTCGCGCCCCGCAAGACTTCGAAAGGAGCGGCCCATGCGGCAGCGAGCGATGATCGGCGTGTTGGCGATGGGGGCCTTGTCGCTCGGCTGTGTTGAACACGCCGCGGATGTGAAAACGCAGGAGATCCGCTCCACCGACGCCAAAGTCGCCCGCGACGTCCGCCACAGTCCGCCGGCCCAAATCCTGCCCAGGACCTACTTCGCTTCCGGGCAGATGCTCGAGCGGCAGGGGAACGAAACCGAGGCGATCGCGCAGTATGAAAAGGCCATCGCAGCCGACCCCCGCTTCGGATCGGCCTACAATCGCCTTGGGATTCTTCACCAAAAGCTTGACCAGCTCGGTGACGCCGAAAAGACCTTCATCAATGGCATTAACGCGGTTCCGGCGTCCGCCACGCTGCGGAACAATCTCGGTCTCTGCTATTGGCAGCAGGGGCTCTTGCGGGAGGCCGAAGCGCAGTTCCGCGCCGCCATTCAACTCGATGCGGAGTCGCAGCGGGCGCACGGAAACCTCGCGATCCTGTTGGCTCGCGATGGACGCACCGACGAAAGCTACCGGGAGTTCTCTCAGGTCGTTTCTCCTGAAACCGCCTATACCAACGTCGGAATCCTCCGGCTTGAGATGGGCGACCCCGTCGCAGCGGGTCGGCTCTTCCAGATGGCCCTTGACAGAAACCCCCGATGCCCCGGCGCCGCCGAGGGCCTCCGGCGCGCCACCCGACTGGCGAAGGCCCGACGCGCTCAGCCTCCGCCGGCGGAGACGACCACGCTCGCCGGCCGCGATACGGACGAGCCCTGACTCCCCGGCAGGCCGCGGCGTTCGCGGCCATAACGGTCTCGGCGGATTCGATGCGGAGTCGCGTAAGAACAGGGTGAATTGCAGAGCCGCCAAACGGCAAAGCCAGTGGGCCAGCCAAGCTGCGCAATCGATCATTCTATTCCGGTGCGATTCCCTGGCGGCTGTAGCGGCTGCCTCCCGCGGCCCGGCCGGTGACCCTCCCGCCAACCGACGTCGGGCAAACAGCGTCACGCATCTGAAAGTTGCAGGCGGTTGAGGAGCGGTTTCATGGTCGTGCCCTGGACGACCAGCGAAAACAGCACGACGGAGAATCCGCAGACCAGCAGGAGGGGCCGGTGCGGGTCGATTGCGGGGTGGTGGGGCAGGCCGAGGAGCAGGGCGATCGGGATCGATCCGCGAAGCCCGCCCCAGAACAGGACGTGCGCCCAACGGGCCGGTCGCCGCGTCCCGGCGAGGTTCAACACGCGATAGAGCGGATAGACCGCTGCCGCGCGGCTGACGATCATGGCGACGACCGCGACGATCAGCGGCCGGATCAGGGCCGAAAGACTGCCTGGCGCCTCCGCCAGCATCACGCCCCGCAGCTCCAGTCCGATCAGGATGAACAACATCGAGTTGATCAGGAAATCGATCGAATTGAAAAAGGTTTCGACGGTCTCGACCGTCTTCTGCCGCATGGACCAGCGTCTGCCGTAGTTGCCGATCAACAGGCCGGCCATCACCGTGGCGATGACGCCGGACAGGTGGAAGACCTCGGCCAGCCAGAATGAGCCATACGCCAGAACGAGACAGATCGCATTTTCAAGAAGGGGGTCGTCCAGTCGTCGCAAGATGAGAAACACGACCGCCCCGACGAATATTCCGATCGCGAACCCTCCGAGCGCCACGCGAAGAAACTCGATCACCGCCCCGGCGGCGGTAAACTGGGAGTGTCCGGTGATCATCCCGAGAACGATGCTGAAGACCACGATGCCCACGCCGTCGTTGAACAGCGACTCTCCCTCGACGATATACCGCAGGCCCGCCGGCGGAGACGACCACGCTCGCCGGCCGCGATACGGACGAGCCCTGACTCCCCGGCAGGCCGCGGCGTTCGCGGCCATAACGGTCTCGGCGGATTCGATGCGGAGTCGCGTAAGAACAGGGTGAATTGCAGAGCCGCCAAACGGCAAAGCCAGTGGGCCAGCCAAGCTGCGCAATCGATCATTCTATTCCGGTGCGATTCCCTGGCGGCTGTAGCGGCTGCCTCCCGCGGCCCGGCCGGTGACCCTCCCGCCAACCGACGTCGGGCAAACAGCGTCACGCATCTGAAAGTTGCAGGCGGTTGAGGAGCGGTTTCATGGTCGTGCCCTGGACGACCAGCGAAAACAGCACGACGGAGAATCCGCAGACCAGCAGGAGGGGCCGGTGCGGGTCGATTGCGGGGTGGTGGGGCAGGCCGAGGAGCAGGGCGATCGGGATCGATCCGCGAAGCCCGCCCCAGAACAGGACGTGCGCCCAACGGGCCGGTCGCCGCGTCCCGGCGAGGTTCAACACGCGATAGAGCGGATAGACCGCTGCCGCGCGGCTGACGATCATGGCGACGACCGCGACGATCAGCGGCCGGATCAGGGCCGAAAGACTGCCTGGCGCCTCCGCCAGCATCACGCCCCGCAGCTCCAGTCCGATCAGGATGAACAACATCGAGTTGATCAGGAAATCGATCGAATTGAAAAAGGTTTCGACGGTCTCGACCGTCTTCTGCCGCATGGACCAGCGTCTGCCGTAGTTGCCGATCAACAGGCCGGCCATCACCGTGGCGATGACGCCGGACAGGTGGAAGACCTCGGCCAGCCAGAATGAGCCATACGCCAGAACGAGACAGATCGCATTTTCAAGAAGGGGGTCGTCCAGTCGTCGCAAGATGAGAAACACGACCGCCCCGACGAATATTCCGATCGCGAACCCTCCGAGCGCCACGCGAAGAAACTCGATCACCGCCCCGGCGGCGGTAAACTGGGAGTGTCCGGTGATCATCCCGAGAACGATGCTGAAGACCACGATGCCCACGCCGTCGTTGAACAGCGACTCTCCCTCGACGATATACCGCAGGCCCGCCGGCACCCGGTGTTCCTTGAAGATCGCCAGCACGCTGACGGGGTCCGTCGGCGTCACCATGGCTCCGAACAGCAGCGCAATGAGATAATCCTCGCGGCCGAGTGCGGCTCCCCACCAGAACAGGCCGGCGATGACGAACATGGAGATCAGCAGGCCGATTGCCGCGAACGTCAGGATGGGCCAGATGTTCTGCAACAGTCGCCTCAGGCTCAGGTTGATCGCTCCGTTGAAGAGCAGTGGCGGCAGCATGACGAAGAAGATAAGTTCCTTGCTGAAGCCCGTTTCCGCGGCGCTCGGGGCGATCGGCAGCAGCGCGATGCCCAGCCCGATCAATGTCAGGGCGACCGTGTAGGGGACGTGCACGATCCACTTCGTCAGCACGCCTGCGAGGCAGGCGACCAGAAGAATGCCAATGTAGATTCCTACGGAATGCTCGATCGAGAAGGGATGAGCGGCCGCCTGGGCCATGAGTGATGTCATGGAGGGAAATGCGTCCTTTCATGATCGCGTCGCCCGCGCAGGTTACGGCCCCTGTCGGAGGAATCAAGCTGGAACGAGAAGGGATTCTCGTTTGAGCGGAGGGGAGGGAACGAGAAGGGATTCTCGTTTGAGCGGAGGGGAGGGGAACGAGAAGGGATTCTCGTTCGAGCGGGTTCGAGCGGGTTCGAGCGGGTTCGAGCGGGATGATCAGGACGATTGAGACGCCGGTTGTTGAGGAGTGTTGCGGCGCGGAGCCGACCGCTGGGATTGGGCCGCGGCTTTCCGTTCGGCCTCCCCGAGCGTGTCGCGCAGCCACCGATTGAGGGCCTGGTTTCGCTGGACCACGTGGGTCAGCGTGTCGACCGACGGCGTGTCCCCGTCCGTACGCTCCTTGGACGCCGCCGGTGGGGCGCTCGCCGCATCCGCCGGTGCCGGGGCCGACTCAGACGCCAGCGCCGACCGCAAGTCGTCGATCTCCTGCGGCACGGTCCGGCACAGGTCGTCGGCCGTGTTGAGCTTCTCGCGTAGACGGCCCACTCGAGCGTCCATTGCTCCGTACAACTGGCGGATGATGCCCACGAGCTGGCCCACGCGAATCGTGTGTTTCTTGAGGTGCGTCAGCTTCTCGTCCGCGGTGGCGCTGGCGCCGTCGATCGAACGTTTCTGCTGCTCCGCCTTGCCGGTGGCCACGGCCAGTTGCTTGACGATCTTGGAGACCTTGCGCGACATTGTCGTGAGGGCTTCGGCGTTCTGGTTGGCCTCGTCGAGGATCTCGCGCGGCATCCGAAGCAGGTCTCGCGATTGCTCGGCGATCTGCTCGGCTCGGCCGAGCAGTTCGTCCGACTTGACCTGAGCGGATCGGTGGGCGCTCGTCGCACGATCCAGCGTTTCGGCCGTTTCGTTGCGTGTTTCCACGATCTCGCGTTTGGCGGCCGTGATCTCCTCGCGTGCCTGGTCCGCGTTTTTGATCACGTCGTCGCGCAGGGCGTGTATGTCCTTCCGCACCACGTCTGCGGTCGTCTCGGCCCGGTGCAGCAGCCCCTCGGCCTGCTGCCGGAATCGCTCGGCCGAGCTTTGCGCCTGCATGAGCAGTTGTGAGGCCTGCTCGCCGATCTTGTCGGATCCGCTCTGTGCCTGGGTCATCAGTTCGTTGGCGTGCTCGCGGACCGCCTTGGCCCCGCTCTGAACCTGGTCCAACAGCTTGCCCGCGTTGACCCGGATCTGCTCCGCTCCCTGCTCGACCTGGTCTCGCAGATTTTTCATGCGTCGATAATTCGCCTCGGCGTCGTGCTGGGCGCCCTCGCGAAGCGACTCGATATGGGCCGTCACGCCGGACGCCGTCTGGCGCAACTGCTCGACCGTTGCGCCCGCTGAATCCCGGACCTCCTCGCCCATCCGTGCCAGATCGTGCTGCAACAGTTCCGCCCGTTCGTTCATTTGAACCAGCCCGTTGCGAACTTCGGACAGCGATGACTTGCTCTGATCGCGCAGCGTCGCGATTGCCTTTTCCGCGCCCTCGACGATCGCTCCGGCCTGCTGTTCCGTCTCTCCCGCGCGCGACGCCAGTTCGGCGGCGATTGCGGTTCCCTCCTCCTTGAGATGCTCCGCCGTCTGCATCGCCTCGCTCAAGTATTCCCGTAGTTTCTGGCTGATGTTGCTCAGTCCGGCGCGCGCCGACTGCCGGATCACCTCCAGCTTGGACGACAGTTCCTCGACCGTCGTGGAGGCCGTGTTCGACATCTCCTCGACCTGAGTCTGCGATTCATCCAAGACGCGGCGGTTGCGCTCCACCAGTTCCGTCAGACTCCGCTCCACGCGGGCCGACTCCATGTCTGCCGCCGTACGTGACTCCTGCGCCTTGCGCTCCATCGCCTCCATCGCGGACTCCAGCCGGCCGTACAGCGCTTCGGCGCCTTCCGAGGCTCCGGCCAACCGCCCGTCGGTTTCCTTCAACACCTCGTTGACCCGCCCTTGCAACTGTTCGGCCGCGCGCGTTGTGCGGGTGATCACGCTCGCCATGTCCGCGGCCAGCCGTGACGCCGCTTCTCGGGCGCCGTCCTGCTTCGACTGAAGTCGCTCGCGCGTCGACTCGAGGTCTCCCTTCACCGTGACGTTCAGTTCCTGTAACTCCGCAACCAGCTTGGCGCATTGTCCTGTGGCCGCTTCGACCCGGCGCTGCATGTCTGCCGTCTTGCCCATCAGCTCCTGGATGACCGTCCCTCGGACCGACGCAATCTTCTGTCGATATTCTTCGGTGCTGGTGGTCGCCTCGTTCCGAAGCAACTCGAGGAGATGCCGGACGCGGTCCTCTCCAGAGGCCAGGTCTTTCTTCAATCCGGACTGCATGCCTTCGACATTCGTGCTCAGTTCTTCCAGGGCCGCGTCTGCCAGGCGTTTCAGGCTCTCCATCCGCTGGTAGGCATCATCCAGTTGCGCCCGCGTGTCGGACGCGATCTGCTCGAACTCGACGCGCATGCCCGCGCCTTCCGCTTCCACCTGGTCGTGCAGGTCACACGCCTGCACATTCAGCGATTCTATTTCGCCCCTCAGTTTATCGCCGATGCGCTCTGCCGACTCGGCGCCCCGCGCCACGCCTTCTTCCACGCGGTTGAGCAGGTGTGACACCTCTCGGCCGGCACGCTCCCGCGTCTCGTCGAGTCGTCCGGTCAGTTCGCGGGTGTGGGCCTGGGCCGCGTCGCTCAGTTCATCGCGTGCTGTCTGCACCTGCTTTGCGAGATCGGACCGGATGACGTCCGCGGCCTCGCGTGCGGCCGCTTGCTCTGCCGCGAGTCGCCGCAGCAACTCGGCCGAGTGGGTTTGCAGGGACTCGTCCGCCGCACCGAGTTCGTCTTGAATGCGCCGAGTGGCTTCCTGGCCTCGTGCCAGGGCTTCGTCGAGCCGTCCGGTCAGTTCGCGCGTATGGGCCTGGGCCGCGTCGCTCAGTTCATCGCGTGCTGTTTGCACCTGCTTTGCGAGATCGGACCGGATCGCGTCCGCGGCCTCGCGTGCGGCCGCTTGTTCTGCCGCGAGTCGCCGCAGCAACTCGGCCGAGTGCGTTTGCAGGGACTGGTCCGCCGCGCTGAGCTCGTCTTGAACCTGTCGAGCGGCTTCCTGGCCCCGTGCCAGAGCTTCGTCGAGCCGTCCGGTCAGTTCTCGAGCATGGGCCTGGGCCGCGTTGCTCAGTTCATCGCGTGCTGTCTGCACCTGCTTTGCGAGATCGGACCGGATGACGTCCGCGGCCTCGTGTGCCGCGGTCTGCTCCGCTTCGAGCCGCCGCAGCAACTCGGCCGAGTGCGCCCGCAGGGACTGATCCACCGCGCCGAGTTTGTCTTGAACCTGTCGAGCGGCCTCCTGGCCTCGTGACAAGGCATCGTCGATCTCGGTCTGCAGTCCTGACAACTGGGCGCCGGCGCCCTCGCGCAGGCGGTCCAGTTGGTGCGACACCTGCTGCGATATTCCCGTCATGTCCGCGCGGGCCGCTTCCAGTGTGCCGCCGGATTGTTCGCAGATCGCCTTGAGCGTCCGATCCGCTTCGCTGACGATCGACGACGCCTCCCGCCGCAGTTGATCCAGCTCGCGACGGTGGGTGTCCCCGGTCTCATCCAGAGCGCTGCGGGCCTCTTCGATCCGCTTGGCAATCTCCGTCCGCGCTGTCTGCGCCGATTCGCGCAGCCGTCCGACGTCCTCTTCGTATCCCTTCATGTCCGTCGTAAACGCGCCTCGCATATTCGTAAATTCGTTTGTGGCCGACTGGACGACCGCTTCCAGATCGTTCCGCGACCGATCGGCCTGGGCGCGGGCCTCTGCGAGCTGCGACTGCAGGGAGTTCAGGGTCTGTGTCCCCTCGGTGATCGTGGTGTTGCAGAGCCGCTCGGCCCGCTGGGTCTGCACGGAGACCTGGGCATTCAACTCGGCGAGCAGCCCGTGGGCCTGCTCGCTTGTTTTGAACAGGAGCTCTTGCGTGCTCTTGACCAGGTCCTCGACGTGGCTGCGACCTGTGTCGGCATCGGTGACCATCTTGTCCCGTGTTTCCTGGAAGGCCTGTCGGGCGGCCTCCACTTCGAACTGTGATGCCCCCACGATCTCCACCAGTTGGCGATGCCCCTCTTCGATCCGTCCACGGGCCTGCTTGACGAAGTCCTCCATCGACGTGATCAGGCCCTCGCCGCGTGTCGTGCACCGATCGCGCAAGGCCTTGATCTGCTCGTTGACCGTCCGTGTCTGCTGGGACAGATAGGTCAGTGCCTCTTCGCTGCGTCGCTCACACGCTTCCGAACGGCTCTTGACTTGTGACGAGAACCCGTCGAGTTCCTTTCCGGCCGCCTCGTATCGGGCGCGGTGGTCGCCGAGCAGGTTCTCCAGGCATTGACGTTGTTCCTCTCCCTGGGCCGCGATCTCGTTCCAGAGTTGTTTGGCACGGCTGCCGATCTCCACGTTGAGCTTGCGGGTGTCGTCCAGGGATTGGCCGGCCTGCTTCTTGATCCGATCCGCCGACAGGCGGGCCTGCTCCAGCAGTTCGCGCATGCGGATCTTCGTATCCTCGGCTGAGGTTTTCGCATCCTCGATCAGCGCCTGGAATGTCTCCCGGCTTCGCTGCTCCTCTTCGAGTGCCCGTTCTTTCAGCACCTCCGCGAGATTGTCCACCTGACGCTGGGCCGCCGCGAACTGCTCTGGGTTGGCCGCCACCAGCTCCGTCAACCGCTCCCGCTGGACACGGGCCTGTGCCCGGATTTCATCCAGCAGGTGCTCCGTTTTGTCGCGGATCACTTCCGTTTGGTTTTCCGTTGCGGTCAGTGTGTCGGTGGCGCTTTGCTGGACGCGTTCGGCCGACAGGCGGGCTTGCTCGATCCACCCCCGAAGATGCTGTCGTGTCTCTTCGGTTTCCTGTTTGGTTTCATTCACCATGTCGGCGACCTGTCGCCGCATGGCCCGGACCGACTCGATATTCTCACGCATCCCTTCGAGGTCCGGAAGATCGCTCTGTTCATCGGGATCCAGCGCGCGAACAAATTTCTCGACGTCTGTCATCTTACGGTCGGACGACTCGAGCTTCGTCGCCAGTTGTCGCATTCCGGCGTCCAGTTGTTCCAGTCGAGTTGAGATGTCTCCCTGGCTGGCGGTGCCCCGGGCCGACAGGCCACCGCCGGCCAGCGCTGCTATCGGCTTGGGCGGACCGATGAACCGGCTGGCGAAGGCACCGCGCTGCTCGTGGCGTTCCGGCTCGACGGTCAGGGCCATCATCTGTTCGACGACCTCGCGGATGAGGGCTGCGTCGATCTGCGTTCTGGAGTCGGTGTACGCCGCCAGCATGGCGTTGTCGCAAATCTGATTGATCAGCCGCGGCACGCCCTCGGCGTGTTTGTAGATCTCCTGCATCGCATCCGACTCAAAGATCGATTTCCCGTCGGTTGCTCCCGCCACGGCCAGGCGATGCGCCACATAGAGTTCCGTCTGTTCGGCGGTCAGTTCGCCAAGATGAAATGTCCGAAAGACCCGTTGAAAGAGCTGGCGCATCTCCGGAAGCCGAAACGCCGATTGCAGTTCCGGTTGACCCAGGATCAGGATCTGCAGCAGTTTCGCGTTGTCCGCTTCCAGGTTTCCCAGCATCCGAATCTCTTCGAATGCCTCCATCGGCAGATTCTGCGCCTCGTCCAGAACGAGGACGGCGACCCGATCCCGAGCGTATTGTTCGAGCAGGAACTTTTCGAGGGCGTGGCTCAGTTCGGCAGACGACGCGTTTTCGATCACATCGAGTTGGTATTCGCGGCAGATGGCCAGGAGCAGTTCGCGTCCCTGCAGATGCGTGTTTGTGATGACGGCCGTCCGCGTCCCAGGCCGCAGCCGGCTTAGGAGCAGCCGGCTCAACAGGGTTTTGCCCGCGCCCACCTCCCCTGTTACGAGGACGAACCCCTTTCGCTCCTCCGCCGCATACATCAGCGACGCCAGCGCCTCCTCATGATCCGGCGTGTTGAAGAAGAACCGCGGATCCGGCGTATTGTTGAATGGGGAAGTCGTCAGCCCGAAGAATTCACGATACATGCTTGGCTCCCGCCGACGTCTGCGCCTGGTGCTCCCCGGTCCGGCGGCCGAGGCCGATCCGAGTAGGCGAACGTTGCGCAGACGCCCACCCGACGCTCCGACGGCGGCGCACACCTGACCGGCAAGCGCGGTAGGTCTGTCTATCAGTTATCGGAAGCGATCGGACCTGGGCTTGATGCGAACCCCCGATTCAGCGATCGCCGCTTCGGCGCCGCCGGCTCTTTGAGCTCCCGTGTGTGGCGTGGTGCCCGGCGTCTCCGGCCGTCTGCTGCGAGGGCCGCCATGGCACGATCGAGGCCGAAGACCGGCCCAACATCCGAATATTCAGTCGCGCGCGTCGCCACCCGATAAAGGCGTCGGTAAGCCGCGATGCGCCTGTCGCCCGATATGGCGTGGCCGGCGGCATCCACGTAATAGGACCGACGACATGAAGGACGTTCGAAGCAATCAGCAGCGTGGCGCGATCGGTTGTCGCGGTGTTTTCATCGATCGCGGCATTCTCCCGAGCCGTGACAGGTATGCCGTCGCCATTGCGATCACATTCGGGACCTATGTTGCCTTGGCCGGTTGCACGCCGAGCGATACCGAGATCAACTCCTTCATCCACGACTGGGAGGCCACGGTGTCTGCGTCCGACTATCAGGTCATGCCTCCGGATGCCGTCGAGATCAGTTCCGCGAATGCTCCGGAAATAGACGGTGAGGTACAGGTGCTCCGACAAGACGGGAAGATTTCTCTTCGTCTCATTGGGGAAGTCAAGGTTGCCGGGCTGACCCCTCTCGAGATTGCGCGGAAGCTCGAATCGCTCCTTGCCAAGTACTACGAAAAGCCCAAGGTCAGTGTCCGTGTCGCCTCGAATGGCAGCAAACGATACTACGTCTTCGGTCAGGTCGGCGGCCTCGGCGGGGCCGGGGGGAGCGGCGGGGGAGCCTTCCGTTACACGGGACGCGACACCGTCCTGACGGTCATGGCGAGGACTCCGCCCAATCTGATCGCCTGGAGGAGCCAGGTCAAGATCATCCGGCCGAGCCACGATGAAGACAAGCGATCGGTGACGACGGTGGATGTCGACAAGATCATCAAGGAAGGCCGACTCGATCAGAACTTCCACATTCAGGAAGGAGACATCATCTACGTCCCGCCGACCCCGCTCGGATGGGTCGCTCTGCGCCTCCGGGAATTCCTGGCACCGATCGGTCCGGTCCTTCAGACAGCCGAACTACCGGTGGACGCGGTCGACAGCTTTGATTACACGGGCATCGGCACCGGGAGAGGCGGTGGCTCTGCCCGCAGTTCCGGGTCCACGAGCTTCGGATTGTAGCAGGTCGATGAATGCCCCAGGAAGACGATGTGAGTCTGGATCATTGCCCGCGTGTTCGGATGTCTGCCGTCGCCGGAAACGCACGCACAGGATGACCAATCATGCAGCATCATGTTGACGAATTCTCGGTTACTGACATTCGGCACACGCTGTCGGAAGGATGGCGTGTCGTCTCTGAACGGCGCTGGTGGTTTGCGGTCCCGTTCTGCGTGACGGCCACTGTGGCCTTTATCGCGTCCCACTTCGTGCCCCGCCAGTACACGACCACCATGGTCTTCCGACGGCAGAACGACCCCATCCTCGACGGCGCCTTGGCGGATCACTGGTCCACTCTCTACACGGAGCAACGAAAACGGCTTGGCAAGGATCTGATGCGTCCAGGACTTATCTCAGAGGTGTTGCGGAAGCTCGACCCCATCGCACGCGAGGACGAGCCGCCGGCGTCGCCGGCCGGCACCGGCGGCCCGAACGCCGGACCGTCGGGACCTCGGGACCTGGCCCGAGTGAAACAGGTCATTCAAGGCCTCAGCGTCGAGCTACTTGAGAAGACGCACAACAGCGATCTCGCCCGTCTCAGTCTGACGTTGGCCGATCCCACCCGCGCCCCGCGGATACTTGAGGGCATCCTCGAACAGTACGCCCTCACCATGCGCCAGGAAACCCGGGATGCGCTGCTCGGCGCCCGGGGTTTCTACCGCGAACGGGAGGCCAAGACCCGGGCTGCGTGGACCAATCTCACGCAGCAGATTCGTGAATTCGAGCGAGAGTACCCCGGAATCAACAGCAGCCTACCGGATCCCACGGCCTCCAACCGCGAGCAGCTCCTGCACACGCGCACGGAACAGCAGGAACGGATCGACGAAGCCATGGTCCGCCGCGATCAACTCATCCGCAGACTCGAACGCCTCGGCGCGCCAGGCCCCGAACTGCAATCGGCGCCTTCGAGCGCGAGATTCCCACTCGACGACCCGTCGCTGAAGCCCAATCCTCGTTATGCCACACTGCGCCAAGAGATCGAGACTCTCCGCGGGGAACTTGCTGATGATCTCAAGATTCGCCGGATGACAGAGCAACACCCCGCGATCATTGGACTCCGCGCCCGGCTTCAGCGCCGCAGCGAGCAATTTGCCGCCACACCGCCGCGCATCCCCGCCGACGAAGTGGGATCGAGCGGCAGCCTCGCCGGTGTCGTGGTCACCGAAGAGGAACGCCTGAATGTCCAAATTGCCGATCTGGGCACACGCATCAGTGCTCACGAGTCCCGTTTGGCCGAGGCTGAACGGCAGATCAAGGGCAGCCGGCGCCTCAGAAACGCCATCTTCAAGCACCGCGACGAATACCACAAACTCGTGGAGAGCGCCACGGCCGTCCGGAGCGAGCTGACCGCCTGGCAGGCCCAGCTTGTCCCACTGAGAAACGCTCTGACCGTCGAGAACAGCGACCGTGGCGTGCATTTTGCCGTCACGCAGAAGCCCTTCAAGGCCGTCAGACCGAGTGCCCCCGGGGTCCTCACGCTTCTCGTGACCTGCCTTGGCCTCGCGGCCGCGGTGGGCGTCGTATTCGGCCTCATGAAGGAACTCGTCGACCGTTCTTTCCGCACGACCAAACAGGTGTCCACGGCGCTCGGCATCCCGGTCATCGAGAGCGTCGACGAGATCATTTCGCCGGCGATGCGCAAAAGACGCCTGATCCGCCAACTCATGGTGTTGCCTGCGCTGACCCTCGTTCTCGCCGGGACGACGCTGGCGTCCGGCGCACTGGCGTATCTCAGCATCGAAAACCCGGCACGCTACGAAGAGGTCAAGGCCCAACCGAAACGTGTCGTTCAACAAGTATTCGGCCGTGGATAGACGCCTGCACGCGCCGAGCGCCGAACGCTGACTGCTGGTCGGCGACCCGGACGGCCGATTGTCAATCATAGCCCGCCGGTCCGCGGGACGCGGACGAACAGGGATACAGACCCTCCTGCTCACGGGGGGGATGCCACCGGCATCGCCAGCCGGCCAGATAACGCGAGTAACCGCCCCATGGGTCGAATCGCAGACGCCCTGAAGAAGGCCCAGCGCGAGCGTGACGCCAAGCTCCGCCTCGGCGTTGACGCCGGCAATCAGTGGGGTGGGACCGGCCCGGGCGCCGCTGCGCAGCGTGGGACTGCGTCGGATTCCGCCGTCGCCGCGCCTCCGCTTGACACGGGCCCCGATGCAAGGATCAATACGAGTACAAGGACCGACGCGGAGCCTGCCATTGACGGCGGCGTGAGAATCCCTTCGCGCGTCCCTGCCCCTCACCCGCCCCTTCCCTCGTCGCGGGCCGCGGCCGAGCCCGCCGGGCTGTGGCCCTCGCATCGCTGCTCTCGGCCTCTGGCTCCACTGCCCAAGTGGGATGTTGCCTCCGTCGTTCTGGCGGTGCATGATCGGTCGTCTTCCATCGTCGAACAGTACCGCGCCGTCCGCACCTGGCTCATGAGCCACAGCGCCCTCGGCGAACACAACTGTGTGGCGTTCACCAGCAGCGTTGCTCAGGAAGGCAAGACCGTATCGACGGCCAACCTCGCCGTCGTCCTCGCAGAGATCCGACACCTGAACATCCTTGCCGTGGACGCCGACTTCCGCCGCGGCTCGATGGCCCGTCTCTACCACCTCCAGAACTCGCCCGGTCTGGCGGACGTTCTCTCCGGTCGCGCCACCCTCGCCGACGCCATCGTGCAGACCCCGTTGCGGAACCTGTCCTTCCTTCCTGCGGGAAAGTGCCTGGGCCTCAGTCCTACCGAACTCTTCAACAGCCATGAGGCCTCGCTCGTATTCGATGAGATCCGCGAGAGATACCACTTCGTCCTCATCGATACGCCGCCGGTGCAGTCTTATTCCGATGTCGGTGTCATCGGCGCCCTGTGCTCCGGCATCGTCGTCGTCGTTCGCATGCACAAGACCCCCTCCACCCTCGTTCGCCAATCCGTCCAGTGGCTCCAATCCAACAACCTGAATGTTATTGGCTGCATCGCTGCCGCCACGAATCGCAAGGCCGCCCGGCTGGTGTACCAGTACGGGAAGGAAAGCTGAAAGCCGAACGCTGAAATACGTGCAGGCCTTCGGCCTGCCATGGCGGCCATCCCGGAGGCGGCGCAATTGCACCCGGCCACTGGCGAACTTGAACAGCGAACACGCGAACGATCCGGCGTCCAACCCGGCGCCCGGTCTCGGGTACTCCACGCATCGGCCCGATGCATTCTGATCCACGAGTTTCGGCGGCCCGCCGCAGGTGCCTGGAATGACTATATAACGACCCATCCGGACGCGACGCTCTTTCACGAATTGGGTTGGAAACGAGCCGTCGAACGAACATTCGGGCACCGGCCCTGGTACCTGTACGCCACGCGACGACAGCGGATCGTCGGTGTCCTCCCGATGTTTCAGATCAACAGCATGGTTGCCGGACGGCTTCTGGTCAGCCTGCCGTACGCGACCTGCGGAGGCGTTGTCGCCGACGATCCTCAGGTGGCGGTCGCGCTGCTGAGCCGGGGCAAGGCCCTCGCCGCCCGCGTCGGGGCCAATTCGCTCGAACTCCGCTCCGTCTGCGCCGCCGACCCCGAACTCCCGATTGACGGCCACCACGTCTGCTTTGAGAAGACACTCCCCGCCGGCGCCGCAGCCGTATCCGCGGCGATGCCGCGCAAGGCGCGAGCCGCCGCCCGGCGGGCCGCCGAGCGTCATTCCCTGACGGTGGAGGTTGGTCCGGACCTGCTCCCGATCGTCTGGCAGCTCTATGCGCGATCGATGCGCCGGCTCGGTTCGCCGAACTATCCCTACCGCTTTTTCGAGGAGCTTCAAGGTTCGATGGGCCGGCGGTGCGTCTGTCATCTCGTCCGACACGAAGCCCGACCGGTTGCGGGCCTGCTGATGTTCCTGTTTCGCAACACGCTCATGCCGTATTTCGCGGGCCTGGACGAACGGGATGCGATCTATGGCCTGAACCAGTACATGTATCTGCGCGCCATGAAGTGGGGTGTGGCCCGCGGGTTCCGGCGGTTTGACTTCGGCCGATCCCGCAGCAGCAACCGCGGCGCCTGTGATTTCAAACGCCACTGCGGTTTCGAGCCGAGGCCGCTCCAGTATCAGACGTATGTCGTTCCGGGGCACAAGGCACCGGACCTGATGCCCGATTCTCCTCGATGGACCGCCGCGCGGCTCGTGTGGAAGCGCCTGCCGTTACCTATCACGCGGCCGCTCGGAAGCTGGATCGCCCGGTCCATTCCTGGTTGACGCCGCGCTGACGGGGCCGGCGGACGTTGGGCACGGGGGCCTGACGCTACGAAGAGGACGTCTGTGAGCGTGGAGAGAAACTCTTGATACGGCGACAACGAATCCTGTACCTGACCAATCGCGTGCCCTACCCGCCGGACAAGGGCGA
Source organism: Phycisphaerae bacterium (assembly GCA_046754505.1). Taxonomy (GTDB): domain Bacteria; phylum Planctomycetota; class Phycisphaerae; order UBA1845; family UTPLA1; genus JAPULF01. The sequence continues at coordinate 2,663 of JBHHVX010000029.1, read as the reverse complement.
CAAGATCCGCACATACCACCATCTGGACCATCTTGCGCGGTGGCATGACGTCTATTGCGCCTGTTTTGCCGATTCACCGCGCGAGCTTGACCGCGCCGAGGCCCTCCGCCAGTGGTGCACCGAGGTTGCCGTCGTCCGCTGGAGCCCCGGCCGGGCCCTCTTGCGGACTGTGGCCGACGGCCTCGCGGGGGCGCCGCTGACGTGCGCCGCCTACCGCAACCGGCGGATGACCCGCCACATCGCGCGATGGACGGCCAAGAGGCCGTTCGATGTCGCTCTGGCATTCTCCTCCAGCATGGCTCCTTATGCGCTCGCCGCGCCAGCGGCACGGCACGTCCTGGACCTCTGCGATTGCGACAGCCGGAAGTGGGTCGACTATGCGAGACATTCACGCTTTCCCGCCTCGGCGCTGTGGAGACTGGAAGCCGCTCGGCTCCGCGGCTTCGAGCTGGAGTGTCTCCGTCGATTCGACGCCACGCTGGTGATCACCGAACGCGAACGCCGGATCCTCGATCCGGATGACGCCTGCCCGCGCCTGCACGTTGTGGCCAACGGCGTCGACCTCCCCGCACCGGGCCACAACGCCCCGCCCGCCAATAACGCGAAGCCGATCATCGGATTTGTCGGTTCCATGGATTACAAGCCCAACGTGGATGCGGTCCGATGGTTTGTTCGGCGCGTGTGGCCGTTCATTCGCGACGAAATACCCGAGGCTCGATTTCGGATCGTCGGTCGAAGCCCCACGCGCGCCGTCCGCCGGCTTCGCCGCGTCCCCGGCGTGGACGTTGCCGGCGCCGTTCGCTCCGTCGAACGCCACCTGGCTTCGATGCGTGTGTTCGTTGCGCCGCTCTTCATTGCTCGCGGACTTCCCAACAAGGTGCTTGAGGCCATGGCCCTGCGCCGGCCCGTCGTCGCCACGACGGCGGTCGCAAGCTGCCTGAATTGCGACCCGGGGCGCAACATCCTCGTCGCCGATGCCGCAGAAGCCTTCGCCCGAAAAGTGACGGATCTGTGTCGATTTGACGCCCTCTGCGATGGCGTCGCCGAGGCCGGATTCCGATGTGTCGCCGCGGGCTACAGTTGGGCCGAGACCCTTCGCCGATTCGAGCACGCCACGCTCAAACAACCCATTTCATACGCGACTGCCGCCTCTCCAATGCCGACATCCCTTCCAGTGACCCTGATCAAGGCTCCTGTCGGGTCAGGGGTTACCGGACTAGATCGTCCGGTGTTCACGGAGGCCGGACGTGCCGAACCTCCCCCCGTGCGGTCCGTTCCGCAACCGGCGGGGTTGCCTCAGCATACAATCTGATGTGAACTATAGTGGGGACGGTCCAAGGCGGACGCAGGTGCTCGTAATGCTGCAAGGTTTTCTGTTTCAGGTGTTTTGGATGCGGAACCCCGCCGCCCGGCCGGGGCTGCTTGACGGAACGTTCCGTTTCATGGTCCTCGTCGCCGTCGTGTTCGCTGTGGCTGCCGCGCCGGTCGGCGCCCAGTCCGCTTCGAGCGGCGGTGGAGACCACGCAACTCCGCCTCCGACTGCCAAGACCCACCCCAACGACCCGATGATCTGGAACGTCGACCAGATGATGGAAAACGCCGTCCTCCAGATATCCCGTCGATACAACCTGACCAAGGACCAGGAAAACTACACCCGGCTGATCCTTACTCATCGTGTCCGGTTGTTTCTGAAGGACTACGAAACCGATGTCCGTGAGCTGCTGAAGGACTCGATTGACATGCGGCTCGGTCGCCAGGCGGGAACGTCCGAAGCGCTCAAAAAGTGGGCCAAGCGCGCCGAGCCGGTCTATCAGGCTGCCATGAAGGCCATCCTCGATGGCAACAAGGAGTGGGGCTCCATCCTCGACGACCAGCAGAAGAAGACGCACGAGGCCGACCTGGCCGCCATGCGAACGAGCTTCGATTCGGTCAATCGAATGATGCGGGACTGGAAGTTGGGCAAGGGCCAGGGCTTCGGCCCCAGTGCGAAATCCGGCGGGGCACAACAACAGGGCCAGGTGTCCCCGAATCCGCCCGCCGCCGTCGTCAAGGCCGAAGATATCTGGATGCAATACGTCAACAAGTTCATCGGGGCCTATCGGCTCGATGGCAAGCAGACCGCCGCCGTTCGGGCCATCCACAAGGAACTGCTCGCCCAGGCGGCCAATTACCGCAGCTCTCGCAAGAAAGACTTCGATCAGGTCCTCGCTCGGATCAGCGCTGCTCAGAACCATCCTGCTCGCAAACGGCTCGAAGACATGAAATACACGCTGGAAAAGCCGATCCGAGATCGGTTTGTCGAACTCGAGCGGCGACTCAATGATCAGTTGACACGAAAACAGCGGCTCTCGATCGCCTCCGATCAGGAGTCGTCGCTGCGAATCCTCGCGGACGATCTCTCCGGACGACGCCACCGGAAGGCTGCGCGCCGGATCGCCATCAAGCCTGCGCCGGACAAGAAACCCACCTCACGCCCGTCGGGCACGACCCGACCGGCACCCTCGGCGAAGAAACCCGCTGTTCAGGATCGGTCGCCCTCCGACAAGGGCAGCCCGGATCACTCAGACCCCGCCCCGAAAGGCCAAAACCGGACGGCCATTACCCCCCGCGCTCGATAGCGTCTGCTGAACAGAGCCGACTGGCAAGCTGGTAAGACGTCGCGC
>JBHHVX010000028.1:0-32714 GCA_046754505.1 Phycisphaerae bacterium | reverse complement strand
GCCCGGATCAACGACAATGCCTGAGTGTCCTGACCGATCGAGATTGTCGGCCACAATCGTCTGCGGGAGCGCAAACGCTCGGAAATCAGTCCTGGCCGAAGAGGAGTTTCTTGCGGAAGGTTCGGGCGAAGAGGCCGTGGAGGCGGGCGAGGACGTAGGTGGCGACGAAGACGAATCCGATGACGAGGCCCCAGGCGCCCAAGCCGGCGGCGACGCTGAGGAGTCCGCCCTCCTTGCCGGAGCCGGTGATCATCTTGTCTACCTGTGGAAGGAACCACCCGAGGATGGCGGCAAAGGCCGAGACCGCCATGGCCCCGAAGACACACACGAGAGTGACCAGAAACACATAGTGAAAATGCGTCCGGACGATGGACTTGACGGCGTTGACGGGGTTGAGCCCCTCCACGACGGAGCCGAGGGAGAGGCCGATCAGGTTCATCGGCACGATGGCCGAGACGATGACCAGGCCGACAATGACCCCCGGTCGGCTCAAGGTGGAGATCGCCGCATCGAGGCTGAGCGGAATGTCGGGCGTACCGCGAGCCGCGAAGAACAGAATGACATACGTCATCACGACGTAGTAGGCGATCAGCGATCCGTAGGCCGCGAGGCTCTTGCCCCACTGCGCGGGATTCCAGTTGAGCGGCGGCGGCGTCTCGTTGCCGACGGCCGTCGCGCGGATGACATCCAGAAACGCGTGTACGCCCACCGCCGTGAAGAACAGCACCTCGATGGCGAAAACCACGCGCAGGATGATCTGAACGACCGACAGGTCGGCCGTGTGAACGCCTGCCACGGTGCCGACATTGCTCTGTTCGGTGGCCTGCGCGAGACCGGTCATGACCGCCACCGGGACCAGAATCACGGCCACCGCGACGAGCACGGCGGCCAGCAGCGAACCAAATGCCTGGAATGGATAGCCGAATGAGGTGGTCAGGCCGTCGTAGAAGCCGATGCCACTGCCGGCGGCGCCGCCCTTGTATCCCACAAGCTTGACGTCGCCCATGTCGTAGGCGTCGCCGCTGGTCGTCGACGGGATCGGCTTCCAGCAGTGGGAACAGAGCACCTCGACGTTCATATCCTCGACCAATGTCTGTTTCCCGCAGTGGGGGCAGGTCCGGGCGGCCGTCCCGCCCGCCTCGGTCGACCGCTGCGCCGCCCGGGCCTGAGCCTCGGCCAGCTCCTCTTCACCCATCTCCGCGGTCTGGGCCTCAAGTTTGGCGAGGCTCTCCAGGTCGAGGTCGGAATCCACACCCGGGCCGCTGGTCGCCACCTGGGGCTTGGGCAGCGTAAAGGCCCGGTTACAAGCGGTACACCGGATCGCCCGCCCGGCATACTTATCCGGAACGGAGAGCTTCTGTTGGCATCTCGGACAGCGAACTTTCATGGTTGGTCGTCCCGGTGGTTTCGGGCGGGCTGCGGTTGCTGGGGCTTCGGCGGGGTTCCTTGCCGATGCCTCGGTCGCGCTCCCTCGCTTGCGCAAAAGGCTCGGATCGGTGTCGCCCACTCACGCACGGTCAAGATTCATCCTACCTTGTCGCGCTCGCCTCCGCAATCACGGCCCGGGCGTCCGGCCAGCGTGTGCAGGGCAGATTCAGCGTGTGCTTGCCCGGACCGCCCTCGTAGCGTCGGGCCCCCGCGCCCGACGTTGGTGGACGCGAGGCCACCGGCCGGGCCACGGCGGGCTGACGCTACAGCCGCTCGTCGAGTCCGCCTGAACCATCACGGACCGGCGGCTAACGTCCTTGCCGGTGCACCCTTGTCGTTCGTACAATAGAGGCGCGCCGGTTGTGGCCTTCCGCCGGACGAAACACGAAGGGTTCGTAACCGTCTTGGTGGCAACGCCCGGCCACTCCAATGGGTGCCACTGGCGGCTTGTCCGCCAGTGCATCGACGGACAGTGCCTTACACGGACACGGACAGGCGAGCTGCCCGTGGCACCCTGCCGCCGATTGTGTCACGGGCCGGAACACAAATGGCTCGTGCCGCTTCCCCGCCGATGAGTTTTGCGGGGGAGGCAACGCCGACGCGGGAACGAACGCCCGCCCCGCTCGATTCGCGAGACGCCGAATAGAAATAACACCCCCTTGCAGGAAACCGCACGCCAATCCGAGAGCGTTCATGCCGAACGAGCCGTGCTCGTCGGGGTCCTGCTGCGCGGCGAGGAACGTACGGGCACGCGGTACGATCCGCTGTCGGAACTGACCGGACTGGCAACGGCTGCCGGCGCGGAGGTGGTCGGTCGCGTCATTCAGAAGCGCTCCGAGCCGGCAACGGGCACCTACATCGGCCGTGGCAAGGTCGCCCATCTCGCCGAATACGCGGAGGACAAGGCCGCCGACGTCATCATCTTCGACAATGAACTGCTCCCTTCGCAGATTCGAGAGCTGGAGAAGCGCGTCCACCGCAAGGTCATCGATCGCACGGAGCTGATCCTGGACATTTTCGCAAGCCGGGCGCAGACCCACGCCGCGCGGCTGCAGGTCGAGCTGGCGCAGCTCGAATACACCGCCCCGCGGCTGCGCGGCATGTGGACGCACCTCGAGCGGATCGCGGGGGCCGGCGGCGGCACGACGGCGGGCGCGGTCGGGGGAATCGGCACGCGGGGTCCGGGCGAGCGCCAGATAGAAATTGACCGACGTATTGTTCAGAAGCGGGTCACGTTTCTGAAGCAGCAGATCGCCCGAATCGACCGGCGGAAGCTGCGCGAGGTGCGCGCCCGTAGCGACCACTTCACCATCAGCCTCGTCGGCTATACGAACGCCGGCAAGAGCACGCTTCTGAATGCCCTGACCGGAGCGGACGCCGCGGTCGAGGACAAGCTGTTCGCGACGCTCGACACCAAGACGCGGCGATGGGAACTCGGCGGAGGCCGCACCGCCCTGTTGTCCGATACCGTCGGGTTCGTTCGCAATCTGCCGCACCAGCTTGTCGCGTCGTTCCGAGCCACGCTCGAAGAAGCGATCCATTCCAATCTGCTGCTGCATGTGGTGGACGCCTCCAGCCACAATGCGGCCGGGCAGGCCCGGGCGGTCGAGGCCGTCCTCGCCGAACTGGGTTGTGCCGAAACCCCGACGCTCACCGTCCTCAACAAGATCGACGCCGTGACCGAGTCTTCGGACATCCACCTGTTGCGAACGCTCCTCCCGGAAGCGGTGGAAGTCTCCGCCCGCGACGGCGCCGGGCTCGACCGGTTGACCGAAGGCGTCATGGAACGCACGCACGACTGCTTTGTCGACCTGACCGTAGTCGCCGACGTCGGTAACGGTCGGCTCCTGGCGTATGTCAACCGCCACGGTCGGATTCTCAGCCGTGACTACCCGAACAATCAGATGAAGCTGGACCTGCGACTTCCACCAGCCGAGATTCAACGTGTGATCGACCTCGGCGGCCGGGTCATTCGCCCGAACTCGGACCCCCCCGCACCGCAGGCCGACTGATACCGGACGACCGGGTTCCGGCTTCAAGTCACCTGCCAATCCGTCCGAATAGGAGAACGAAGGCCCACCGATCAGATGGGGTCGAGACCGAATCCGCGCCGGCCGCGTGCCGTCGAGTACAGGTTGCGAGGGCGACGATGCAATCAACCACGCCACTGGATGCCGAATCAACAGGCCACGCCCTCGATGAGGCCATGCGGTCTCGGGCGCAGGTCGCCATCGAAGCGCCGGCCGTTCCGACACCCATCAACGGGTTCCTGATCGCCGCCGACCCCGCAGCGCTGCTGGTCCAACTGACCGGGCGACCGAACTTCAATCCGCCTGACCTCGCGCGGCAGGACTGCGAGGTACGGATTCACGGGGCGCAGCACTACCTGTTCCCCGCGACGATCGAGTCCGTCTCCACCTGGGGTCGCTCGATGGCCGTCGCCGTCAAGCGGCCCGAGCGGATGGGCGTCGTGGAGCGGCGTCGGTTCCGCCGAAGGTCTCTGGCTCAGTCCTCGCGGGTCGTCGTTCAATGGACGACAGGCGATACACGTCATCAACACACGTCGGCACTGCTCAACGTCAGTGCCGACGGCCTTGCTTGCCGGATGGAGGAAGTGGTCGCCGGAGGGATCAAGCGTGACGCCTCGGTGTCGACGTCTTTCACGCTCCCGTGGAACCATCAGACCTTCAAACTCGACGCCCTCGTGACCAACAAGACGCCGGCCAGCAAAGGAAGCGTGATCCTGGGGCTGCAATTCACGCAGGACGCGCGGGCGGCCGAGCCACTCGCGCTGCTGCGACAACTCCTCAAGAACCCCGACGCGGTCATTGCAGAGGCGGAAACCTGCGCATGAGCCGCGGAACGACACTCAACGACGAGACGCGGACCTCGGTGCTGCAATGGGCCGTCGAGCGGGAAGCGGCCGTAACGGCGTCTCTACAGCATGAGGGAACTTGGCTGATCTTCAAATCCCGATTCCTCCGGCACGACCCGGCGGCCGCCATCGTCCAGATTGCCGCACCGATCGGCGGACACGGGCCGGCCATCGAGATCGTCGCCGGTCAGAAACTGGGGATCGCGTTTCGCCGCGGACACAAGAAGTGCCTCTTCACGACCGTGGTCGTGGTTCGACGAAATGACACGACCCCCGACGGACAACCCGTGGACACGATCGTCCTCCGCAGTCCCGATCACGTCCGAGAGTTGCAACGCCGCGCCTATCAACGGACCACGGTCCCGGACAACCGCTTCATCGCGGTCAAGCTTTGGGAAGGCGGCGCCCCGACGCCGAAAGAAGCCTCGTGGCCGATCTGCTCTGGGCGTGTCGGAAATGCGTCCGTCGGCGGGATTCTCGTCTACATCCGTGCCGACCAAAACCCACGGCTGAACATCGGGGATCTCGTCGGCGTCGAGATCACGGCCTCACCGGGCCGCCCGCCTCTGATCGCGGACGCCCAATACCGCCACTGCGCGGTGACCTCACCTCAACGACTGGGGTTGGGCTTTCAGTTCGTGGGCCTGGAACACGACATGCTCGGACGGTCATCAATTCAGGAACTGGCCGACTTCATCCGTGACCTCAAACGCGAGACCACCCGGCGCGAACGCACGAGGTCACCCGCTCACTGACGATGGCTCCACAGCCTGTCCATTGAACAGACCATCGCGGAACACCAGCGACGCCGGACTCGACGAACGGCTCAGGAACGCCCATGCGTGCCGCCGGCGCGTCGCGAAATGGGCGCGCAAAAAAAGAGGATCCGAGCTCGCCGTTACTCGGACCCTCCAAGCCAGGCTGTCCCGCCCAACGACGGGAGACCCACAGCCTCGGTCCTCTTTATCGGCAAGCGTCTGCGTCAACTTGAGTACCGAAGGTCACGCCCGTCGCACCCCGAAAAGCCCGCAATGATCGGACGTTCGGGCTTATCGGAACCCCCCGAACACGAAATATCTGCGCGGCGACTGCGGTTTGACCGCGTGACGGATGCCTGCGACACTGGCCCACAGCCATGCCTCCGTCGCTCCGTCCTTCCGTCGCCCTCGGCCTCTGCCTTGGATTGCTCGCAACCTGCGATCGGCGTCCGAGCGTGCCGCCGCAGCTGAAGAACAGACACGCCGCGCCCCCTGCGATCGACCCGACATGCATCGCCACCGTCCTGGCGGACAGCCAGTTCACGATCCCGAACATCGCGCTGGTTCTGCAAGTCGCCCCGACCGGATCGGACGCCACCGGCGTATCTCTCGTGTCCACCGCCCCCGGGCTTGACGGATCTCGAATGATCTTTGGCACATTCGAAGACTCGGCGTCGCTGGAGTCTCTCGAGCAGACGTCCGTTCACTTTTCCGGCGGCGGGCCGACCTGGATGCCCGGCGGAAACGGCATCTTCACCCCGTTCGCCGCCTACAAGCCCAAGCTCGCCACGATGCAGATCAATCACCACGGCGACCATAGGGTCAGGGGGACGATCGAGGGTACGTTTTATCGCTGGCCCCTGCCGCAGGCTCCCGTGGCGAGACCCACGATTATTGAGGTTCGCGTATCGTTTACTGCGGCTGTTGTGATTCGATAGACCGCCCACTCGATATATGAAACGGACCCCACGCCTCGTGATGGGCAAAATCGTGCGACGCGGCCCGCCCACGCCACGTTGCGATTCGCTCGTTGAAGTCGGTCCGGCCCCGGGATATGTTGGCCCCGATTCGAGGAATGGGCGGCCGCAATCGCCCGGTCCCATGAGCAGAGAGTAGAACATGTTCAAAACGCTCGTCCCGATCGTCGTCATACTCACGGCCGGCCTCACCGCGGTTCACGGCTCTGATCCCATTCTCCCCCCGGAAGCCGGCCTGCCGGTGATCGACTGGAAGGATGCCCGGAAGCACCTTGGCGAAACGGTCGTCGTGCAGGGAAAGATCATCAGTACGCGTAACATCGGCCGGATATGCTTCCTGAACTTTGACGATCCGTCGATCCGCACCTTTACGGCCATCGTCCGTCAGAGCAATTACGCGAATTTTCCCAAACCGCCGGAGGAGGCTTATCGCGACCGGTGGGTGCGTATCCGCGGGATGATGCGCGAGTACCGGGGCAAGATGCAGGTCGAGATCGTCAAGCCGGATCAGGTGACGGTGCTCGATGCCGAACCGCCCCACCCTCTCGCGGTCGAGCCGAAGCGCTTCGTATTCACGGGAACCCTGAACATCGGCACATACAACATTCTGAACCTGTTCGATGAGTACGACGACCCCTATCACACCGACGAAGGCACTCCGGCAAAACCGAAGGATCAGCTCGAGCATCTCGCGGCGGCCATTCGGGCTGCCGGCGCCGACGTGCTGGCGCTTGAGGAGGTGGAAAACCGCGGCTATCTGGAACGGTTTGTCCGCACCATGCTGCCGGATATGGGTTATTCGCACATCGTGTGCATCGAGAGCAACGACCGGCGCGGCATCGACTGTGCCGTCTTGTCGCGTCTGCCGGTCGGCCCGGTCACGTCATATCGGCACGTTCGGTTCAACGACGGTTCGGGCGGCAAGACGCGTTTTCGGCGTGACCTGCTGGAGGTCCGGATCGAGCCGGACGGCTATGAATCGTTCACGATGTTCGTCGTGCACCTGAAGAGCAAGCGCGGAGGCGCGGCGACGACGCTCGTCGTTCGCGAGGCGGAGACCCGCAAGATGCGAGATATCCTCGACACGCGGCTGTCCGCTGATGCGAAAGCCCGTTTCCTGATCTGCGGAGATTTCAACGACACCTGGGACAGCCAGCCGGTCAGAATCTTGCGCGGGGACGGCCCGACGGCCCTGATCGGTTTCGTGAACGACCTTCCGAAAGAGGCGGTCAGCTTCAATCGAAAGCCACATCGTGCCATGATTGACTTCATCCTGTGTTCGCCCGAATTCGCCCGGCGCTACCAGAGTGGCTCATACCACGTTCCGCAGGGCACCGTGGAGACGACCGGATCGGATCACAACCCGGTCCTGGCCACGTTCACGCTCAAACAGACGCGCTGAAACGACGACGGCGAGTCCCGGATTTTTACTCTCGTCTCCAAAAGAACACGCCGTCTCATCAAGCCATGCCACGGTCGCGCGCAGCGCCGCGCCCTCGCCGGCACACTCTCGATCACCGGCCCTCCGCGCCGAAAACGCCCTGCGGATAAGAGCGGGCAACAGTCATGGGTGCCACCCCGGTGGCGCGCTTATGGGACGCCTCGGACCGGCGGGACTACAGGAAATCCCCCGCCCCGGCGCACATGCCTCCTAGTGTTATGTATAGCATAATGTTAGGTCACTACACTGGAACGCCACCGCTCCCTCGCAGGCCGTCTGCGGCATTCGTTGGACACCGGTGCGGCCATTCACCTCAAAAAAAAAGCCGATTGCCGACCCGAAATCTGTTGACACCGGTTTCCGCGCTCAGCTAAACTCTCGCCTCAGTCAGGGCAGTTGGCCCCTCGTGGGGTTCGCCCTACAGGCGCGGAGTGCCACGGCACACAGGCTGAAACAGGCGATGCGTTCCCGGTCGTTCGTTTCGTAGTGTTGCCCGAAGTCGTGGGGTTTTTGGTAGTGGAAATACCGGGAACACTCATCGAAAGGTTTGCACGATGATCAACACGATTCTCTTCCTCATTCAGACTGGCGTTGAACTGAGCAGCAATCTCTTCACGCTGTTGCTGGGCGGTCCGATCCTCGACGTCCTGTTCGACCCGATTGACGTCATCATTTCGGGCGTGCTGGCACTGAGCTAGCCCGGCCCGACGTAGCACGCCATCGGCGTGTTGCGGAATGAATGCGTCGCCACAACACGGTTTCTCCGTGTAGCGTGACGGCGGTCAGAACATCAAGAAAGGCACGGTCGCTTTGCGCGTCGTGCCTTTTCTTGTTCCCTCTCCCGGCTCCACACGAGCGGACTGCCACGCAACTATTGGACTCTCTCATGAAGCCCCCGTGGCTCTCGCTTCGCATGGAGTGGGCTTGGATCTAAACTCCGCCCGCCGAACTGGGCGATAAGCCTTGACAGGCCCTCGATCCGGCAGGAGAGTGAGGTCTGTGCCCACGGTGCCGGCGTGGACGGCTTCCACCGGCATGGAATGGTGGCGGGTTTTCGGACGGTCGCTTCGGCAGACTGCCGTCAAGCGGACACGTCCCTTGGAAATGTGAGGATGGCTGGATGAATATCTTTGACTTTGCCTTGGCGTTCCTGATCGGGGTGATCGATCTCAACCCATTCCTCGATCTGGTGCTGTCGCCGATCGCGGTGATCATGGCGTTTCTGATCAACTAGAAGGTCCCCGGAGAGGCCGTCCCCCGGGCTCTTCTCCGGTCGCGGTGTTCGGCGGGCCGCGTCCCGCGTCGACGAAATCGGCAGACTCGATGTTCGGCGAGGATATCGAGTCAGGTTCAATGTCTACTCGCAAGTGCAAGGAAGGATCAAAATGTTCTGGAACTTTGTATTGGCAAGCCTGATTGGTTCGATTGACCTGAATCCGTTTCTCGATCTGCTCCTGACCCCGATTGCGTGGGCCGTCACGTTTCTGACGTAGCCGGCGGCGTCTTCCCGAGCGTGGCACCCTGAAAGCCGCGGATCGGAAAAGGCATGGAAAGGGCCTGATCGCTTGGAATCAGCGTTCAGGCCCCTTCCTTGCGCCGACATGTCATGTCCGAGCCCCGGCAACCCAATCGCATAGCGTCCCCAGCCGTCTTGACGCTACAATGCGCTCCTCTTGCCGTAGAAGAGAGGCCGGCCGGTGCTGAAGAGCCGTCATGGTCGGCTCGGAAGGACAGGGAAACGGCGTGGCTGTCCGGGCGCGTCACCGTTTCGGCGGCCACGCCCGGCAGCCCCAGCGGGTGCCACTGGCGGCTTGTCCGCCAGTGCATGAACGGAGAGTGCCGTGCACCGACACGGGCAGGCAAGCTGCCCGTGGCAACCGGCCGCCGATTGTGTCACGAACCCTGGCTGCGCCAGCCTGCCTGGACTGGGAGGACCGCGGATCAATGGCAAAGCTCGACGTCCCGGAAGGCCTGTGGATGCGCTGCGAGGGGTGCAGCAAAATGATCTTCCGCAAGCTGCTTGAGGAACAACTCCATGTCTGCCCCGAGTGCTCGAAGCACTACCGGATCAGCGCCCGCACCCGCATCGATCAACTGGCCGATACCGGCACGTTCGAAGAATTCAACGCGAACCTGGTCTCCACGGACCCTCTGAAGTGGACCGACAGCAAGCCGTATCGCGAGCGCCTGGCCACCACACAACGTGGCACGGGGATCAAGGAGGCGGTTCTGACGGGCCGGACCTATATCAAGGGGCGTGCGGTCATTCTCGCGGTAATGGACCCCTTCTTCGTGATGGGTTCGATGGGGGCAGTCGTCGGCGAAAAGATCGCTGCGGCGACGGAACGGGCGACGGATCAGGGGTTGCCGCTGATCATTGTCACGTGTTCCGGAGGGGCGCGGATGCAGGAGGGGCTTATCAGCCTGATGCAGATGGCCAAGACGTCGGCCGCGATCGCCCGACACGACGATCACAAGGGGTTGTACATCACGATCATGACCGACCCCACCACCGCCGGGGTCGCCGCGAGCTTCGCTTTTCTGGGGGATGTGATCTTCGCCGAGCCGGGGGCCATGATCGGATTCGCCGGCCCTCGGGTTATCCGCGACACGGTCAAGGAGGAGCTCCCCGAGGGATTCCAGACCGCGGAGTTCATGCTCGAACACGGGCAGATAGACCGCATTGTCGCCCGGCGCGATCTGCGCAACGAGATCGCTCGAGCCATCGACTTCTGTGGAAAATAGACCAGTGACGCCTTCCGTGACAACGGCCCCTCTCGGACATCCGACCCCGAACGCAACCGCGGACGCAGGCTCCCGGTTCGTCAGGCCGAGCCAATCGCTCGATGAAGCATGATCGCCGACCTGCTGAAACTGGTCGGGGGGGCGATCCTGTTGGTCGGCGGCGGCGAACTGCTCGTCCGGGGCGCGGCGGCGATGGCTCGAAGCCTGGGTGTCTCAGCCATGGTCATCGGGCTGACCGTGGTCGCATACGGCACGTCCGCCCCGGAGTTCGTCGTCAGCGTGATGGCGTCGTCGCGGGGCAATTCCGCGATCTGCGGCGGAAACGTCGTCGGCAGCAACATCCTGAATATCCTGCTCGTTCTCGGCATCACAGCCGTCATCTTCCCCATCCAAGCCAAGGCAGCATTCGTGCGACGCGAGGTTCCGATTATGGTCGGCGTCTCGGCGTTGTTCTGGCTGCTCGCCGCCAACGGCGAACTGACTCGGCTCGAGGGTGCCCTCCTGCTGGTGCTGCTCGCCGGCTACACGGTCCTGACCGTCCGCCTGGCCCGCCGGGAGAAGAAGGCCGTCGCCAACAGCTTCGAGGACCTGCCACAGGTCAAGCGGCGAACCATTGCGCTAAACTTCGTGCTGGTCGCGATCGGACTGGCACTCCTGGCCGGCGGCTCGGAATGGTTCCTACAGGGGGCCGTGGCCATAGCCCGGCGGCTCAACGTCAGCGAAGGGCTTATCGGCCTGACGCTCGTGGCGGCGGGTACGAGCCTTCCCGAACTCGCCGCTTCTCTGATCGCCGCCCTCCGCAAGCACCCCGACATGTGTCTCGGAAACCTGGTCGGAAGCAGCATCTACAACATCCTCGGCATCGCCGGTACCGCCGGCGTCGTCGCCCCGCTGTCGTTCGAGCCGGACATGGTGTGGATTCACCTGCCTGTGATGGTGGCTGCGGCGGCCGTCATGTGGCCGATGGTCTATCGTGGATTAATGATCTCTCGACGTGAAGGCGCTCTTTTGCTTACGATATACGCCGGTTACGTCGGCTGCACTGTCTGGCGCGCCGCCGGCTGAGAAGCTGCATGACGCCAAACCTCTTCCATTCCGAACGGTCCGCCCACATCGTTTGGCGCGGGCTTGCGCTCTCCGCCACGGTCGCTTTGATCGCCGGCCCCGGACCAGCCAGCCGGCCCACGGCGACGCCGTCGTCACGCCCGACAACGCAGACGGCGGGCCGGGACGACGTCGCCCGACTGGTTCGAGACCTCGGTTCGCCCCGGTTCACGGTTCGGCAGGAAGCACAAATGCGCTTATCGCGACTGGGGGACGCGGTCATCCCGATGCTGGTCCCCCACGTCAGCGACGCGGATCCGGAGGTCGCCGCCCGCGTCGCCGCTCTCATCCACAGCCCGGAGGACCCCGCCCTGCGTGTCGAACTGGCACTGCGCCTGATGGGCACGACGAACCCGGACTGGATCGAGCGGGCCGTTCACATGCTGTTTGAAACGCCGGCGGAGACGTGCGACTTATTTATCGAGCGGGCCGAACGCACCCGCGGTATCGATCGCGTCCTGGCCGACCCGATCGCCGTGGCATTCCGGCAATGGCGACGGCAGGAGCGCTTCTTCCAACAGCAATACGAGCGCATCGCTCGCAAGGACCACCGCGCGGCCGCCCGCCTCCTGAAACAGCACCGCGCCGGTGACATTTACCAGGCGGAGGCCGCCTATTGGTCGGTTGTGGAAGCAATGCTGAATTACCGCGGAGCCGGCCACGCTTCGCACGCGGCGGAGCCTTCAACAAGACCCACGACGCGCGCGAAGCCCTGAGGCCTTCAGCTCCTGCCGCCGCGAGAAACGATATCGGACAGCGACGTCTTCTTGAACAGCGTCTTCAGCACCGCAACCGTGTCGACGCGCGCCCGTTTCAGAGCATTGTCGACGGCTGGAGGCAGCGACTGGACCGTACCCGCCATCATCTTGTCGGTCGCCAGACCGCCGACGCCTTCGAAAATGTCGTGCAGCGTCACGCGGTCTGCGCTGCGATTCAGCCGGTAGCCGCCGCGCGGACCGCGGTCCGAATGGAGCAGACCACAGGCCGCGAGCTGACTCAAAATCTTGGCGGTGTAGGCCTTGGGCAGGCGGTACTTCTTGGCGATGTCGGCCGCGCGAACTCCCGGCGGGTTCGAAACCCCTCGATGTTCTCGCGCGATGTCATACATGGCCAACACGGCGTAAGCGGAAGCCTTGAAACGAAGCATAATGAAAGTTCCCGGCAGCCCTACCCAGCATCGAGGACACTCGGTTTTCGCCACGCGACCGTCTGATGTCGTCGGACGCGGGGCACGCGAATCCGCGCCTGCGATGCGAAGTTACTCCCGACCCTCGTAAAGACGGAACGACCCGGCTGCCCTAAAGGTGCGCGTCGACTTCGCGGGGGTAACACTCCTTACTCCAAGAAGGGAGTGTATCGCCGAGCTTCCACCGCGAAAAGGGCACAATCTGTATTTCTTGCATTTTTTCTGTCCGGGCCGATGACCGGGCACGACCGGGGGGATGGATCGGACTACACTTTGCACGCAGTGACGTGGGCACCACGTCGTCCGTTGCTTCGTGGAATCGGTACTGATGCAACACACTTGGCTCAGAGCGCTCGGCAAACAGCATCTTCCGGAGACCCTCCAAATCAAGGGGGCGTTGTATCGTCGGCGTCGAACATTCAAGCACGATTTCTTCGCCGTGACGGGCTTGTATCAGCGAACTTCCGATAATGTTGTGCTCAAGATCGGGCGCTGCGCCCCGATCATGGGTGTGCCCATGGCGTGGATCGGCCGCTTTCTCGCCCGGCGCGAGGTGCGGCTCTTCCGCCTGCTCGACCGGGTCGACGGCATCCCGAAGCTCGTGGGGCTGTGGGGCGCCACCGGATTCATCCACGCTTATGTCGAAGGCCGGCCGCTCCGGAAGAACGACCCAATCGACGACCGGTTTTTCCCGCGGCTGGCCGCCCTCCTGGACGATCTCCACCGACGCGGAATCGCTTATGTCGACCTCGAAAAGCGCGAAAACATCCTCGTCGGAGAGGATGGCCGCCCCTATCTGATCGATTTTCAGATATCCTGGCACGTGCCCGACAACCGTCTCGGCAACACATGGATCGCGCGTCGGATCCTGACCCTGCTACAAGAATCGGATCGTTATCACCTCCTCAAGCACTGGCGGCGGCTTCGGCCCGATCAACTCAGTCCGGACGAGATCGCTCGGTCGCATCGCCCGCCCATCTGGATCGCCGGGCACCGGCTCTTGTTCCGGCCGCTGACGCACCTCCGCCGGCGACTCCTCGTCCGCCTCGGTGAACGGAAGTCTCACAAGGTGCGATCTCCGGGATGATCTTGACGGCGCGGGCCGGCATGCAGGCGCCTTTCCCATCGAGCACTTTTTTTGTGTGCACCGCTCCGGCCGCCGGCATAATAGGCGACAGTCCATTTCAAAGGAGGCCTTTCGATGTCCACGATCCTGTCCTCCCGATTGATCGTCCCGGCATGGGTCTTTCTGATCTGTGTGGCGGCCCTGTCATCGGCCGTGGCGCTGCCAAACCTCTCGGTCAGCCGCGTCGGACTCACGGGGGGCGGCGGCGGATCGGACGACTTCAACTACTACGGCGCACTCAACGGGGTTCGAGCCTTCAGCTTCGCCAGCACCGGCTGCAACCTTGGCGCTGCGCCCGCCGAATACATCGCCGGCCCCAGCGGCAACCACCCCGTCGTGGCGACCAACATGTATCGATTGCTGAACGGGCGGTTTGAGCAGATCGGCATGAGCTGGCTGCGCCACACCTCCTGCGCGGTCAGCGAACCGACCTGCGGCAGTTGCCAGTCCACGCCATGCAGTTCGCTCGGCATCATGAACTCCGATCGCGCGGGAGGCTCCTTTTTCGTGCCGATTCCCAGCGGCGTGATCGTGCTCAGCAGCGGCTTCCACGACATCGATTACCACAGCGGCGACGGCCTGGGCGGCGTCAACTATGACGGCACTGACTGGGCCGTCACGCAGCCTGCGGGATCGCTGACCTGGTCCACCGATAGCTTTGCCGCCAACCCGAACGCCAACGCCCTTCGTTGGGACACGTTGTACAACTTCCGCTTCGTCGCCAACGCCCCGCCCGAGGCCTTTCCGGGCGCGGTCACCCTCGGCCTGTTCAAACCCGGCACGCCGGCGGCCATCGCTCCCCGGGCGTTTGTTCCATCGGCCAATGCCGTCCCCATCGATTGCGCGATCATCCTCGCGGGCGATGTCAATCTGGACGCGGCCCTCGATGGGCGGGACGTCGAGCGTTTCAGCGCGATTCTGGTCAACGGCAACGGGAATGCCGCCGAGATCTGCGCCGCGGACCTGGACGGCAGCAACGACGGGGGCGTCGACCTGAACGATCTTCCCGTATTCATCAACTGTCTACTTTCAGGCGGTTGCCCGTGACACCACTGCCGTTTCCGGCAACAACATTTCAAGGGGTTGCACCGATGCGGGCGGACGGGCTGCCGGGGTGACACGTCGGGACGAACGCGGCCGACGTCACGCATCGTGAGGTGGCCGGCCTGTGGCCCCGCGGGAAGCTCGAGAAACTCAGCCGGGCCAGGCTGGTGGACTCCACGGCTGGCAGAGCCATCGGACGGCATCTGCCCGGTCCGACCCGATCAGCAGAGCCTCGAAAGACCGGAGTCCGTCGCAGAACCGGCGGCGGGGTGCCACGGGCAGCTTGCCTGCCCATGCCCGTGTGTGACACGATCCCTCAAAGCACTGGCGGACAAGCCGCCAGTGGCACCCGTCGGGACTTGCGTCACGCACCGTCATTACCTACAATATAAGTAGCGGCGGTGCTCCCCGCGCGCAGGCTTCGCTCGCGGATCCGGCAGACGGGGAACGGCCGCAGGATATCTGCATCCAACGGATTGGAGACCCGCCGGGAGACGAACGGACCGTCGGTCTTCGGGTTCGAGGACGACCCGAACGCGGCTCGCTGCCGAACTCTCGCGGAAGAGACGAGGCGGAACGGCTGCCATGATCGCCCGGCCGACAGCACTGTCATCGAGTGTTCTGGTTCTGAACCGGAACTATCTCCCGATCCGCGTCATCAACGTGCGGCGGGCGTTCAGCCTGCTGTTCCGCAAGCTGGCCGAAGTGATTCATGTCGAGGAGGGGCAATACACCTCCTACGATTTCACGGACTGGTGCGAGCTGAGCCACCTTGCCCGCGAATTCGAGCCGGACGCGCATGATTGGATCCGGACGGTGCGATTCGACATCGCCGTGCCGAGGATCATACGACTGTCGATATATGATCGATTGCCACGACAGACGGTAAAGTTCAACCGGCGCAACATCTACGCCCGCGACGGCAACCGGTGTCAGTACTGCGGGCGAAAGTTTGCCACGAGCGATCTGTCGCTGGACCACGTCATCCCACGAAGCCAGGGCGGCACGTCCTCGTGGGAGAACATCGTCTGCGCCTGCCTGAAGTGCAACATCAAAAAGGGCGGCCGAACACCGACGCAGGCGGGCCTCCACCTCATCACGCCGCCGCGAAAACCCCGTCGAAACCCGATACTGACGGTCAAGCTGACAGACGGGCGTTATGCCAGTTGGAAGGCGTTCTTGGACAACGCGTACTGGTCTGTCGAACTCAAATAGATTCCCGGCGGTTCAATCCGGAAGCGATGCGCCGGCTGCGCGGCGCAAAAAAAAAGTGCCGAAACGGGTCGGCCGGTGGCCACAACCCGCTTCGGCAGGCCAGTTCGCAACGGAAGGAGGAGCGTTGCGTTCCGGATGCGGTCATCACAGATCGGTCAGTAACTTCTCGATGGCGTGGTCGAGTTTTGCCGGTGTCTCATAGTCGCCACGGAGGATGGACCGGCGGGCGTTCGCCACCTTCTCGACACGAACATCGGGCAAGTCGGCCACGCGACTCAGGAACTGCGCCAGTTCCGATATCTCAACGCGATCGCCGGCGGGTGCAGACGCCGACTTCGCCGGCGGGGCCGCCTGTTCCACAAACTCGCGAAGCGTCGCGCTCGAGGCCAAGCCGGTCACAGTGCTGATCTCGTTCATAACCACCTCTCTGTTTTGGTCCTACCCGTGCCTCTCTGTAATACGAGGTCAGCGGGCCAATCGTTCGGTTCGGCGGGTTTTTGTCGCGTCCTGTTGTTTGGCTGTTACTCGAACTCGGGGCCGTTCGTACAACAGGCAACCGGCAGGCGAGGCCCGCGAGCACTGGCGGGTGAGGTCCAGTCCGGTCACGTCTCGGCTCTTAACAGTATCGGTAGGCTGCGCCAAAATGTTTCGAGATTCTGCCGAAGCCCCACCATATGTAGTACAGGGCCGATTTGTGACGTTTTTCACAAAGCCCCAATCGAAGTTTCATTATCGGCCCTGGCGCGATCTGGCGGGGGTTGCCAGTACTCGAAACTGTGGCGGGGACCGCCCGACCGGAAACTCATGCCATGACGTCCTATAATCATGACCACTAGATGTTGTGGGCCGGGATCGCCGGGCGGGCAGGGGACGTAGATCGTGCCTACCGAAAAGAGCGCATGGCGGGGGCGGGCCGGCGCGCGGCCGGTGTCAGATATTCTCGCCCGCCACGAAGGCCCGGGCCATGCGGCTCGCCATGACGCCGTGGGAAAACACGATGGGGATCAGGAAGCGGAGATCCGAATTCGGCAGACGGAGCGTGTCGACGAGCTCGCGCCGCCATCGCACGTCATACTCCGCCAGCACGTCCTGTGACTGCGGCGCGGTGAGTGCGGCCGCACAGACCTCAACGGCGATCCGTGCCGATCGGATGGCTGCATATAGACCGTCGTGGCTCAGCGCCGGCACGAAACCGCCGGCGTCTCCGATCAGCAGGGCATGTTTGCCGACATGGGTCTCCCTCTCCAAAGCCACGCCGCGGGGGATCGCGCGAACGCGCACGGTGTCCATTGTTTCGTTTGCGGCGGGACGGATTCCCGCATCCGCCCACCGCCGCACGCGCCGGTCAAACTCGCCGGCGGCCTCCTGGGTGGCGGCGGAGACGACCAGCCCGACCGCCTCAACACCCTTGAACGCATACGCGAAACCATAGCTCGTCGGCTCGCGGGCGTTCAGAATGATCGAGAGTTCGACGTGTCGATCGACCTTGCGACGGCGGACAGACCGGGCGACGGCCATCCGCTCGCAACAGGCGGCAAGGCCCGACGCCGGCACATCCATCTTCAGACGTGGGTCTCTTTCAAGGGAGGCGTCGGCGCCATCGGCGAGCAGGAGCAATCGGCTCGCCCATCGGCCGTCGCCCGCATCACGCAGGACAACATGGTCTTCATGAGTCTCGATCCGCGTGACGGGCACGGACAGGTTGCACTCCGCTCCGGCGCTCCGGGCCGCCTGAAGGAAGCCGTCGGTCAGGCGGGTGACATCGACGAGCACGACCGGCTCCTCCAGCGGAACCCGCGTCTCCAGCCGCCCGGCCACGTCGATGAACTTGACGCGATCGAGGGTGGCGACCCCCGCGTCGCTGAGCGTGACGCCGACCTGATCAATCAACGGCGGCGCCGCCGGGTTCAGCCATTCCAAGCGTGGCCCGCTCGCCGGCGCGGGGCCACGATCGCAGACGACCGTGCGAAGCCCGGCCCGGGCCGCGGCCGCGGCCGCGGCCGCCCCCGCGGGACCGGCGCCGAGGATCAAGACATCAAACCAGTCTGCCCTCGCCATCGATCCTCCTTCGCGCAACGCGGCCCGCCCGACGCCTCTCCCACGCGCGCGGACTCAAAGCGTGTCTGAAAAGCCCTTTTTAGAACCGCGACCGTGAGGAAGCGGACCCCGCTCGGCCACGAACCCCGCCTCCTCAACCTTGACACGAGGTGTCAAGGACGGCTCTGATCAGTTCGTTTCCCTTCAAACACCCTCTCAGTTCAGAATCGCTGCCTCGTTCATGCCGAGATTCTTGACTAGGAACGCCCACAGGTCGGCCTGCTCTTCGATGACCATCCACGTCGGTTTTCCCGCCCCGTGGCCGGCTCGGGTCTCGATACGAATGAGGATCGGCGCGTCCCCGGCCTGAGCCTCCTGAAGGGTCGCGGCAAACTTGAAGCTGTGCAGGGGGACCACGCGGTCATCGTGGTCGGCGGTCGTGATGAGCGTGGGGGGATAGGCCGTGCCCTTCTTGACGTGATGGAGCGGCGAGTAGGCGTAGAGGGTCTTGAACTGCTCCGAGTCGTCCGAGCTGCCGTAGTCCGAGGTCCAGGCCCACCCGATCGTGAACTTGTGAAAGCGGAGCATGTCGAGGACGCCGACGCCCGGCAGGGCCGCCCCGAAGAGGTCGGGCCGCTGCGTCAGGCACGCTCCGATCAACAGCCCTCCGTTGCTGCGGCCGCCAATGGCGAGTTTTTCACGACGCGTGTATTTGTTGGAGATGAGCCACTCGGCGGCGGCGATGAAATCGTCAAAGACGTTCTGCTTGTTGGCCAGCCGGCCGGCATCGTGCCACTCCTTGCCATATTCGCCACCGCCGCGGATGTTCGCCACGGCATAGACACCGCCCATCTCCATCCAGACGAGGTTGCTGACGGAGAAGCCGGGTGTGATGGCGATGTTGAAGCCGCCGTAGCCATACAGGTAGGTCGGATTGTGGCCGTCGCGCTTCAGCCCCTTGCGGTAGGTCAGAAACATGGGAATCCGCGTGCCGTCCTTGCTGCTGTAGAAGACCTGCTTCGTCACATAATCGTCGGGGTTAAATGCCACTGTCGGTTTCTTAAAGACCGTGCTCTTGCCCGTCGGCACGTCGTAGCGGTAGATCGTGGTCGGCGTGCCGTAGCTCGTGTAGAAGTAAAACGTTTCCATATCGCTGCGTTTGCCGCCGAAGCCGCCGGCCGAACCGATCCCGGGCAGGGCCACCTCGCGAGCCAATGTGCCGTCCAGCCCGAATACCTTGACCTGTGTATGCGCGTCCTTCAGATAGGAGGCGATGAACCGATCTCCGACGACGTTGATGCCGCGCAGCGTCTCCGGAGCCTGCGGGATCAGCTCTTTCCAGTGTTCACGCTCGGGCTTGCGCGTGTCGATGGCGATGACTCGATCGCGCGGGGCGTCCAGGTCCGTTCGGAACCAGAAGACCGGCCCGTCGTTGTCAATAAAGACGTACTCGGCATCGAAGTCGTCGAGCAGCTTGACGACCCTGCCGTCCGGAGCCTGAAGATCCTTGTAATACACGCGGTTCTTGCGCTCCGTGCCCTTCCACACGCTGATGATCAGGTAGCGGCCGTCGTCGGTGACGTGACCGCCGAAGCCCCACTCCTTGTGATCGGGCCGCTCATAGACCAGCCGGTCCTCGGCCTGCGGCGTGCCGAGCCGATGGTAGTAGAGCTTGTGGAAGTAGTTGGCCTCGCGGAGCGTGTCGCCTGTCGGCTCGTCATAGCGGCTGTAGTAGAAGCCCTGCGCGTCGGGCGTCCACGACGGACCTGAAAACTTGACCCACTCGATCACGTCCGGCAGGTCCTTGCCCGTGCCGACGTCGCGGACATGGAGCGTCTTCCAGTCCGAGCCGCCGTCGGAGACGCCGTAGGCCAGATATTGACCATTGTCACTGATGTCTATGCCGGACAGGGCCTTGGTGCCGTCGGCGGAGAGCGTGTTCGGATCGAGCAGGACGCGCGGGGCGGCGGTCAGTGCGTCGGTCGCGTACAGCACGCTCTGATTCTGGAGGCCGTCGTTCTTGCTGAAGAAGTACAGCCCACCCTCCTTGAACGGCACGCCGTACTTCTCGTAGTCCCAGAGCCGGGTCAACCGTTGCTTGAGCCGGTTGCGAGCCGGGAGCCGCTCGAGGTAGCCGAACGACACCTTGTTCTCGGCCCTGACCCAGGCGGCCGTCTCCGGCGAATCGAGGTCTTCCATCCAGCGGTACGGATCGGCGACCTTCGTCCCGTGATAGTCGTCGACCTGGTTGACTTTCTTCGTTTTCGGATAGACCAACGGCCCGTCGGGGCCTTGCGATTGCGCGCAACCGGCCGCAAGCACGGCGAACACCGCCGTGAATCGGGAAAATCTCGACAACGTGAACTGCATGGCTATGACCTCCGGAACCATCGTTTTGAAAACGGCTTGATACCACGAATCAGCAACCGTGTAAAGGAAAGCCGAAACGCCACCACCGTGAGACGAGCCGACCTGATCCATGGTTGCGGTCCGGCCGGCCCGCAATCGGGTATCATGTCGCTCGGCGAAGCTCGGACGTTGAACGGAACCCAGTGTTCAGCCTATGACTGCTGCGATGAAGCACGATGACCTGCGACAGACTGCCGTCGAATTGGCCCGGCTGGGCGGCGAGATGGCCGCGAGCTGGTTCGGCCGCGTGACCTCCACCCGCAAGGCCGACGGCACGCCGGTCACCGAGGCCGATCACGCCGTGCAGGAGGCGATCCTGGCCGTCGTGGGCGAACGGCACCCGGATCACGCGATTCTCGTCGAGGAGGCCGTGCCCCGCCCCGAACGCCACCGCGCCGCCGCAGACGCCGACTACTGCTGGGTGGTCGATCCGATCGACGGCACGCGGAACTACGCCCGGAGGATGGACGTGTATGCCGTGTCGGTCGCGGTCCTGCGCGCGGGCGAGCCGGTGGCCGGTGCCGTCTTTGATGCGACCGGGAACGCGGTCTATTCCGCCGTGAGAGGGGGCGGTGCGTTCTTCGAGGACAAGCCTTTGCGCTCCGTCGATCGACCGATCGGTCGGGATACGACCGTCGCGCTGTCGTCGTTTCGGCATCGGCCCATGCCGCAGGCGGTACGACCCTGGCTCGACGCCTATCTGTTTCGCAATCTCGGATCGCTCTGCCTGCACTTGGTCCGGGTGGCGTCCGGGATCATGGACGCCGCCTATGCCCGCGAGTGCAAGCTGTGGGACATCGCCGCCGGTTCGCTGCTCATCACCGAGGCGGGCGGCCGCATCACCAGCGGCGACGGCAGCGCCCTCTGGCCGATCGATGTCGCGCATTATGACGGCGAGGACCTCCCGATGCTCGCCGGCACGCCGACCATGCACGCCCGGCTGTTACAATCGCTGCAACAGTCCAACGACGAATCCCGCCCATAATCCGCGCCCGAAGCGAAGGGCGGGCGTCCTACTCCCCGATCCGAACCGCGACCGTGACCGAGCGGACGAGGTGTCGGTGCCCCATGCCAGCCAAGTTGTCGTGCGGGCTGTATCGTGGCGCAGGCTTCGTTGTCATGCAGGCTCTGTTGTCATGCAGGCTCTGTTGTGGTACAGGCTTCCAGCCTGCGCCGGTGCCACTGGCGGCTTGTCCGCCAGTGCCCCGGGATTCACCGGTCCGACCATTCTGTCGCGCACCCGATGTCGCGCATTCACGCGGCGACAGGTTGTCCGGTCATGTCGGCCGATATAGAATCACACCGTGGCCCGCTTGCTCCGAACCATCCTGATCGTGCTCGTCGTCGGGCCGGGTGTCGCTGCGGCGCAGTCGTCAGGCGGCGCGGCGCGCGTCATGCTGATCAGCAGCGACGGCCTTCGACCGGACGCGATCGACCGTGCGGGAGCGACGGTCCTTCAGGGGCTGATCGCCGGCGGAAGCTATCAGGCGACGGCCGTCGACGAATTACCCAGCATCACGTTGCCCAACCACGCGTCGATGGTGACCGGGCTGAGCATCGCGCGACACGGCGTCCTGATCAACACAGACATCCCGGGGCGCATCACGGCGACGACGATATTCGACGTGGCAACCGACGCCGGCCTGGACGTCGGATTCTTCATCAACAAGACAAAACTGGGCTTTCTCGGCGAGGCCGAGGGCGTCAAGGTCTGGAAGTTTACGGCGGATGTCGACTCGCTCGCCGATGAGGTCATCGCGGCGATCGAAAGCGAGGATCTGCGGCTTTTCTTCATCCACTTTGGGGACCCGGACAAGACCGGGCATCGCGACGGCTGGATGTCGGGGCCGTATCTCGACGCGGTCCGGAGCGTCGACGCGGCGATCGGCCGAATCCTGGACGCCCTGACCGCCAAAGGCATCCGGGACGAGACGGTCCTGATCATCACGTCCGACCACGGCGGCCATCTGAACACGCACGGCTTCGACATCCCCGACGATCGCCTGATTCCCTTCATCCTGAACGGCCCGGGCATCGCCGTGGGACGCAAGCTGTGCAACCAGGTCCGCATCATGGACGCGGCGGCCACCGCGCTCGATCTGCTCGGTCTGCCGGCGATCAGCGCCATGGACGGTCGGGTCGTCACAGAGGCGCGGGCCGACTTCGAACAGCCCGACTGCGCCGCCGGTGCCCCGCCCGTGGGCTTTCCGTGCATCACGTTCCCGGTCCTGACGCTTGGCCCGCTTGTGCTCTTTCTTGCCTGGCACGGACGAAGATCACGCCGCCGCCGCTCGGCGACCACACCGAATGGTCCCTCGGCCCCGTGATCACCCGTGCCGACCCTCAGCGGGTGTTTGAAGAGAAGCGAAAAGGCTTCTCGAGCACCCTCGTCAACGGACGAGATCGACCGGCTGCGTGGGTTTGGCTACATCAGTCTCTTTTTTGGAGCTTTGCGAGGCGAGCTGGATCGCCATCCGGATGGCGGACTTCATGGAACCGCAGTCCGCCCGGCCCTTTCCGGCAATGTCGAACGCCGTGCCATGATCGACGCTGGTGCGAATGATCGGCAGTCCGAGCGTGATGTTGACGGACTCCTCGAAGGCGAGCAGCTTGACGGGGATAAGACCCTGGTCGTGATACATCGCGACGACGCCGTCGAACTCGCCGTGGGCGGCGCGAAGAAACAGCGTGTCCGCCGGAATCGGGCCGATGACGTCGATGCCGGCCTCCCGGGCCATGACGATGGCCGGCTCGATGATGCGCGTCTCCTCGTCACCGATGTGGCCGTTTTCGCCGGCGTGCGGGTTCAGCCCGGCGACGGCGATCGTCGGATCGGGAATCCCGAACCAGTCGCGAAGCGCCTGATGCAGGAGGTCGATCGGCTGGAACACGAGACCGATGGTGAACTTGTGCCATAGGCCGAAGAGCGGTTCGTGGATGCTGGCCAGGGCCACGCGAAGCGGCCCGCCCGCAAACATCATCGTCACCCGTCGAGTCTTGAACCGCCGGGCCAGCAGCTCGGTGTGGCCGGGAAACGAGTAGCCGGCCAATTGCCACGCCGTCTTGTGGATCGGACCGGTCACGATCGCGTCGATCCGTCCCGCCCGGGCATCGCGGATCGCCGCCTCAACGAAGCGCATCGACGCGCGGCCCGCTTCGGCCGTGGGATGCCGAGGCGGCTGCGCCGGCAGGGGAATCTCATCGAAATCCGCCACGACGACGCCCGATTCGATTCGGGACACCTCGTCGAACGGCCGGCGGAACCAGTACGGATTCAGCTCGGCCATGTCGGCGGCGTAGGCGATCGGCTCGTGCAGGCCGTATATGATGAACCGACCGCTGCGGCGCAGGGATTCATCGGCCAGGGCCTTGACGATGACCTCTGCGCCGATGCCCGACGGATCGCCCATCGTGATGCCGATGGTCAGTCGCCAGCCGTTTTGTTCACCGAACGGACGCACAGGTCTCTCCGTTTACACCCGGCAGGACCAGCCCCATAACGCGGGTCCGCATCGTCTCATGCAAAGCCGGACCGACGCAGCGAGTCCAGCGTCAGCCCTTCGGCCCGGTCCGCGGCCGATGCTCCGATGGATTGTAGGCAGTGAACCACGGTGCGGACGAGAATGTCGGTTTCGATGTTGACGCGGCTGCCTTCGCGCTTGCGGCCGAGCGTGGTCCGATCAAGTGTCGTAGGAATCAACGCGACACTGAAACGTCCGTCCCGAACGGCCGCCACGGTCAGCGAAATGCCGTCCACGGCGACCGAGCCTTTGGGAATGATACAGGCCATGGCCGAGCGGTCCGGCTCAAGCCACCAGAGTGACTCGGCGGCGGAGCGCTCCGTTCGCACGACCGTCGCCATCGCGTCCACATGTCCCTGAACGAAGTGGCCATCGACGCGCTGCCCGACAGACATCGACTTCTGCAGATTGACGGCGCCGCCCGGACGCAGGGCTCCGAGCGTCGTGCGGCGGAGCGTTTCGGCGACGACGTCGAATGCTGCGGCGGCGCCGTCGATTCGGGTGACCGTCAGACAGACGCCGTCGATGGCGATGCTGGCGCCGAGGGCCGCGTCGCCCCAGTAGTCGGCCGCCTGAATGACGAGCGTCTTTCCAGAGGGCGCGTCCTCACACGCACGCACGCAGCCGACCGCATCAATGATTCCGCTGAACACCGGTCTCCATCCGAATCCGCCGGGGCCGCCACGCCGCCACCGACAACGAGCATATCCTACTCGACGTGCAAGACCGCGAACAGCGGCACGGGTGGGTCACTTGGATCGGTCGGGTGGGCACCGCCCACCACGAGCGACCAGGCCGGCTGAGATTGTGAGGCCGCGGCCGCAAGAAAGGCGGGCAGTGCCCGCCCTGATACCCTTTCCGATGTTGGTCAGAAGCGCAATGGGTCAGAACCGCGACCGTGAGGAAGCGGTCCTCCGGCCAGAACCGATATCAAGAGACAAATAGGACGAAACATAAAGACAGCCCGCTCTCCTCCGGTCGAGCGGGCTGCCTTGATTCTCTCAGTGGATTCCGGATCGGATGGTCTCGAACCTCGGCCGGACCGATCACGGATTCGCTGTGCCGCCGGTGCTGGGCGTCAGACCGCTGAACACCGAGTCGAACAACTGATTCACGTCGATGTTGGACGTGTCAATCTCATCGGTCGTGCCGGCGAAGGCGTCGATGAGCGACTGGGGCACCACAAGGATGGTGGGGTCCGCGATGGCGGCCTGGGTGAACGTCTGGATATCGTCAATCGAGTTCAAACCCGCCGCGCTGCTGCCCGGAACCGCGTTCTGTTTCAGGAAATCGATGAACCCGTCCGCCTGTGCGTTCGTCAACTCCTGAACCGGCACGTTCGGGTTGGCCGCCGTAATGAGACTGTTGACCTGATCGCTGAGGATTTGCAGCTCGTCCTGCGTCAGGTTGGTCATCTGCCCCAGCGCCACCTTCGATCCGGCCGACAGGATGCTGCCGCCGCCGCCATCGGTCGTTCGCGGAGGACCGAAAACCGCGATCACGTCGCAACCCGCCGCACAGGCCATCACCAGGCCCGCCGTCAGCAGGGCCGAAAACCATCGCTTCCTGTCCATCATCTTCAGATCCTCCAATGGTACAAATATACGAAACGGAGCACGCCATAGCCAAAGGCGATCCGCGCCGTTCCGTCGTCCCGTGCGACCCACACGCGGACATCGACCTCACGCCGCACATTGCTCCGCTGGGAGATTCGAGCGCGGGGTCTGGGACTGGACGATCAGGGGACGATCACGTTCAGGAGAAAGTCGACGAGTCGGTCCCCGGCATCGTCGTTCGGAGCGCCGACCAGGTCGCGGATGCGCTGCCGACGTTCATCATCGGTCAATCGCTCATCGCTCTGAATGTCCTGGAGGGTTTGAAGGCTGAATCCCGCAATCGCGGCGGGCAGCGGTTGCACGACAGTCCCACAGCCCGAGAAGAACGTGAGAAGGGGCACGGTCACGGCGGCAAGAATACCGGCGCCGGCGGCGCGTCGACTCGACATAAGCAACTCCGGTCGTTGAGCAGAGGACCCCGGCGAGTTCCACCATAGAATCGGCGGCCCGGGTTATCAACCTTTAGGAGCGGTCCTCGACAGCGCACCGAGCGCCGGTCTCGCGTTTGTATTGATTGTCCCACACGGACCGACAACCCGAACGCTTGCACGCGCTTCCGGCCCGGCCTTCGGACCCAACCCGGTTTGACGCTCCCAACCTCCTCCCTATAATCGACCCGGTCCGCGTGCAAGGATCGGCCAACGATCCCGCGTAACCGAAAGCGACCAGCGAGATCGAAGGCGTGTACACACCGGTGGAACTCCTACCAGACATGGGGCAGGCGATCATCGAATCTCGAGCATGCGCCAGATTGATGACGACGCTGGCGCTGGCGGCCGGCCTGTTGGCAACCCGCGGTTCGATGGGCGCCGCCACCCCACCGACGTCTACCCAGCCGGCGACGACGCAGGCGACGTCCAGGCCCGTCCCCGCCGCGGTCACCACGTCTTCCGTGGCACCGATTCAGGACCCAACCCGAACGCGGCTCGAACGTGCGCTGGCCGACGCCTCTTCGCCGTGGGACCAGGCTCGCGCCGCCTTGGCGGTCGCACAGTACATCCTCGCTCGCCAGTGCGCTCCGTCCTTGACCTGCGTACTCGTCGGGCGCCCAGGCTGCCGCGGCGAGCACGTTACCCTCGCCTCCGAGGCCGTCGGCTTCCTCGACACGGCGGCCGACCGCCTCCGGGAAGCCGGCGACACGGACGCTGATGAACGCCGGGACGTCGAGGACCGCCTCGACGCCTTGCGGAGCTTCGCGAATCTTTTCGCGACCTTGGCGCCCCCGCCGCTGAACGACGCATCGCGCCGCCACCTCCTCGACGCCTGCAGCGAGCTTGCCATCTATCTCGACGATCCGAACAGCGGAATCGTCGAATCCGCGCGACTCTGGCAGGGCGTGGCCTACCGCCTCGCCGATCGGCCGAAGCGGGCCACACAGGTCCTGCGGCCTTCGCTCACGCCACCGGCCTATGCTCGAATCGGTTTCTACACCCGTCTCCAACGCTGTCTGGCCCTGGGCGAGGCCGGGCAACCCGTAGCAGGCTTGTCCCTGTGCCTCAAGCTCGGCACGCGCGTCCGGCACTGGTTTCGTCACGAAGACAAGGCAACGCGCAAGCCGGCCCGTCTCATGACTCAATGGGTCCGCATCCGGCTTCTGCGGATGTGGGCAGAACAGCTCCGGGCGGAACATCGCGAAGATCGCGCGGCGACGGCGGAATCCGACGCGAGTGCGCTCGTCGGAGAAGAAACATTCCCGCCATCGACAGAGCGGTCTCTCGCGCTCACCGACGCCATCGCCGGGCTGCCCGACCTGCCCGAGGACACAGCCGCCCCCAGCAAACCTGCGCCGTAACACCGCCCACGGCTCGCACATCGCACTGATACGATTGTGGCGGGCGACATCCTGCGCGTCCCTCTATGCGCCACGGAGTCGGCAAGGCTCGCCAAACAGAAACATCGCTATTGACACGACCCTCGCTCGGCGGTACACTGCCTCAAACAAGGCTGGGTGGAGATTGCACTTCAGAGGGCTTTTCTTCCTCGTCGGTGTTTTCAAGAGGACCCGGCCGCTGAAAACATAGCAGGGTTCACTCGGTTGGCGTGCGACCCATCCGACGATTCATGGTCGACCCTGACCCGATTGACATTTCAAGTGGAGACCCTGCGGCCGAGAATCGATTCGCCGCGTGAACTCGCGCACGGGCCTGTGCGCAGGTGCGCCGGGCGAGTCCGGAAGGGCAGAACATGTTCGCAGCGCGTCTTGCGCCGGGGGAAGGCATTGTACGAACCGGCCACTGGGCCGCCGGTCTGGCAGTCGCCGGGTTGGTCGGCTGCCTCGCGGGAGGCGAGGCGCGGGCTCAGGCGCTGTTTTCCGACCAGACGCTCGATGCGGGAACGGTCGCATTTCACGATCCGGCCCTGCAGCTCGTCATCAGCCTCTACAATGTCGCACCCTTCACGTCCGGCGGCGCGGCCGGCGACTTCAACAACGACGGCTTTCAGGACCTGTTCGTCGTCACGACCGGCGGCACTCCGAACAAGCTCTTCATCAACAACGGCGACGGGACCTTCAGCGAGCAGGCCACCGCGTGGGGGCTTGGCGGGCTGAGCATGGACATCGGAGCCGCGGTCGCGGATTACGACGCCGACGGCCGGCTCGACCTGTTCGTGACCAGCTTCGGCCCGTCCGTCGCCGCACCCCAGCCGGGCCAACATCACCTCTATCACAACAACGGCGACGGCACGTTTACAGACGTGGCGGTGGCGGCCGGCCTGGACCGCACCAGCCCGCTCATCCCCGACGGCCTCGGCGCCGCCTTTGGAGACTATGACCTCGATGGAGACCTGGACCTCTTCGTCGCCGGCTGGATGGGCGGCTCCGGCGGAAACCGTCTGTTCCGAAATAACGGCGACGGCACCTTTACAGACGTCAGTATTGCTGCCGGCGTCTTCGATCTGTCCCTCCGAGGATTCTCGCCGCGATGGGTCGACATGGACGGCGACCGCTACCCCGAGTTGCTCATCGCGGCCGACTTCGCCACGAGCCGCTACTTTGTCAACAATGGCGACGGAACCTTCACGGACAGCACAACCGCCTCCGGCACGGGCCTCGACGGAAACGGCATGGGGCAGACGGTGGGCGACTTTAACGGAGACGGGCGTCTCGACTGGTACGTCACCTCGGTCTCTTCGCTCAACAGCGGCATGTTCAACGTCCCCGGCACCGGCAATATGCTCTATGTGAACGTGGGCGACCACCTCTATCTCGAGGGTTCCGTACCCGCCGGCGTAAATGACGGCGGCTGGGGATGGGGAACCGTGGCCGTCGACGCCAACCACGACGGCCTGCTGGATATCATCGAGACCAACGGATGGCCCGGTGTCAACGGCGACATGGAGTTCGAATGGTCCGACGAGCCAACCTACCTCTGGCTCAATGACGGAGACGGCACCTTTACCGAGGCCGCGGCCGCCGCTGGATTGGCCCATACGCTGATGGGACGCGGCCTGCTCACGTTCGATTACGACAACGACGGGGATCAAGACGTCGTCATCTTCTCAAACCTCGGGCCGTTGATGCTGTTTCGAAACGAGTTGTCCGCGTCGATCACCCGATGGCTGCGAATCTTCCTGGACACGCACGCGGACGCCTCCATCGCTCCCAACGGCGTCGGAAGTCGGGTCATCCTCACGGCCGGCGGCCAGACACAGCTCCGCACGATCGACGCCGGGTGCAACCACCTCAGTCAGAGCGAAATGTCGGCCCACTTCGGTCTGGGTACCGCATCGATCATCGATCAGGTGCGCATCGAGTGGACCAACGGTGACGTTACCCTCCTCGACCACGTGGCCACGAATCGGACGCTGACTCTCACGCCGCTGTCCAACCCAGGTGACCTCGACTGCAACGGCTTCGTCGACGGCGGCGACATCGCTTGGTTTGTGACGGCCTTGGTCGACCCCACGGGCTACGAGGCCGTGATGCCCGACTGCCCGATCGAAAACGCCAACGTGAACAACGATGCTCAGATCGACCTGAACGACGCGACCGCTCTCGTGGCGACGCTGCTCGCCGGCTGAGGCAGTCGACATTGCCGCGCCACAGGCGCGCCGGACGCAAGCCACGCTACAATCTCCCGCGTGCCAGGCGAGAGCGTTTCCATCGTCGTCCCCACGTTTCGAGAGGCGGAGAATATCCCCATACTTACGGAGCGGCTCTTCCACGCGCTGAACGAGGCGGGGATCTCAGCCGAATTGATCATCGTCGACGACGACAGCGGTGACGGCACACAGGACGTCGTCGAGTCTCTGGCTGCGACGCACCCCATTCGGCTGATCGTCCGAACCGGCGAGCGCGGCCTGTCCTCGGCCGTCGTCCGGGGCTTCGCCGAGGCCCGCCACGACATCCTCCTCTGCATGGATGCCGATCTGTCCCATCCACCGGAGGCCGTGCCCGCGGTCATCGCCCCGATCGCCGAAAACCGAGCCGAGTTTTGCATCGGCTCGCGCTATGCCGCCGGCGGCTCGACCCGGGACGACTGGGGACTCGCCCGGCGGATCAACTCCATTGGTGCGACGCTGCTCGCCCGGCCGCTGACCCGCGCCCGCGATCCGATGGCCGGGTTCTTCTGCCTTCGGCGAGAGACGCTGAACCGCGCCCACGCGGCGGGGCTGAATCCAATCGGCTACAAGATCGGTCTGGAGATTCTGGTCAAGGCTCGGTGCCGTCGCGTCGTCGAGGTCCCCATCGAGTTCTCCGACCGGCTCCACGGCGACAGCAAACTCACGTGGCGACAGCAAGCCCAATACCTGCGACACCTCGTCCGCCTCTACCACTTCCGCTGGCCGCGCGCCACCTGGCTGGCGGTGATCGCATCCGCGGCGCTGGTGGCGGCCCTGGCGGGACGCATTCGGGCCTGAGCAGCCGGAGGACCGACAAAACGGACGCACGGTCATGCCCGGCGCGGCCGGCGACTGATTCAACGGACGCTACAATCCGATATGACAACCAGCGTAGGCGGATGGGCAGGCACGTACTTGCTTAGCGTGTTGACGTCCAACACCGCCGCTGATGGATCTGATCCGAGCCCCGAGCGCGAGCGAGTGGGTCAGCGTGCCACCCGTCGCGGCCGCTCCGGGCGAGCTCTGACAGACGCGCCAAGCACGCTAAGAGTGCATCCCAAGAGTCCTGTGGCACCGCCGTCTCGGCGGTGTGTACACGGGCGGGACGCCCGTGCCACAGAGGTTTTAGGACGCACGCTAAACACACACGAGGACGCCGCCGACGGCCCGGCGAGCGAGGATGGCTTCCTCCACAATTGAGGCACAAAGAATGAACGAGAATTGGAAGAACCGCTGTGGTGGCAGGATCGTGACGGGGCCGGAGGCGATCTCTCATATCCGTCCCGGCGACCGGATATTCGTGTCCTCCGGCTCGGCGGTGCCTCTGGGGCTTCTGCCGTTCCTGGTCGCGGAGGGCGCCCCGCTCGGCGACAACCCGATCCTCCACCTGATGACGCTCGGCGACGCCCCCTATGTCGAGCCGCGGTTCGAGGGCGTCTTTCGGCACAACGCCCTGTTCATCGGGGCCAACGTCCGGACGGCGGTGTCCAAGGCCCGAGCCGATTATACGCCGGTCTTCCTTTCGGAGATTCCCAACCTGGTCAAACGCCGGCTGATCCCCATCGACGTCGCGCTCATCTCCGTCACACCGCCGGATGACGCCGGCGCATGCAGCCTCGGCACCCATGTAGACATGGCGCCGGCCGCCATCGCGGCGGCCCGGCTGGTCATCGCCCAGGTCAATCCGAGCCTCCCGCGAACCTTCGGCCGATCGGGCCTTCACGTGGACCAGATCGATCTCCTGGTGGAAATCGATCATCCGATCCCGGAACTGCCCGCGCCCAAACCGCGCGCCGAGACCAGGGCGATCGCCGAGAATGTCGCCCGGCTCATCATGGACGGCTCGACGTTGCAGATGGGTATCGGGGCGGTCCCGGACGCCGTGCTGCGGGCCTTGTCGAATCACAACGACCTCGGCATTCACACCGAGATGTTCAGCGACGGCGTGATCGAGTTGGCCGAGCGGGGCGTCATCAACGGCGCCAAGAAGTCGTTGCACCCACGCAAGATCATCTCCAGTTTCCTTATGGGCACGCGCAAGCTCTACGACTTCGTCGACGACAACCCCAACGTCGAGCTGTATCCCTGCGACTACACCAACGATCCGTTCATCATCGCCAAAAACGACTTCATGGTCGCCATCAACACCTGTCTGGAGATCGATCTGACCGGCCAGGTCTGCTCCGACTCGATCGGCGACCGGTTCTACAGCGGAATCGGCGGACAGGTGGATTACATTCGCGGCGCGGCCCGCAGCAGGGGAGGCAAGCCGATCCTCGCCCTGCCGTCGACGGCCTGCAACGGCGACGTCTCACGGATCGTGCCGCAGCTCAGCGACGGGGCCGGCGTTGTGACGACGCGCGGAGACGTCCATTTCGTCGTGACCGAATATGGCATCGCCTTCCTGCACGGAAAGAACATCCGCGAGCGGGCCATGGCGCTGATTCAGATCGCCCATCCGAAGTTTCGATCGTGGCTGCTGGCCGAGGCCAAGCGGCGCCGATTCGTCTATCGCGATCAGATCGAACCCGAAGTCAAGACGTCGATCTACCCCAAGGCGTTGGAGGCCAACGTTCGGACAAAAGACGGCACACCCTATCGCATCCGGCCCATCAAGCCGACCGACGAGCCGATGCTGCACGAGATGTTTTATCAGTTCACGCAGGAGACGATCTATCAGCGGTTCTTCGCGGTCAAGAGGTACTTCGAGCACAAGAACCTCCAGAAGTTCTGCACGATCGACTACGACCGCGACATGACGCTGGTGGCGACGATTCGAGAGGACGTCATCACCCGCGTGATCGGGATGGGACTCTATCTCCGCGATCCCGAGACGAACTGCGGCGAGGCCGCGTTCGTCGTGGCCGACGCCTGTCAGAACCGAGGCATCGGCAGCGAGTTGATTCGGCGGCTGACCGACATTGCCCGCTCGCAGGGCCTGGCGGGCTACACGGCCAATGTGCTCGCCGCCAACACGCGGATGCTCCACGTCTTCGAGAAACTCGCCTTTGACATGGAAACGAAGACCGAGGGAGACACCCTCACCGTCAGCATTCGATTCGCCCCGTGCGCCGTCGTATGATCCCGGGCTGTGTCCCCCGTGCTGTGTCGAGAATCCCTTCTCGACACATCTTCTGGCAATGCTGTGTCGAGAATCCCTTCTCGACACA